>CAMBCF010000059.1 GCA_945864585.1 Bordetella parapertussis | reverse complement strand
ATTGCCCGGCCTGCTGAGGATGCCACCGTTCATCCGCCACCCACCGCGCGCGTTCCGCCGAGAAGCGCAGCACCGCCATCTTGCTGGCCTTGCCGGCAAAGATGCCGTAGCTGCTGGCGTAGTGGGCGTTCAAGTCTCTTTCAGCGATGTCTTGCGCCTTATCTATTGTTTCCAAAGCGTTTTTCACTCTGTCCATGGCAAAGCTGCGCAACCCTTTGCGCAGTTCGCACCACGCATCCAGGTACCAGTTGTCGCGGTAATGCACGATGCGTTGCGGCGAGACCGTGCGTTCGGTGATGGCGTCGCGCCCGCGTCCGTGGTAGCGCAGGCGCAGCTTGTGGCGTTGTAGCGTGGCGCTGGCGAGCACCTGAAACCACTCGCCCGCGGGCCGCGCGGCCATGCCGAGCACGCGCACGCGGTTGGCCGCTTCGCTCAAGCCCAGCCGTTTGCTGTTGAGCAATTCGTCCAGGCGTTTGGATAGCGGTTTCAGGTGCTCGCGCAGCAGGCCCGGTTCCAGGCTTTCAAACAGCCGTTCAAAAACCAGCAGCGCCTGTAGCTCGCGTGCGTTGAACCACAGTCCCGGCAATTCAAAGGTGCCGCCTGCCGCGGTGCGCTCGTAGTAATACCCGCTGAGTGCGTCGTTATAGTGAAGTGGCGCGTGAAGCATGTCGCGCAGGATGTGTATCAGCCGGTAGACTGTGGGTTCGGAACATTCCAGCTTTGATGCCAGGTCTGCGCGGCTGATAGGTGTGCGCCGGTCACGCAGCACATCGTGCAGTTGGTAGATGCGGTCGAATTTGTCCATGGTGCCTCCTCGTCGCTGCGGATTTCTCGCGTGCTGGTGTAGCGTTGCACGTTGTCGAGCACTTATACTGCATCTGTTCCACGCCCGTCATTCCGGCGCGGGCCGGACTCTGGTACGCACGCCCACTCCGAAGAATCAAGATTCAAGATGCTTCGCATCATGATACGCACTGGATACCGGCCTGCGCCGGTATGACGGTGTTGGTGTTGGCACAAATGCTTGATGAGCCTGTCTTGAGTGCGCTTGTGTTACACTAGTCATTCAACTAGTCAGATTGGACCATTATGAAAACTTGGCCCGTGCAGGATGCAAAAGCCCGCTTCAGCGAGTTCCTTGAAGCGTGTATCAAGGATGGCCCCCAGGTCGTGACCAAACGTGGGGCCGAAGCCGCGGTTCTGGTGCCCGTTGACGAGTGGCGGCGGCTTAAGGCCACCGCGCGTCTTTCCATCAAGCAATTGCTATTGTCGGAGGCCGGGCGGACCGATTCCCTAACACCAGCACGGGGAAGCGCCCGCAGGCGCAAGGTTTCCGCATTGGGATAAGGCTCATGTATCTCCTCGACACCAATGTCGTCTCCGAGTTGCGCAAGCCCAAACCACATGGGGCCGTCGTCACCTGGCTGCAATCCGCTGCGGACGCCGAGCTGTTTCTGTCGGCAGTCACCCTTGGCGAAATCCAGGCTGGCATCGAATTGACGCGGGAGCAAGCTCCCGCCAAGGCTGCCGAAATAGAGAATTGGGCTGATCTACTCACATCGTCTTATAACATCCTGCCCATGGACGGCGCGACATTTCGTATGTGGGCTCGATTGATGCATCGCAAGCCAGACTCGCTCTATGAGGACGCCATGATCGCCGCTACCGCTAAAGTGCACCAGCTGACAGTCGTAACACGTAACGTTGCCGACTTTGCTATTTTTAAGGTAGACCTTCTGAACCCGTTCGGCACAAAACGGAAATAACGCATCACGCTCGGAAACGCGATAGCTGGAACCCGATCCGAAGGATCAAGATTCAAGATGCTTCGCATAATGATACGCACTGGATACCGGCATACGTGCGGATCAGCGCAACATTATGGTCAGATTAAAGTCGCCGCGCAGCAGTCCAACGGTGTAACTTTGCGCGCCGCGCAGCGCGGCTTGCAGCTCGGCAGCGGTTTGCATGCGGCGACGGTTCACCGCGTAAATAATGTCACCCGGACGAAAGCCGGCCACCCACGCCGCGCTGTTCTGTTCCACCGCGGAAACCACCAGTCCACCACCCTGCAGCCGCTGATACAGCGGACTGCCGCGCTGGATTTCAATCACGCGCATGCCGGGCAGTTGGGGAATCGCCTGACCCTCGCCGACGGAGACATCCGGCGGTGCGATTTGCGTGCGCACGGTGCGCGTGGCGCCGCCGCGATTGATGCGCATTTCGACTTCATCGCCAATGGCCGTCAAACCGAGGCGCGCGCGCAGTTCGGTGGCGTTGCGTATCGCGCGGCCATTGAGCGCAGTGACCACATCGCCCTGGCGCATGCCCGATTTTTCCGCGGGCGATGCGGGTTGCACCACGGCGATAAGTGCACCTTCCAGCGAGTTCACGCCAAGCTTTTTGGCCAGCTCCTGCGTCAGATCAGCCATTTCAATGCCCAGACGTCCGCGCCGCACCTCGCCATGACGAATAATCTGGTTCATTACCGCGCGCGCCATGTTCGAGGGCACGGCAAAACCGATGCCCACGTTGCCACCGGAAGGTCCGATGATGGCGGTGTTGATGCCGATCAGTTCGCCGCGTAAATTCACCAGCGCGCCGCCGGAGTTGCCGGGGTTGATCGAGGCATCGGTCTGAATAAAATCTTCGTAGCCTTCGATGTTAAGGCCGCTGCGCCCCAACGCGCTGACGATGCCCGAGGTTACCGTCTGCCCGATGCCGAACGGATTGCCGATGGCAAGCACGTAGTCGCCGACCTGCAGGTTGTCGGAATCGCCGATTTTAAGCGCGCTTAAGCCGCTGGCCACGATTTGCAGCACGGCGATGTCGGTGCCCGGATCGGTGCCCACCAGTTTGGCGTTGAATTGGCGGCGGTCTTTGAGTGTGATGAGTATGCGTTCGGCGTCTTTGATCACATGATTGTTGGTGAGCACATAACCGCGCGCGGCATCGACGATAACACCGGAGCCGGCGGCTTGTTCGCGTTGCTGCTGCTGATCGGGCAGGCCAAAAAAGCGGCGGAAAAACGGATCGCGAAACAGCGGATTGTTTTCCATCGGCGCGCGCGTGACGACGGAAATATTCACCACCGCGGGCGTGACTTCGTTGACCAGCGGCGCGAGTGTGGGCAGGCCGCGGGCGTCGGTGGATGGTAACGGTTGCGCGTTGGCGGCTATGCACAATGCGCTGGCGAGAAAAATTAGTATCAGACGCAGAAAATGTGTCATAAGGATTTGTTTTCGAATGGAGTTATTTTAGTATCTGCACCAAATTATTGAAATCATCCGTCCACAGGCGCAAACCCGCAATCGGTGTGATCTCGCTGGTGCTGTCTTTGATCTTTTTGTCGTCGAGCAGTTTCTTGTTGCGCGTGACCAGCACCCAATCCGTGCGCGAGGCGTCGCCGCCGGTGTCGTCGTCGCTGACCAGTAACGTCTGCAATCCATGGGTCTTGGCGATTTGTTCGACCACCGGTGCGAGCTTCAGAAAACGGTTAGTCACATGAAATGCCACCACGCCGTCGGGCTTGATGTGCTTCAAGTAAATCGCCATCGCCTCTTTGGTAATCAAATGCACTGGGATCGCATCGCTGGAAAATGCGTCGATGGCAAGCACATCGTATTGCTGCGGCGCTTCGCGTTCCATGGTCAGGCGCGCATCGCCGAGCACGGTATCGACTTGGCCTTTGCTGTCGGAAATAAATGTGAAATCACGGCGGGCGATATCGATCACCTGCGGGTTGATTTCGTAAAAACGCACCGTGTCACCCGCGCGCGCGTAGCCGGCCAGCGTGCCGGTACCCAGGCCCACCACGCCCACGCGCACAGGGCCCGCCGCCTGAAAGTGTTTGACGGCAAGGCCAACGCCACTGGCTTCGGTGTAGTAAGTGGTGAGGCGGTGGCGCTTGTCCTTGTGCAGGTACTGCTCGCCATGCATGATCGCGCCGTGCATCAACCGCCGCATCGCGGTTTCACTGGTATCGGGACCGGTGTCTTTTACGCGCAGCGTGCCGTAAAAATTGCGCGTCATCAAACGCGCATCGTTCGATAACGTATGGATGTAGTGATAGAGGTGAAAGCCGGTAAAGCCGGTGGCAACCAGCAACGCCATGGGTATGATGCGGTGCCGGTCAGCGCTGACACCGATGGCGAGGTACGCCGCCAGCAGCAGCGTTACCACCAGTCCGATGCCGAACTCGTAGTAGGTGTTGAAAAACTTCGGCGCGATAAACCCGACCACCACGCCGCCGAGTGCGCCGCCCAGCGATACCATCAGGTAAAACGTGGTGAGATAACGTGGCGCCGGCTTCAGTGCCGCCAGTTCGCCGTGGAAGAACATGCACATGATAAACAGCCCGGCGCTGAACAAGGGCACGGCCACCTTGAAATCCATGATGCCACCTTCTTCGTGCATGAACCACGCCAGCGCGCACACCACCACCATCAGCGGGCCCATGAAGTAAATGCGCTTATACCAGCCGCGTCCTTCAAAACACAGAATAAAAGTGACCAGATAGATGGTCAATGGCAGCAGCCATAAAAACGGCACTGACGCGACGTCGTGCGTAATATGATTGGTGACCGCCAGCAGCATGAACGAGCCCATCGCCGACAGCAGCAGCCACAGGCCGTAATGCGCCCAGGCAGGCGCGGGGCTGTCGTCGGGCTTTTGCGCCACCGCGTCCGACTGTGCCACGGTATGCAGGTGCAGGCTATACAAGCCCGCGCAAATGCACACCACCACGAACAACACGTAGCCCGCGCTCCAGCTGAACGATTGCACGCGCGTGGCGACCCACGGCTCGATTGCGAACGGGTATGAAACCAGCGCCAGCAGCGAGGCAAAATTCGACAGCGCGAACAACCGATACACCGTGCCGGAGGCATGTGCGCGTGCAAACCACGCCTGCACCAGCGGCCCTGTGGTTGACAGCAAAAAGTAAGGCAGGCCGATGGTAAACGCGAGCAGGCCGAGGATGCGCCAGGTCGGGTCTTCATTGCCCGACGGTTTCCACGTTACGTCAGGAATAATCGGCAGCGAGGCGAGGCTCACGATCAGCAGCGCCACATGCAGAATCAACTGACTGCGCGGCGTCATCCTGCGCGTGGTGAAATCGGTATACGCATAACCGAACAGCAGCAGAAACTGGAAAAACACCAGGCACGTCGTCCACACCGCAGCGGACCCGCCGAACCAGGGCAGGATTTGTTTTGCCAGGATGGGTTGGACCAAAAACAGCAGGAACGCGCTGGTAAAAATAGTGAGCGCGTAGAGAATCATGATAGTATATGTAAGCTTTTGTTTTTAATGGTATTTTTTATAAATGCACTGGATGTGCATGATGGTTGTCGCGCGGCGGGCAGCATACGGCGACTCACTTCCAGCGATTTTAGCAAACGGCGCATTTTACCCTTAGCCATGTTTTATCTTTATCAATAACCCATGAACACAACCACATTCACGGATTACGAATTCATCATTGACAGCAACGTCATGATTGCCCTGCGCGACGGGGTGAAACTCGCTACCGATATTTACCGCCCCGCGCGCAATGGCAAAGCGCTCGACGGTCAATTTCCGGTCATTCTCGAACGCACGCCCTACGGCAAAACGCGCGCGTCGCGCTCCGAAGTCGATCGCGGTGAAACCCAGCCGCGCTTGCGTGCGGATGTCGCCACGCATTTCGTGCGCGCCGGCTATATCGTGATTTATCAGGATTGCCGCGGGCGTCATGGCTCCGAGGGCGAGTTCGTCAAATATCTGAGTGATGGTGAGGATGGCTTCGACACCGTGCAATGGATAGCAGCGCAGCCCTGGTGCAATGGCAAAGTCGCGACCATGGGTTTGTCGTACGCGGCGCACACGCAGGTGGCGCTGGCGTGTCTCGCGCCCACGGCGTTGTCGGCGATGGTGATCGACTGCGGCGGCTTTTCCAATGCCTATCAATCGGGCATCCGCAGCGGCGGTGCACTCGAGATGAAGCAGGTGACGTGGGCCTTCAACAATGCGAAAGAAAGTCCGCTTGCGCAGTCGGACGCGCGGGTGCGTGAGGCGCTGGCTGCCGAAGACCTGATCGAATGGTTCAAGCGCATGCCGTGGAAGCCGGGCCACTCGCCGGTGCGCTGGGCGCCCGAGTACGAGGATTTCCTCTTTGAGCAGTGGACGCACGGTGAATTCGGCGCCTATTGGAAACAACTCGGCATTTACACTGAAGGCTGGTATCCGCAGTTTGCCGACGTGCCGCAGATACACATGTCGAGCTGGTACGACGGCTACGTGCGCACCGCGATTGATAATTACACTGGTCTCAAACAGGGTAAGCGCGGTCCGGTGCGGCTGATCATGGGGCCGTGGACGCATGGCAACCGCTCGAAATCGTGGTCGGGTGATGTTGATTTTGGCGAGGCATCGACGCTCGACGGCAACCTCGCCAGGAACTGGCTTGATCTGCGTTTGCGCTGGTTTGACCATTGGGTGCGCGGTGTCGCCAACGGCGTGGATAAGGAACCCGCGCTGCGTTTGTTTTTGATGGGTGGTGGTTCGGGGCGCAGGAATGCCGCCGGGCGCATGCAGCATGGCGGGCGCTGGATCGCCGGTGATGAGTGGCCGCTGCCAACGGTGCAGTTTACGCCCTACTATCTGCATGCCGATGGCGCGTTATCCACTGCGAAGCCTGCAGCTGACGTTACGTCCGTCGCAACGCCGATTTCCTACGACTACGATCCGTCGAACCCGGTGCCGACCATCGGCGGGCCGCTTACTTCCGGCGAGCCGGTATTCGAAGGCGGCGCGTTCGACCAGCGCGAGCACCAACGGTTTTTCGGCTGCAGGAATCCCGGCATGCCGCTGGCCGCACGCGCCGACGTGCTGGTATTCGAGACGCCGCCGCTGGCGCACGATGTCGCCGTGGCGGGGCCGATCACGGTCAAGCTGCAGGTGTCTTCAAACTGTATCGACACCGATTTCACTGCCAAGTTGATCGACGTGTATCCACCCAATGAAGACTATCCGCGCGGCTATACGATGAATCTGTGCGACGGCATTTTGCGTTGCCGCTATCGCAACTCGTGGGAAAAGCCGGAAATGATGACGCCCGGCGCGGTCTATGAAATTACCATCGAACCTTTTGCAACCTGCAATTTGTTCAAGGCGGGTCATCGTATCCGGCTCGACGTTTCGTCGAGCAATTTTCCGCGCTATGATCTGAACTGGAACACCGGCGAGCCGCAAGGGCGCGCGCGCACGCGGCGCGTCGCCACCAACACCGTGTATGTGGATCACGCGCACGCTTCGCATGTGGTGTTGCCGCTAGTGGCGCTGGAAGCGTTGCGGCCCTTGTAACCCGCGGCGCTATAATTCGGCCCACCTATGAAATCTTGTTTTTGAAGGAAGCCGCATGGTTCTTGATACTGTCCTTCAAGCCGTTGCCGCACACAGCACGGACACCGAGCCGCTGCGCATCAAGCGCATCGACGCGATAGCGATCGCGATTCCTCTCAAAAAGCCGGTCATCATGGCCGGCGTGCGGTTGGAAATTTCATACAACCTGCTGGTGCGCGCCGAAGCCGCGAACGGCATGGTCGGCTGGGGCGAGGCCTCGGTTGCGCCGACCATGACGGGCGACGTGCTGCCCGGCATGGTAGCGGCGGTGAACGAGCATCTGGCGCCGCTGGTGGTGGGCAGGGATGCATTGAAGCGCGCTGAACTCGCAAACCTTTGCGCGCACGCGCTGCACCACAACGGCGGGCCGAAGTGCGCGGTGGATGCGGCAATTGCCGATCTCGCCGGCCGGCATCTCAATGTTTCGCTGTCGGACCTCTACGGCGGCGCGCGGCGCGATGCGCTTACCGCGATGTATCTGCTCGGCAATCCTAAAATCGAGGACGACATCGCCGAGACCCACCAAAAGATCAGGGAAGGCTACCGCTTTTTCAAGCTCAAGGTGGGTATCAAGAACCCGCTCGATGAAGCCGATGCCGCGGTGCAGATACGCAAGGCCATCGGCCGCGATGTGGTGTTGTGCGCCGACGCCAACATGGGCATGGATTTTCGCAACGCACGCATTTTTGTCGAGCGTGCACGCGAGGCCGACCTGCTGTTTCTCGAACAGCCGCTGCGCGACGACGACTACGACGGCATGGCGGCGCTCGCGCGCATCTCGCCGATACCGTTGAACGGCGACGAAGCGCTGGGTAACGTGGCCACCATCATCGCCATGGCGCGCGCCGGTTCGATCCAGGGCGCGAATTTAAAGACCATCAAACTCGGCGGGGTCAGTGCCACGGTGCATGCGATGTCGGTGTGCGCGGCACTCGGCCTGAACATCAATCTCGCGTGCAAAGTGGCGGAGACCAGCGTGGGCGCTGCGACCATTATTCACATGGGCTGTGTGGCGCCGAATGTGAATTGGGGTGTGAGCATCACCAATCATTACCTCGCTGATGACATCGTTAAAAATCCCATAGCGATCGACAACGGCACGATGACGCGGCCTGCAGGCGCGGGGCACGGCGTGGAGGTCGATGAAGCGAAAGTCGCGCGATATCACATAAGTAAGCGCGTGTAGAGAATACAACTAATTGTTTTTAAACGATATATTGTGATAGACCTGTACACCTGGCCCACACCCAACGACCGCATGATTCATATCATGCTCGAAGAAACCGGGTTGCCTTACACCGTGCATCCGGTCAACACGCGCCTGGGCGAGTCTGCTTACCTGGCCGGCAACAACTACACCATCGCCGATATTGCCACCTGGCCGTGGTGCATCAATCCGGAACGGCTTGGCGTCGATATGGCGCTGTACCCCAACGTGCAGCGCTGGTTCGAGGAAATTCTCGCGCGCCCGGTTGCGGGTTAGGCGCAGCCGTAACCCGCCGTTGTGAAATCGCGAACGCGGGCGGCAGATAGCCTGTATCACCGCAAGCGCGAAACTACTCTCGCACGGAATGCCGGCAGCGAACTTGCGGCGGGTAAAATGCGCAGGGCATGCCCGCTCTTGCGCGCGAGTCCCGGCGCAAAGGCGGGCACTGCGTCTATACTCACACTGCAGCCTTTAAGCCAGCGCATCGCAGTTTGTCCCATCAACCCGTAGCAACCAGGAGAATAACCGTATGGCATCCCTCAGTCGACAACTCGCGCAATGGGTCGCAGCGCTGCGCTATGAAGATCTTCCGCCGGCGGTGATTGATCGCGCCAAGGGCGTGACCCTGCATGCGCTCACCTCGGTGCTGTTGGGCTCGAAGACGGCCGCCGGCAAGCAGGCGGTGAAGATGATCGCCGACGAAGAAAACGGCGTAAAAAAAGGCGCAACGCTGATGGTCGATGGCACGCTGGTGACCAAGGGCGGCGCGGCTTATGCCAATTCGGAGCTGGCGCTGGCGGGCGGCAAGTACGACACTTTTCGCATGCTCACGCATCCCAACACCGCGATCATTCCCGCCGCGCTGGTGGCGGCCGAGGCAGCGGGCGCGTCCGGCAAGGCGTACCTTACCGGCGTGGTTGCGGGCTATGAGGTGATGGAACGCATGGCGGCGGAATTTATTCCGACAGTGATGTCGCAGGGTTTTCACCCCGGCCCGGTGTTCGGCATTTTCGGTGCGGCAGTGGCTGCGGCGAAGGTGATGGGCTATAGCGAAGATCAGGTCAACAGCACCATTGCGTTGTGCGCGAGTCTCGCCTCCGGCAACCTTGAAGCCGCGCGCTGCGGCGGCACGCCGCTGCGCGAGGGAGCGGCCACGCGCAGCGCCATGCTCGCGGTAGCGCTAGCGCAGCCGGGACATGTGGGCGGCGAAACCGTACTCGAAGGCGATGCCGGTTTTTATCACGCCTACGCAGGCAACAACAAAGGCGCGCTCAGCTACAGTTTTACCGGCGACACGCGCGCGAGCCTCGATGCCATTACCGCCAACCTTGGCCGCGACTGGATGTTCCTGGAGACGCTTTATCGCATCTACTTTATTGCCGGTTACAACATCGCGCATATCGATGTCACGGCGAAACTGTGCGAGGAAAACAACATCCGCTATCAGGACGTTGCCCGCGTCGAAGCCGTGGTGAACTGGCTGGAAACGCAATACCCGAGTCCCGCATTCCCCAGCCGGCGCGAGGACGGCGCGGCGAAACAGGGAGGCACCGCGTATTTCACCGCCTACGGCGTGGTTAAGCGCGGTTACCCGGCGTTGCGCGGCCGCAAGCTCGAAGCCGTGGACGATCCGCCCGAAGTGCTGGAATTGATGCATCGCGTGACCATCATTCCATCGCACAAAATGACGCTGTTCGGCCCGCGCATTACCATTTTTACCAAGGACGGCAAGAGTTACACCAAACAATCCAGCGGGCGCGAGTTCATCTGGGATTTCGACGAAGAGGTGCGCCGCTTGCAGGAGGTGATTCCCGGTCTGCCGATTGCGGCGGCACAGTTTAATTCGATCATTGCAACCTGCCGTGAGCTGGAGAAGCAGGGGCGCGCCGATGCGCTGGTGAAGCTGACGGTGAAGGCGTAGTTGCATGCCGGTGAGCAGGAACGTAAATATGACGGATGATCTCGGAAAACTGGTGCTGCGGCTGATGCTGGGCATTTTCATGCTGTTTCACGGCTATGCAAAAATTGTCAAAGGTGTGAGTGGTATCGAGACTTCGCTGATCGGCATCGGCTGGCCGGCGTGGGTTGCCTATGGCGTGTATATCGGTGAAGTCATCGCGCCGCTATTGGTGATCCTTGGTTTTTATGCGCGCCTCGGCGGACTGATTATTGCGGTCAACATGATTTTTGCGATCGTGTTATGGCATTCACATCAGTTGTATGATGTGGGCAGAAGCGGTGGCTGGGCGCTCGAGTTGCAGGGCTTCTTTTTGTTCACGGGGCTGGTGGTGGCGCTGATCGGCGCCGGACGTTACGGTGTCAACAGGCGCTGAGCGTTTAACATAATTTACGCATCACGGGAGAGCGACATGACTGCAAACGACCCAATCAAATATTCCGCCGTTGAAGGCTGGGAGCAACTGCCCAAAGGTTACGTGCATCGCGACGTGGCCGGGGTGGCGGTGGACGGCGAGGACCGCGTGTATCTGATGTGCCGCGGTGAGCATCCGGTGATTGTGTATGACCAGAACGGCAATTTCATACGCTCCTGGGGCACCGGTGATTTTACCTATCGCACGCACGGCATTTATGTCGCGCCCAACGGCACGCTGTTTTGCACCGATGACGGCAACCATACGGTGCGGCAATTTTCGCCCGAAGGCAAATTGCTGATGACGCTGGGCACCATGAATACGCCGTCCGACACCGGTTATGACGGTTCGACCACGCCATCGGTTGCGCGCGCGGCGGGGCCGTTTAATCGCCCGACCAATATCGCCATCGGTCTTAAGGGCGATATTTATGTGTCGGACGGCTACGGCAACGCGCGTGTGCATGTGTTCTCGCCGACCGGCCAACTCAAGCGCTCATGGGGCACGCCGGGGCGAGGTCCAGGGCAGTTTCATTTGCCGCACGGTATCGCGATAGATGCCAACGGGCGCGTGTACGTGTGCGACCGCGAGAGCGACCGCATCCAGATTTTCAGTCCCGACGGCGAGTTTCTGGAAGAATGGACGGACACCCAGCGCCCGACACACGTGGTGTTCGATGCGCAGGGCCGTGCCTACGTCACCGAACTGTGGTGGCACGAGGGTGACCATTCGTTTACGCATGGCCCGATCACCAAGGCGCGTCATGCACGTCTCAGTATTTTTGATAAAGACGGCAAGCTGTTGTCGCGCCTGGGTACGCCGGAAGCCACCGCGCCCGGCAGCTTCGCCGCACCGCACGGGCTGGCGGTCGATTCGAAACACGACGTCTACGTGAGTGAAGTCACCTGGACCTTCGCGGTGAGCCGTGGCCGCGCGCCGGCGGATTGCCATACCTTTCAGAAATTGACGCTCACTCGTTGATCGAGTAATTGTGGTCAGACTCAATTAGTATAATAATAACTAATAATATCAATTGGTTATACAAGATTTTAATTTTTCGAATGCAGCGCTAAATCGCGCACAATGCATCAGCCGCGCAACGGGCCGTGCCTGTTATTCCGCAGGCTGTGGCGTCGGCGCCGATACCGCTATACGCGCGTCATCGGCGCGGGCTGGGGGCGGCGTAAGCAGCGCTACCGATTCATGCAGCTCGCGCAGCCATTTGGTTGGCGGTGTTAGCGGGCAATCTGCCACCAATCCGGCGGGCACTGCTCGGGCTTCATAACCGGCCTGCGGCAGCAGCCGCAGCGCAACGCCGTCGGCTGTCATGCGCTGGCGTTGGCCGTAGGTCGCAATCACTGCACGCGAACTCGCGTAGGAGACCGCGCTGGAGACCGTGCTCGCCGCCGCCGCGCTGCTGGTACCGGATGTGAGCAACGCCAGCAAGCGCGCCACGTTGAGCGCCGGCGCCAATACCGTGGCTGCCACGGAAAAAACGATGCTGGTGGCGGTGTTCTGTTCATGGTGCCGCGATATCACGTGGCCAAGCTCGCGCGCCACGACAAAGGCGAGCGCGTCATCCGACAATGAAATTTCGCTCACCGGCCGCAGCACGACAATCAGGCCACCGGCAGTGGAAGCAACACCCGCTTCGCTCTTGTCGGAAACGGTGAACACAAAGCGCGGGATGCGTTGCGAGAGGTCGGGATAGCTGCGGTAGGCCGCTTCAGCCAGTTTGGCGCCGATGCGCGCGACGCGTTCCTCGAACACGGTGGGGCCGGTGCATTCAAGTACGGGGTTGTCGAAGTGGTTCTTCTGCAGGTCTGGCATAAACGCCAGCATGATTCGCAGACTCGCTTGTGAATAGATCTCGCTCACCGGTGTGGGCGCAAGTACCGAGTTGCCACCATCTGGGTCGGTGGAGGCGCATCCGCTCACCATAATGCAAGCGAAGCAGACGATGAACAGGGAATGCAAGCGGTTCATGGATGGTGAAATCGCGGGCTCATGGTTACGATGTCAATGCGCCGGGCAGACGCTTGCGATAGCTGTTAAATATACCCTTTTTCAGCGCGCGGGTGCTCATTATTTATGCAGTACATCTGCCTGAAACCGCTATGAAGGCGGAGAATGAACAGCGGGCGCGCGTGGTTAAGGCGGCGGGTATACGCGGGAATTGACGATTCGTTTTAGTGATGGGTCTTGCGTTGGTGCGTGCTGGACCACTCGAAATTCAGGACTCAGGACTCAGGACTCAGGACTCAGGTCTCAGCACTGTCGTCCTAAGCCTTCGCCGCCACCGTCAGTCCGCGCACATGGTGTTTCTCGATGGTGCGTGCGACCCAGCCGCTGGCTTTGACATCTTCGATGAATTCGCGCAGGTATTGCGCGGCGGCGGGGCGGCCTTTCGGTGTGCCCGCGGCTTGTTGCACGGCGGTGAAGTTGCCGTCGAGGATGCGTGAGCCGGGCAGATTGCCTTGATCCGTGATCAGCCGCGGACGCAGTCCGGCAAGCGCGTCGAGTTTGTCGTCGACAAATTTCTTGAACACGGTATCCGCGCCTTGCTCGCGCACGAGCTCGGCGTTTTTCAGGTTGCGCGTGAGATAAAGGTCGTAAGCGGATTTGCCCGAAATCGCAATGCGTATGCCTTTGACGTCCACTTCGGCAATGGTCTTGAGCGTGGATCCCGGCGGCACCAGATAGGTCGCTTCGATTTCCACATAGGCGGCGGTGAAATCGATGGCGTTGGCGCGCTGCGGCTCCGCGCCGAGAAAGCCCACATCCCACTTGTTCTTGTCGGCATCGTCGGCGAGCAAGCCCGGATTGGGATAGGGCACCAGTTCGACTTCCACGCCGAGACGTTTGCCGAGCTCGCGACCGAGGTCAGGCGCGAGTCCGATCGGCGCGCCCGCGGCATCTTTCGCGGTCAGTAAAAAGTTGCTCATGTTGAGGCCGACACGAAGCTTGCCGGTGGGGATGAATCCGGTGCGCGCGGCGGCGGAGGGGGTGGTCATGGCGGGGGCCTTTGGGGTTAGGGATTTTTGGATTATGCGGAGGATTAATTCTTACAATAGCCTAGCGCTTACCCAGCAACTGCGCAATCCTGGTGGCATCGTCAAGTTTGTCCAAACCCAGCATCGCGTCGCGCAGTTGTTCGACCTGCGATTGAGGCAGCGCTTTGAGCGCGAGCTTCTCGAATTTATCCACGATATCGGCTTCACTGGCGAATTTGTATTCGCTGCCGCGCGCGGATTCGACCGTGCGCTCCATGCGCGTGCCGTCGTTGAGGAACACCTCTACGCGCACTTTGTGACGGTACTTGGCGCCCAGGCGGGTGATGGCGTCGTCGCGATGAACGTCATCGAGTTCAAAGCCCTGCACCTGTGTGCCGTTGACGAGTGCGGCGTGCGGCGCGGACAGTTTCAGAGCGGTGCCCCACACGTTGCAGCGGCGTGAGTCATCCACGCGCGTCAGCGTGTGTTGCAGCATTTTGCTCCACTCAAGATCAGCACCGTAGAGTGCGCAGCCGAGCGCATCGAGCATCAGCAGTTTGATGCGCGCTTTGACCTCGGCGGGAATCGCGTCGTAGCTAAGACCCGACACAAATTGCGCGATGCCGCGGGTGTAGGGATTATCGTTGGATGCTTCGTGGCTCATGAGTGCTTTCTGTGTAATCGGGGTGTAGTTCATTTTACGCTGCCCAAGCTGTGGGCCGCAGCATGCGTGCGCAATTCGCGATTGAGTTCCGGCATTGATTGTTCCACAATCGGAACTTTGAAACTCTTTGTAACGAACAGGGCACTCAACATGACGTCAAATCTTAAATTGCGGGCAGCGGCAGCGGGCATGGTATTGGTGTTGGCGCCGGTAACGGTCTGCGCACAAGGCTATCCTTCGAAGCAACTGCGCATCGTGGTCGCGTTTCCGCCCGGCGGGCCGCTCGACATCGTTGCGCGCATGATCAGTGCGAAGTTTAGCGAGGCGATGGGTCAATCCGTGGTCATCGATAACCGCGGCGGTGCGGGCGGCACCATCGGTGTGGACCATGTCGCCAAGTCGCCGCCCGATGGTTATTCGATGGTGCTGTCGAGCACCTCGCTGGGCATCTATCCCCATGTTTTTTTGAAACTGCCGTTTGACGCGCTGCGTGATCTGGCGCCGGTTTCGATGGTGACCACCACGCCGGAACTGATGGTGGTGCATCCCTCATTACCGGTGAAGAATGTAAAAGAACTGATAGCGCTGGCAAAATCACGGCCCGGTCAGATCAACGCCGCGTCCACCGGCAACGGCGGTCTGCCGCATCTGGTGCTGGAACTTTTCAAGACCGAAACCAAAACAGATATCGTGCATGTACCCTATGGCGGCGCCGCGCCCGCGGTCACCAACACGCTCGGCGGCCACACCCAGATGCTGATCGCCGATCTGCCGGTGCTGCTGCCGCATGTGCAAAGCAACCGCTTGCGCGCAATTGCGATCACCGTAGCCAAGCGCTCCGCACTGCTGCCCGACCTGCCGTCGATGGCGGAGCAGGGCGTGCCCAAGGTTGATGCGTCGAATTGGTACGGCATCCTGGTGGCTGGCAAGACGCCGCGCGACATCGTGGACCGGCTCAATGCGGGCGTTCACAAAGCGCTCGCCGACAAGGATCTGCGCGAACGTCTCACCGCGCGCGGCGCGGATCCGGCGCCAGGTACGCCCGAGCAACTGGGGGCGCAGCTTAAGAACGATTACAACAAGTGGGGGCCGATCGTGAAGGCGGCGGGGGTCAAGCTGGATTGAAACTACTGCATACCAGCGAGAATGTGCAGGGCGCAATGCTCCGCTTCAAGTGTTCCCTTGTCCCATTGCGCCGTTTGGATATTGCATTCGGCGCAATGGGATTGCGACCTACTAACCGCGCTAGATCCGCAACAGCTTCGCCGCATTGCCATGCAGAATTTTCTGCAAGTCTACCGCCGGCAGATTCAGCGACTCCACCAGCGCGTTGGGTTGATCCACATCCATCCTGGCGTAATTGTCGGTGCCGATCACCACGCGATCCGAGCCGACGAGTTCGATCATGAAGCGTAGCGTTTCCGGGTAATACGCGAGCGAGTCGTAGTGAAAGCGGCGAATGTAGTCGCGCACGGAGCCATTTAATTTCGACGCTGCTTCGACCGCGCCTTTTTTGATGCTGTGTTCGAAGCGCCCCGCGATGTAGGGAAAACAACCGCCGGAATGCGGCAGCAGGACGTCGAGCTTGGGGAATTTGTCGAGGTAGCCGCTGGTGATGAATTTGACGGCGAGGGTTGCGGTCTCGAACGGAAAGCCCAGGGTGTTGTAAATAAAGTTGGGGCCTGCAAGTCGCTCCGGGCCGCCGTAGTGATTGGGCTGGCCGTCGAGCGGGTGAAACAGTATCGGATAGCCAAGTTCCTCAAAGCGCGCGACCAGCGGCTCGTATGCGGGCGTGAACAGGTAATCGATGCCTTCGACCGAATTGGGCAAATGCACCGCGCGCATGCCCGGCTTGCCGGCGATGCGATCGAGTTCGCGCAGCGCGGCTTTGGGGTCGCGCATGGGAATCGCAGCCGCCGCGACGAACCGGTCCGGAAAATTCTGGTGCGCTTCGACGGCCGCATCGTTGACGATGCGTGCGAGTTTGTCCGCCGCGTCGAGCGAGGCCCATTGCCACGGCATGCCGCCCGACAGCGACAGCACATGCATCTTCACGCCGCGCGTATCCATCCATTTCATGCGCGCTTCGAGGTCATACATCAACGGGCTGGGAACGCCGCCCGATACCTTGCCGCCCTGTTGTTCGGCGTATTGCATATACGGCTGGGGCGACCAGTGGGCGTGGGCGTCGATAGAGCCGCCGTGATTACTGCTGTTCTGTGCCATAAAGCGCCTTTATAAAAATATCAATAAAAACAGATGGTTATTATAGCCCGGCGGTTCGCGAGATGCGGCGTATTGCTATACCAAATCGCCAGCACTCGGCGTAGCGCACAGATTGGTGTAACCTGCGCAAATTTTTCCATGCACAAGGCTGCCGCTTGCTGACGAACTGGTCATGCCGGCAGCGTCCCTTTGGTTACCGAATATGCCCTTAAACAATAACCTGTGGTTCAGACCCGAATCGCTTTTCCGCTTGACCAACGTCATTACCTGGGTACGCGGTATGGCGCTGTTTCGCGACCAACGAAGCGTATTGAGCCTAGACATCGAACGGATCAACAGCCATTGGCTGCTGCTCGGCGCAGTACTGGGCAGCCGCTCCCGTGCGTACGAGCTGGAAATCGAATTGCGCATTTCGCCCGCCGGCGAGGTGCTCACGTGGGACAGCGACTGTGAGTGCCCGGTGCGCAGCCAATGCAAGCACGGTGTCGCGCTGATGATTGAGGCCGCACACAAGGGCCGCGGGCTGAGCGACGATGCTTCCCTTTTCGCACCACAGCCCGCCCCGGCGCAGATCGAGGCCGAGCGCAAGGCCGCCCAGGCTCGAATGGATGAAGTAGCGCGGGTTCAGGCAGAGAACCAACTGCTGCGCTGGTTGCAGGACATGGATCGCGCTAATGGTGTGACAGCGGGCGTGACTACGCCCGGCACGCCCCCCGGTTATTTGATAAATAGCTACGTCGGCAAGCCCCAGACCGAGCAATACCTTTATCTACTCAGCGTGACGGGGTCGGGCAGCGCTAAGCCGCAGCTACAAATAGACGCCGTGGTGTCGTACCTTAAGCTCAACGGCGATTGGGCCAAACCCAAAGCCCTCCGTCACGCCCCCTATCAGGGCGAAGCGGCGTATGACCAGGCAACCGCGGCCGACCATGAGGTACTGCAACTCATCAGCGCCATGTCCGGCACGCGTTACCACGCCTACAGTTCAAACTTCAGTGGCCTGCCGCAGGGACGAGCCGGACTGATCGCGCTGGAGCAGGCGTCCAGCACCGGAAGGCTATTTGTGAATAATGGCCGCGGCGGCCCCGCGCAAGTAGTGCAGTGGCGCCCACCGCAACCGCTGCGTTGGGAATGGCATGAGATCAGCAGCACCAGCGCGACCGAATCGGGCTGGGTTTTGCGCGCCCTGCTGACTGAGGGCAATGCCACGTTGTGCCTGAACAACCCGCCGCTGTATCTGGACGCGGAGCACGGTCGCTGCGGCCTGGTGCAAGCCGATGGCGTTCCCGCCGCCCAGTTAGAGGTGTTGCTCAGAGCGCCGCCGCTAAAAACATCCGCGCTGCAAAAACATCAGCTCAGTCTGATGCAGCACCTGGGCAATCTACCGCCGCCGCCGGGGGTGCAGGCGTTCACCACATTACAGGGCATCACGCCCACAGCCTGCCTGCACCTCGCACCGGTGCCGCTGGCGGACACGCCGCATCAGGGTCTGGTTCAGGCACAATTGCGTTTCGACTATCAGGGCCATCAAGGATGGTGGACGGGCCAGCGCGACGACGTGTTAATCGAAAACTCCGGCGGCAATATTCTGCTGCACCGCGATGTAGCCGCTGAACGTAACGCGATCACCCGCTTGCTGAACTTCGGGCTGCATGCTGACGAACAAGGCCGGTTCGGCATTCCGGGCCAACAATCCCAGCAAGTCTGGCTGCGCTGGGCCGATGAAGGTTTTGCAGTGCTGATGGATGCGGGTTTTAAGGTCACGCTCGACGACGCACTAAGAGACTGGATCAGCCGCGCCGACACGCTGAGTGTGCAGATGCAGCCGCAGCGGCAGGACGGAGACGAAGGCGAAGATGAAGCCATATCGCCATGGTTCGACCTGTCGTTAGGCATGGAAATTAATGGCCAGCGCCACAATATTCTGCCGTGGCTACCCGAGTTGCTTGCGCAAGCGGCCGCCAGCCCGCCACACCCGGAAACCGGCCTGCCCAACATTCCGCCATTCATCTACCTGCGCGCCACTGCTGGCAGTGGCTATATCCGCTTGCCAACCGAAACGCTCAAACCATGGATGGCAGCGTTGCTGGAATTGGTCGGTGACCGCACGCACAATTTTTCAGCCGACAGCCTCAGGCTCTCACGCCTGGATGCACTGCGCACCAGCGCTGCTTTGGGTGCGGGCGCAGTGTGGGAAGGTGCGAAGTCGTTGCGCGACATGCTGCAGCAACTCAGTGGCCGCAGCGAATTGCCCCAAGTACCCGTACCGCAAAGTGTGCTGGCCAGCTTGCGGCCTTATCAGCAACAAGGCCTGAACTGGCTGCAATTTTTAAGACTATACAATCTCGACGGCATTCTCGCCGACGATATGGGTCTGGGCAAAACCCTGCAAACCCTGGTGCATATTCAGGTCGAAAAAGATAGCGGGCGCCTCACCCGCCCCGCGCTCATCATTGCCCCGGTAAGTCTGATGGGCAACTGGCAGCGCGAAACTGCGCGCTTTTGCCCGCAACTGCGCAGTCTGGTACTGCACGGCAAAGACCGTCACCAAGTGGCCGGCACCATAGCCCAGAACGATATTGTGATTGCACCGTACTCCTTGTTACAGCGCGACCGTGAGCGCTGGCTGGAAGCAAAGTGGCATATCGTGGTACTGGACGAAGCGCAGAATATTAAAAATGCCAGCACCTACGCCGCGCAGGTGGTCAGTCAATTGCAGACCCGGCACCGTCTGTGCCTCTCCGGCACTCCCATGGAAAACCACCTGGGCGAAATCTGGAGCCTGTTTCACTTTCTCATGCCCGGTTTTCTGGGCAGCCAGAAACGTTTTGCCGCCTTGTTTCGCACACCCATTGAAAAACTGGGCGATGCCGCGCGCATGGCGCAATTGCGCGCACGCGTCACCCCCTTCATGCTACGGCGCAGCAAGGCGGTGGTGGAGCTTGACCTTCCACCCAAAGTGGAAACCGTGATGCGCGTCGAACTGTCGGGCAAACAGGCCGATCTTTACGAAACCATACGCCTGGGCATGGAAAAGACCGTGCGCGAGGCCCTCAGCGCCAAAGGCCTGGCCAAATCACATATCACCATCCTCGACGCGTTACTGAAACTGCGCCAGGTTTGCTGCGACCCGCGATTGGTACCGCTTGCCGCGGCTAAAACGATCAAGGTATCGGCCAAGCTTGAACAACTGATGGAGATGCTGCCCGAGATGCTGGCTGAAGGGCGGCGGATTCTGTTGTTCTCGCAGTTCACCAGCATGCTGACGCTGATCGAAATCGAACTCGAAAAGCGCAAGCTGAAGTGGGTAAAGTTGACCGGCCAAAGCCAGCAGCGCGATGCGATAATTGATCAGTTTACCAGTGGTCAGGTGCCGCTGTTTCTGATCAGCCTGAAAGCCGGCGGTGTCGGCCTGAACCTGCCCCAGGCTGACACCGTAATACACTATGACCCTTGGTGGAATCCGGCGGTCGAAAACCAGGCCACCGATCGCGCTCACCGCATCGGACAGACGCGAAGCGTGTGGGTGGTCAAACTGGTGGCGCAAGGCACGATCGAAGAACGCATCCTGGCATTGCAGGAACGCAAGGCGGCACTCGCCGACAGCATGTACAGCGGATCAACCGGGCGCAAGCAGCCGCTATTCACCGAAAGTGATCTGGCGGAACTGCTCAAACCCTTGTCGGCCGCTTATTGAGATGGTTTCCGGCAGAGTCGCGTTTTAGGGCGGTTTGGGTTAAGGTAAAAATATGAGACACATCAGACGTCCAATGCCTATTGCTAATGCACAGCCAGGTGCGCAGGCACTGCGCGACGCTGCGATCCACCAAGCTACCGGGCTATCCCTGGCTGCGTTTTCCAGTACGGGTATACGCAAGGGCGTGTACCGTTTTAAAACCCATGAAGAGGCTGATGAACAAGTGCAGGCAGGTTTGGCATGGGTCATTTCACAAAACGTGAAATTGCGGTAGTTAGCCGGTCAGCACATGGCAGAAACTGCAACACTATGAGACGTTCGTAGCCTCCGTTGCAGGCTTGCCGCAGTTCGTCAAAGACGAGTTCGATGCCTATCTCGCATGCGGCATTCTCGCGCACGGCTTCATGCGCATGCGTTGCGAGGGCTGCGCGCGTGAGTTGCTGGTCGCCTTTAGCTGCAAGCTTCGCGGCATCTGCCCCTCCTGCGGCACGCGGCGCATGGCCTGTGAAGGGGTCAGGTCTCCCATTTCCCATTCCGTAGATTCTCAGCACGTAGGTTGGGCTGAATGAAATGAAGCCCAACAACAACGTTCAGCTCGAAACGCGGGTAGCGTAGGATGACTGGTGTTGTGATGTTGGGCTTAGCAAGCTCAGCCCAACCTACGCGAGCTACAAAGTCGACGGGTGTGCCGGCGTCACTTTGCTTTGGCGTATTTTCCCGTCAACTGTGGCGTTAGTCCTTCGAGCTTTTTGTTCGCCCGATCCAGCCGCGTCTCGCGTCCCCAGGTGCGCTTCAGATCGTCTTTCACGTTAATGGTCAGCTTGCCGCACTTTTCAACTTCGAGTTCGATTTTGTCGCCGTCCTGAAAGCCGCTCAAGCCCCGGTGATTGGTGCCGGTGGCTACGATGTCGCCGGGCTCAAGTGTGTGGATTGAACTGATCCACTCGATGCAGCGCGGTATGTTGTGCGCCATGTCGCTGGTGTTGAAGTTTTGTTTGACTTCGCCGTTGACCTTCAGTGTGATTTGCAGCTTGTGCGGATCGGGAATTTCATCGGCGGTGACGATATACGGCCCGATAGGCGCGAAGGTGTCGCGCGATTTCATCTGGAAAAATACATTGCTGGGTGGCGGCAGTCCGCGCGCGGAACCGTCGATGAAACACATGTAACCGAAAATATAAGGCATTGCATCGGCGGCTTTGACGTTGGTGGCACGTTTGCCTATGACCAGCGCAATTTCGGCTTCACCCTCAAACAACGTCGCGGGCACGTCGGGCAGCACCATGGTGTCGCCGTTGCCGATGATGGCGCCGGGCGCTTTATTGAAGGCGTTGATCGGCGCGGGTTCCGCGCGCGTGCCGTCTTCCATGTAGTTCACCGCCATGCAATCAATAGTAGCGGGGCGCAGCAGCGGCGGACGGATACGCACGCTGCTGATCGGCACGCCACTGCCTTTGGCGGCGGCGTCTTCCAGCTTCGCGCGCCAGGCGCCGAAGTCGGCGATCAAGCCGTTGATAAGATCGTGCGGGCCGGTGTGCGGTATCGACTGCACCACGGCGGTGACATCGACCACATTGTCTCCCTTCACGATGCCCAGTTTGAAGTCATTGAAGTACATTATTTTCATGGTTGTTCCTTTGGTTGAGGGTAAAAACGATTCAAGCAGTGACAGCGGCGCGCACCGCGCTTGACGACATCAGCGCAGTCACCGCGCGCACATCGGCAAGTCTCTCGGACCCCTGTATTGTGGCATACAGCGGCGCCGGATTGGCGTTGTGAATAATGACGCGCAGACGGCGCGCTGGGGCAGGGTGATCAAAGCGGCTAAAATACAGCCCGAGCACCTACAAAAATCCGCTTGCCATCCCGTTGCCCATGAATGCACCGAAGCACACTCCGCCCAGTTTCGCCGGCGTTTCCTGCGACGACACCCTGCGCCGGGCACGCGATCTGGTGCCCGCGCTGCGCAGCCGCGCCGCACTAGCCGAAGCCGCGCGCGTGATGCTGCCGGAAACCGTGAGCGACCTGCAGCGTATCGGCGCATTGCGCATCCTGCAGCCCCAACGCTGGGGCGGCATGGAACTCGATTTCATCGCCTATATCGATGTGCCGATGGAACTGGCGCGCGGCTGCGCATCGACCAGCTGGAATGTGGTCAACCTCTCCATCCACAACTGGATGCTCGCGCTGTACGAGGAGCGCGCGCAAGCCGATGTGTGGGATGCCGACCCGCAAGCCTTGATCGCGGCGGGCATCGCATTCCCGCAGGGGCGCGCGCGCAAGGCCGATGGCGGTTATGTGATCAGCGGCAAATGGAATTTTTCCAGCGGCGTGAATATCGCCGAGTGGTGCATGCTGGCGGTCACTGTGCGGGAGGGCGATAAGATCATCGATCACCGCATGTGCCTGCTCGACAAATCGCAGTACCAGGTGGTGGACGACTGGCACACGCTGGGCATGCGCTCCACCGGCAGTATGACGGTGATCGCCCAAGACATTTTTGTGCCGGATTACCGCGCGCTGTGCATGTACGACATCCGCGGCGGCGATGCATTTCCCGGCGCCAGCGGCAACCCCAATCCGCTGTATCGCGTGTCGCTCACCGCACTCGGCGGTCACGGCATCGCTGCCACCGCGGTGGGCAACGCCATGGCCGCACTGGAACATACGCTGGCGCTGGTGAAGGAGCGCAGCACCAACTACACCGGCTTGAAAATGCGCGACCAGCAGATCGTGCAACATCGCGTAGCCATGGCAGGCGCAAAAATAGATTCCGCGCGGCTCATGTTGCGCAGCGATGCGCTTGAAGCGCAGACACAAGCGAAAAAAAACGTGATTCCGGACAAAGAAAAAAAGCTGCGCTACCGGCGCAACGCCGCGTATGCCGCGACCCTGTGCACCGAAGCGGTGGATACCCTGCACACCGTCAGCGGCGCCACCGGCATCTACCAGTCGTATCCGCTGGAGCGCATCTTCCGCGATGCGCATGCGCTGGGCGCGCATATCAGCCTTAATTTTGATGCACAGGCGCCGTCGTGGGGACTGGTCGCCTTGGGTGGCGAAGTCGAAAATCCGACGCTTTAGGGCGGGTTACGGCGCAAAGGGCGCGCCTAACCCGCCCTACGAATTATTCTCAAGCGCCCGCTGCGGCTTTTTGATCCAGCGTTTCCCAGCGCTCATACTTCTTCGCCAGCTGCTGTGCAATTTCATCCGCGCGCCTGCTGTCGGCTTTGATCGCTTCCGTACCCTGCTTGTGATATTCAGCGCGGCTCATATGCGTGGTGAGTGTTTGCTGTTCCTGCTCCAGCGTCTCAATTTCCGCGGGCAGCGCGCCGAGTTCACGCTGTTCCCTGAAGCTCATTTTGGCTTTGGGTTTCGCGCGCGGGGCAGCCTGCGGCTTGCTGTCAGATGATGCGGCAATAGCGGGCGGCGTCCGCTGCGCCAGCCAGTCGCTGTAGCCGCCGACGTATTCTTTCCACCTGCCATTGCCTTCGGCTACCAGCGTTTGGGTGACGATGTTATCCAGAAACGCGCGATCGTGGCTTACCAGCAGCAGCGTGCCGCTATAGCTTTGCAGGGTGTCTTCCAGGAGTTCCAGCGATTCGATGTCGAGGTCGTTGGTGGGTTCGTCGAGCACCAGCAAGTTGGCGGGTTGCGCGAACAATCGTGCCAGCAGCAGGCGGTTGCGTTCGCCGCCGGAGAGCATTTTTACGGGCGCCTGCGCGCGCTGCGGCGGAAACAGAAAATCGTTGAGGTAACTCATCACGTGCTTGCGGCCCCCATTTCCGGGACCTCCAGTTTCCACCCATTCGGAGCCGGGGCTGATGGTTTCAACCAGCGTGCGCTCGGGATCGAGCTGCGCGCGCATTTGGTCGAAGTAAGCGACCTGCAGGTTGGTGCCCAGGCGCACGCTGCCCGCCTCAGGCGTCAGCGTGCCGAGTATCAGCTTAATCAGTGTAGATTTGCCCGCACCGTTGGGTCCGATGAATCCGAACCTGTCACCGCGCATGATGCGCAGCGAAAGATTGTTGACCACGGTGTTGTCACCGGAATTATCCGCGTTACCTGTGTAACCCGCGTTACGGTAGCGCTTGCTGACATCAATGAGTTCGGCCACCAGTTTGCCGGAACGCTCGCCGGCATCCAGCGCGAGCTGCACTTTGCCCAGGCGCTCACGGCGCGCGGCGCGCTCAACGCGCAGCGTCTCCAGCCGCCGCACACGCCCTTCGTTGCGGGTGCGGCGTGCCTGGATGCCTTTGCGGATCCACACTTCCTCTTGCGCCCAGAATTTGTCGAACTTGCGGTTCATCACTTCTTCCGCCGCGAGCTGATCGGCTTTGCGTGCTTCGTACGCGGCGAAATTGCCGGGATAGGAGCGCAGCAGGCCGCGATCGAGTTCGACGATGCGGGTGGCGACTCTATCCAGAAACGCACGGTCATGGGTGATGATGATCATTGACTTGACCGGGCCCGACAGCAGCAGGTCTTCCAGCAGCGTAATGCCGTCGATGTCGAGGTGGTTGGTCGGTTCGTCGAGCAGCAACAGATCGGGCTTTTTCGCCAGCGCAAGAGCCAGCATCGCGCGTTTGCGTTCACCGCCGGAAGCGGTGGCAGTGGGCCGATTTTCATCGAGCTCGAAGCGATGCAAAAATTCTGTGAGCCGCGCCTCGGCGGCCCAGCGCTCGCGCTCGTCGTGCAGGTCTTCAAACCGGGCGGCGAGTGCAAGGCTTTCCCTTAGCGTTGGCGCTAATGGTGATATTGGCGGCGCGGATTCCTGCTCGACCATGGCGATGCGCAAGCCGTCGTCGCCTCCCAACACGCCATCGTCCAGCGCCAGCTGGCCGGCGATGATTTTCAGCAGTGAAGACTTGCCGCTGCCGTTGCGTCCGATCAGACCTATGCGTTCATTGGGCTGCAGCGTGAGGTTCGCGCGGTCGAGCAGCGGAGTGAGGCCGAAGGCGAGTTCGGCGTCTTGCAGGGTAAGCAGGGCCATAGAGCTGAAAACCTTTTTTGCCACAGAGAGCACAGAGGAACACAGAGAATACAATTGCTCGTCATTCCGGCGGAGGCCGGAATCCAGTGCGTGCAATCATGCGAAGCATCTTGAATCGAGATCCTTCGGATTGGGTAATAACGCCCCATCCTACCTTCCCGAAGGGAAGGGGATACTGGCGTTCGCCAGAATGACGGGATTGGCGGGCGTCTCTTTGTGTACTCTGTGGCTAACGCTTCTGAAGTTGTACGGTGCGTAGCGAGGTGTATTATAACTTATTGTTTTTGTTCTACATTTCAATTGGGCATCCAGCGCAAATCCAGCGTCAGCGGAAACGCTGGATTCAGTGCCTCTGGCGCCAGCATCATCGGGTCGGGGGTATGACTGTTGAACCCAGAAGCGCGCTATGTGCCGCGGGACTGATCGCGACCTGCACGATTTCCCCACTCTGATATTGTGTAACCTCATTAACCATTACGCCAAGACAAGAGTTCTTATGCCCGATAGTGCCGCGCAAAATTCCAGTCCTTTCAAATCGCGTCCGCGCCGTTCCTTTGCCGATGTGGATTACCCCGAGGCGTTGCGCCGCGCGCGCGCCATGATCCCCTTCCTGAAAGCGCGTGCCGGCGCGCAGGAGGAAGCCACGCGCATGACCGATGATGTGCTGGAGGCGTTTCACGAAAACGGCCTGCTGCGCTATATGCAACCCAAAGCCTGGGGCGGCATGGAATTACCTTACGTATCGATGGTGGATTTGACCGATCTGCTGGGGCAGGGCGATGCCTCATCGGCATGGACGTTCACCAATCTGAGCGCGCATCACCGGCTGCTGTCGATGTGGGAACCGAAGGCGCAGGAAGAAGTGTGGGGCGACAATCCCGACGCCGGTATTGCCTCGGGCATTGCCTATATACAAGGCCGCGGGCGGCGCGTGGATGGCGGGCTGGAACTGTCGGGCCAGTGGGGATTCTCGTCGGGTGTGGACGTGAGCGAGTGGAACATGCTGGCGTGCGTGGTGCGCGACGGCGACACGCCGGTGGACTGGTGCATGTGTCTGGTGCCGAAATCCGATTACGAAATCATCGACGACTGGCAGACGCTGGGCATGCGCGGCACCGGCAGCCGCTCGGTACGCTGCAAGGATATTTTTGTGCCGGCGCACCGCGCGCTGTCGATGCAGGTGGCGAAGCCGGGACACAAGTTTCCCGGCTTAAAAGTGCATACCAATCCCATTTACAAAATTCCGCTGTCGGGCTTCGGCGGCTATGGCATCGGCGGCTCGATGATCGGCAATGCGCAAGCCGCGCTCGACGCCACCATCGAACATGTGACGGCGCGCAGCACCAGCTACACCGGCGCAAAAATGCGTGATTTTCAGGCGGTGCAGCAGCGGGTTGCGCATGCGGCAGGCAAGATCGAAGCCGCGCGCGTGTGGCTGCGTAACGATTGCATCGAAGCGCATGCGGTGGCCAGCGCCGGCGGCACGTTTAGTACACTGACCAAGCTCAAATACCGCCGCAACAGCGCGCTCGCAACCCGCATGGCGACCGAGGCAGTGGATATTCTGCACGAGATGGCGGGCGCCAACGGCATTTACGACAGCTTCCCGATTCAGCGCTATTTTCGTGATGCGCACGCGGCGTCGGGCCACATTAATTTCAGTGTGGATGCGCAATTGCCGGCGTGGGGGCTGGTGGCGTTGGGTGGGGAATTCAAGAGTCCGACGTTTTAGGTTTGAGGTGTTGACAAAACGATTCTCGTCCCTTCGGCCATGGATGGCTATCTACACATTGTGCAATGGTTGATCCTGCCAAGGTACGCGACTATCTTCTGTCGAGTGTGCAATCCGTGTCGGTTTGCCCGTTCCTCATGCATATAGTGATTTTGGCAGATTTTGCTGCGCAATGGGTCGAGGCGCTTCGGCTGCGACGGCGCAGCAGCCTCGCGGATCACGAATTTCGCGGCATTGAGCGTGGCCGAATTGGAGGCTGTAACTATGCATACCGTTATGATTCCGGAAGGTTCCGTGCTATGCGTCAAGCGACGCTTTGCAACCCGTCAAGCGACGGCCATTACACGTTCGGCGGCATACCATCCACTCTGCACGAATCTGGAGATTAACCATGAACGCAATATGTAAGGTGTTGCTTATGCAGGCGGTATTGGCTGCCTTCTCCTACGCGCAAGCCCAACAGTCTGTAGTTGACGTGAGCTTTGCCGGCAATGACGGCGAACAGATCACGATAAAAGCGGCGCTCACGCAACCAGAGAAGCCCGCGGCCCAAAAGCGTCCAGCGATTGTCATCCTCCACCATGCGGGCGGCTGGGGTGCCGGCACAACTGCGCAGTACGCCAACTTCCTCGCCGCTCAGGGATTCGTGACGCTTGAGCCGCGGATGTTCGAGAGCGATGGCGAAAGGGAGGATACCTATCGCCATGTGCCGACGGTGTTCGGCAGCCTGGCTTACCTGGCCAAGCGTCCCGATGTGGACGACAAGAAGATCGCCCTGATGGGCTTGTCCTATGGCGGTTTGCTTTCACTTTACGCCGGCACAAGCTGGGCGCGGACCAAGTATCCGCTCGGCGAACTTCGATACGCCGCGATCGCGCCTTTCTATCCGCTGTGCTGGGTGGGAAAGGCGTATATCTCCAGGACCATTGGAAAATGGAAGAACAAGGCGTATCCGGAGTCCTTCATGGATCATTGGGCGGGAATTCCGCTCGCGATTTTCGCCGCAGGGGCCGATGACTACGATTCGAAGGACCCGAAGGCGTGTACGGATTTCGTCGCCTCGATTCCGGACGAAAAGCAGAGATCGCTCACACAGGTTCAAGTCTATCCGGCCGCCACTCACGGCTGGGATCACGGAAGGACCTACTCGTTCTTCGCCCGAACGGCATGTAAGGGGTCGGGCTGCAACAACACCAACGAGTCGAATCCGGAAGTCGCGCAGAAAGCGAAAGTCGACCTCCTGAAGTTCCTGCAAGTAACGCTCGGGCTGTAGGTGAAACCGGAACGACTACGCGAACAACTAGCGCGCCACCAGCGCGTGATTCACTCGCGCATGCCGCCGAACAACGGCTTGCAGAACGCATGGGGTCAGGTCTATAGTCGTAGCATCATCCTGCTTATCTGGCCTAACGAATAAGGTTAGATCGCGCAAGCGAAGCGCAGCCGCGATCTGAACCGTTTGTTGGACAAGCCCGGCCCCTGAGTGCTGGTCGGGCCTCATAGGAAATATGTCTTTGGGGAGTACCCCGGTTTGAAGCCTTACCGGGAGGGCGGGGGCTGGAGAGCCTGCTTCATGCATGCCGTTACGGCAGCCGATGCCCGTTTTGTTTGTTGGCGAGCTTATGGTGCTGCGATTTGCCCCGATTCAAGGCAAGCCGACGGCTCAGCTTGCGGGCGCTGACTCCCGGCACTTTGCAAAGGGCGTGGCGCTTACAGGGTCAATGCGCCCCTTGAGTGGCAATGGGCGCCGGCATGAGCGCGGAGAACAGCGACCGAATCCGCGTTTTCACAATCACCATAACGCCAAGCGAAGGGGTCAGGTCTTTCATTATAGTACGAAAAAACCCCTGACCCCTTCGTGCTCGATTCGTGTTGTCCGTTACGGAGTGATGAGCGCGACACCGGGAAAGTAAGTCCGAAGGCGCGTGGCATCACGGGTTACCAGCGTCAGCCCCTCCACTTCGGCATGCGCACCGATGCAGAAGTCGGGCAAGGGTGAACTTTTCGTGCCGCCTGCGCGCCGATATTTCACGAAAGCTTGAGCGGCGAGCCAACCGGCGGCGTAGGGTAGCGGGACCCGCTGAAAGATCGCTGGGTCGAGCTATCCGTCGAGATCAGGCTGTGTGGCGAAGGCCGGTGCCAGTTCGGCTTAGATGATCGGGTTGATCAGAATCGATCCTAGTGCGGCGGCGGTGCGAAACTGTCCTTCCGACCATCCAAACCAGTTCGTATCGGAGGTGGCGATGTCGAGCAGCACGTTGGTGTCGAAAAGGGTTCTGCTCATTCCTCACCACGAGTGAGCGCCATCACGTCCGCCGTCGTCACGTCTGTTGTCTTGCTGTTTATATCACCGGCAATCTCTCAAGGTATTTTGTGATGGAAGTCTGGCGATCTCCCGGATAGCATGACCGGGTATTCGCCTTCGACCCAGGCCCACAGACGGCGATTGAGCATCTCCAGGCTGTCGGTGTCGGTCACGGTGAGACGGCTGACGAACTGGGCGCGTACGGTGCGAAACCAACGTTCCTGCTTACCTTTGCCTTGTGGCTGGTACGGACGGGC
>CAMBCF010000058.1 GCA_945864585.1 Bordetella parapertussis | reverse complement strand
TGTCCTCCCTATAATATTAACCAAAAGCAAAGAGTTAGTGCTCGATGCTGGACATCCCCAAACCTTTCCGGCATAAACCCCGGAATGGAATCGGCGGTATACACAAACGAAGCACTATCGAAGATCCAAGTTCGCCCGGTGGCGCGTAGCGAAGAAGGCCGCTATCAAGAACAGATGGCGCGCCATCACTATCTTGGGGCGCTACCGAAGATCGGCGAGACGGCGTGGTATGTCGCGACCTGGCGCGAGCAGTGGGTGGCGCAATTGAGCCTATCGGCTGCCCTTGATGAAGCGGGGCATCAAACGCACATCATGAGCGCGGTGGGCCATGCCTCGAAGACCTGTCACGCCCAAAAAAAGTGGGAACATTGCCCGTAGACGGCACTGATGAGCAGAAGCAGACCAACGAAATCGGCATGGTGATCCCGTTGCTGGGGAGCTGTGACATCGCCGGCAAGGACATTACGGGTGACGCGCTGCTGACTCAGCGCAAGCTGGCCAGTTATATTGTTCAACGCCAGGCGCATTATCACTTCACGGCCAAGGGCAACCAGCCGACGCTGGAACGCGATATCGCCTTGGCGTTCGAGAAGCGCGGCATCGCGGATTTCGTTCAGCTTACACCGCCCGGGCACGGTCGTATCGAGACGCGTCGCATTTGGTGCAGTACGGCGCTCAACGCCTACCTCGACTTTCCCCACGTCGGCCAGGTGTTTCTGATCGAACGCGAGCGCATCGAGAAAAAAACCGGCAATTACTCGAACGAGCTTGTATTAGGGGTCACGAGCCGCACGCCGCTTGAGGCTTCACCGTAACGGTTGCTGGAGATCAACCGCGGCCACTGGGCCATCGAAAGCGTTCATTACCTGATTGACTGGAACTACGATGAGGATCGCAGCCGCATCCGCACCGGTTTCGGCCCGGAAAACATCACGCGCTTGCGCCGTTTCGCGCTTGGCATCCTAAAATCCTTCCAGAAACCGGCTCAATCCATCGCGGCAGCGATGCGCAAACTCTGCTTTAATACTCGTCTGGTCTTTGACTACTTGCGGATGACGAAAAACTCAGCCTCAGGCGCTTGTCGGTCTTGAGAACAAATTTACCGTGGTCGATAAAGGCACTGAGACAAAATACTTCCACATTCAAGCATATCGCGTCGGATCACTCACGCGCGCCTGCGCAAACCCGCCGCGGCGCAGCCGGCACGCATCGCATTGGCCGCACGCGAGGCCCTCATCCGTGGCCTGGTAGCAGGATACCGTCAGCGCGTAGTCAACACCGAGCGCAATGCCCTTGCGAATGGTGTCGGCTTTGGACAATGCAATGATCGGCGTATGTATCGTCAGCGGCTGGCCCTCCACTGCCGCCTTGGTCGCAAGGTTCGCCATGGTTTCGTAGGCCTTGACGTACTGCGGCCGGCAATCCGGATAGCCGGAGTAATCCACCGCATTGGCGCCGAAAAAAATATCGTTCGCGCCCGCGACTTCGGCATTCGCCAGTGCAAACGACAGCAGTATGGTGTTGCGTGCAGGCACATAGGTCACGGGTATGCCCGGTGCGATGCCGCCGGTGGGGACAGCTATAGTCGTATCTGTTAATGCCGAGCCGCCAAAACCTGCGAGATCAATTTTCACCACGCGATGGCGCGCGGCGCCCAGCGCATGGGCAACACGCGCGGCGGCGGCGAGTTCCGCGCGATGACGCTGGCCGTAATCCAGCGACAGACAGTGGCAAATGTAGCCCTGCTCGCGCGCCAGGGCGAGCACGGTTGCGGAATCAAGTCCGCCGGAAAGCAGGATGACTGCGGTTTTCATGCGTGGGTGCGCCCTACCGCATCGTGCTGATGCGCCGCTTGGCTTTTTCAGCGGCTTCGCTGCCGGGGTAACGCGCGACCAGGCTGTCCATCGTTTTGCGTGCGCTGGCGGCTTCGCCGAGTTCCGCTTGCGCACTGGCGATGTTCAGCATGGCGTCCGGCGCGGAAGCGCTGTCGGGATAGGCCGCGATCAGTTTTTGCTGGCTGGCAATGGCGTTTTTGTAGTCGCGCAGATTGAAATAAGAATCGCCGATCCAGTATTGCGCGCGATGCGCCAAAGTGCTTTTCGGATACTGCCCCAGAAAGGACTGGAACGAGGTAATCGCGCCCCGGTAATTACCGATGCGCCGCTGCTGCTGCGCGGCTTCATAAATGCGCGTTTCGTCGGCGGCTGCCGCAATCGCGGGCGGTGCGGGCGGCGCCGCTGCAGGTGCGGCGGCGTCCGCAGGCGCGGCAGCGGCGGGCGGCGGCGCGGCGCTCTGCTCCATGCGCCGCAGGCGCGTATCGAGATCGACATACATATCGCGCTGGCGCTTGGCGTTGCTTTCAACGCCGTTGTTCACCACTTCGATTTGACCGCGCAGGCTTTGGATTTCGCGCTTGAGCAACTCGATCTGATTCACCAGTTCGAGTATCGATTGTTGCGTGACCTGGTTGCCGCGCAGCGCTTCTTCAATCTTGCCCAGGCGGTCCGAAATCGCATCCGTCTGGCTTTTGACTTCGAGCTTGAATTCGTCAAGGCGCCGCGCCTGATCGGCCACACCCTTGCGCGCGATATTGTCGTCGAACACGCCGGCGTGCGCAGGCACGGCGACGGTCAGCGCAAACAGCAGCGCACCCACTATCCTGCCCACCACACCGCAAATGCTGTTGCGCCTCACGCCTCACGCCTCACGATCTAATCCGTCTGATAGACAATTTCCGCGCGCCGGTTTTCGGTGAACGCGGCTTCGGTGCGGCCTTCGACGCGCGGCTTTTCCTTGCCGAAACTTACCGTCTCAACGCGTGACGATTCGGCGCCGAGCACGGACATCATTTGCTTTACCGCATCGGCGCGGCGCTGGCCCAGCGCGAGGTTGTATTCGCGGCCGCCGCGTTCGTCGGTGTTGCCCTGAATAATCATTTTCGCCTTGGCGTCCTGCGCAATGTATTTGGCATGCGCCACCACCAGCGGACGGTATTCTTCCTTCACCAGGTTGCTGTCGTAATCAAAATAAATGATGCGTTTGGACAGAATGTTTGTCGGGTCTTTCAGCGCGGCCGGGCCGGTGAGTTGGGTGGGCGGATCAATTTGCGCGGGCTTGACCGGCTGCGGCGTGACCGCTATCGGCGGCTGCTTGGCGGGTTGCAGCACCGCAGAGGGTGCCGTGCTCTGCGTGCCATCCACCACCGGTGCGGCATCCTGTTCCTTGGTGGGTGTGCTGCTGCACGCCGCGAGCACAACTACGAGAGTTAATCCAGAGAGAATTTTCAGCATGTTAATACTCCACAATTTTATGATGTCAGTAATGCCGCATGCTACTTACTGACAATCGGGCCCCATGCTGGTTCCCGTATGTCGCCAGCACTTTCTGTAAACCGTTGCTTCACCCGGCCATCGCTGGAAACGGCGGCTAATATACCACGCCCCCCGGTCTCGCTCGCGTAGAGAATCATGCGTCCGTTAGGCGAAAAACTGGGGGATTCATCGACGCCGCCTTCGCTCAACACCTGCACCTGGCGTGTGGCGAAATCCTGCACCGCCACGTTGTAACGCCCGCCATTGCGTTGTATAAACGTAAAGCTTTTACCGTCGGGGCTATGGCGCGGCGAAATATTGTAATTGCCTTCGAAGGTCAGGCGCTGCACCTGCCCGCCTGACACGGCGATGCGATAGATCTGCGGCCCGCCGCCACGATCCGAGGTAAATATAATCGCGCTGCCATCGGGCGAAAAATTAGGCTCGGTGTCGATCGACGCGCTCGCCGCAAGGCGCACCGGCTGCCCGCTGCCGTCGGTGTTGATCAGGTTCATTTGCGAACCGCCGTCGCGCGACAGCACCACCGCCAGCCGCCGTCCGTCGGGTGACCACGCCGGTGCGCTGTTGCTGCCGAAGAAATTCGCCACCGCCTGCCGCGCGCCAGTGGCGACCGACTGCACATAGACCACGGGCTTTTTTTGCTCAAACGACACATAAGCCAGTCGCGAGCCATCGGGCGACCAGGTCGGCGAGATCAGCGGCTCATTTGACGCCAGTATGGTCTGCGGCGCAAAACCATCGGCATCGGCAACGTGCAATTCAAAGCGTTTGCCGGGCCGGCGCACTACATAGGCGATGCGCGTGGCGAACGCGCCTTTTTCGCCGATCAGCTTTTCGTAAATCACATCGGCGATCTTGTGCGCGGTGAGCCGCAGTTGCGCCGCTGAAGACAGGTATGAAAATCCCGCGAGCTGCGTCTGTCGCGCCGCATCCATCAGGCGAAAGCGCACTTCATAGCGGCCATCGGCTTGCACCGTCACGCTGCCGATCACCACCGCATCGGCGCTGCGTGCGCGCCACAGCGGATAATCAATTTGCTCCGGCTCATGCTGTGGCTTGACGCCGGTGGCATCGACCAGATTGAACAAACCGCTGCGCGCGAGATCGGCGGCAATCACCGGCGAGATTTGCTGCTTGAGGCCGCCCTCGTCGCGAAACTGCACCAGCGCGATGGGAATTTGATTGGCGCCGCTGCCGACAATATCAATGGTCATGGCGGCATTAGCGGCTGCCGACAACAGTAGAACTACGCTCAACAAGCTTCGCATCGATTTAAAAAAAGCGTTTAATATCATATTGTTATAGTGAGGTCGCATTATTGTTTGGGCCGTACACTAAGACGTAGGTCACGAAAGCGTGAAAAAAGTTCCGGGTTCGGCGGCAGCGGCAGCGGTGTGGATTTGACTATCGCGCGCTCGGCAGCGGCATCGTACGCCGGCACGCCGCTGGAGCGCGCCAGCCGCACGCTCAGCACTTCGCCGCCGGGTATCAACACCACATCAAACTCTGCCGTGGGATTGCCCTGCAGGCCCGGCGGTTCAACGATGTTCTGCCGCACTCTGCTGCGAATACGCTCCATGTATTCGGCAATTATCTTGCCTTGCTCGGCCGCTTGCGCCGCGGCTTTGGCGTTGGCTTCTTTTTCAGCCAGAAATTTTTTCAATTCAAGCTCGCGCTCTTCATTCTGTTTTTTGAGCTCGGCTTCTTTCTGAAGGCGCGCTGCTCTATCGTCTTCGCGTTTCTTGGGTTCGGGTTTGGGCTCAACCTTCTTTTCTATTTCAGGCTTTTTCTGCAGCGCGATATCGGGTTTGGGCACGGCTACAGGCGCCGCTTTGGGCGGCGGCGCGACACGGGGAACGGGCTTGGGCGGAACCGGTTCAACTTCAGGCTCAGGCGGCGGCACAACAACCTCCGGCTGCGCCATTGGCGGCAGACTGCTCCACAGATCAGCCACTACCGGCACTTCCGGCTTTCTTTGCCACGACACGCCAAAAATCAGCAGCACGATAAACAACGCGTGCATCGCCAATGCGAGCGCGCGCGCTTTGCTTTTGTCGCGGTGTTGAGATGGCGCAGCGTTCATGCCCGCTTATCCGCCGCGCGGCTTGGCGAGCAGGCCGACTTTTTTGACCTGATTTTGTTGCAGCGTATCCATGACTTCGAGCACGGCTTCGTAACGCACATCCTTGTCGGCGGCGATCACCACTGCCTGTTGCGGATTGGTTTTTTGTTTTTCACGGATCGCCTTCACCAGATCGCCGCGTGTTACTTTGTGTTCATTGGAACCCTGCGAGCGATCGCGCAGCCAGATCGATTGGTCGCTGCGGATCGAAACCTCCAGCGGCTGCACCGGCGGCGCGGATGTTTTGCCCACCTGCGGCAACTCGATCTGTCCCGGATTCACCAGGGGCGCGGTCACCATGAAAATCACCAGCAGCACCAGCATCACGTCGATGTAGGGCACGACGTTAATCTGGTTCATCAGCTTGTGGCCGCTGCGCTTGTCGGTAATCATGGCGGGGCTGTCAGTTCGCTTGCCGCTGCAAAATGTTGGAAAACTCTTCCATAAACGAATCGTAACGAATGGCGAGGCGATTCACGTCGCCGGCGAAGGCGTTGTAGGCGAGCACCGCCGGTATCGCGGCAAACAGGCCCATTGCCGTCGCCACCAGCGCCTCTGCTATGCCCGGCGCCACCGCCGCCAGCGTGGCCTGCGCCACATTCGACAGCCCGCGAAATGAATTCATGATGCCCCACACCGTGCCGAACAGCCCGACATAGGGGCTGACCGAGCCGACCGAGGCCAGAAACGACAAATGCGATTCCAGTTCATCCATTTCACGCTGATAGGTGGCGCGCATGGCGCGGCGCGTGCCGTCGGTCACCGCGCGCACATCCATGCCCGGCTGGTTGCGCAGTTTCATGAATTCACGAAAGCCCGCCTCGAAAATTCGCTCCATGCTGCCGGCGCCGGTGCGCGAATTCATCGCGCGCTGATGCAAATCGTTCAGATCGGCGCCGCTCCAGAATTGTTTTTCAAATTCGTTGGCAAGTGCTGTGGCGCGGCGCAGCGCGAAATACTTGAGAAATATGTAGTACCACGAAAATAACGAAGCCAGCAGCAAAATCAGCATCACCGCCTGCACCAGCACGCTGGCGCCGGTAATCAGGCTGATTATCGACATGTCGTGAGTTACGCCCGGATTCATGTTGTCCTTATTATTGTGCTCATTTTTGTACTGACAAGTTTCGGTATTCTAACGGGCTTCATGGTGAGCAGGCTTACGCAGGCCACGCGTACCCGCGCTTCGCACAGCACAGCCGCCGTCCCGCGCAACACCCGTTGCGCGCGCTGCACGAAGACTATCTGACTCGCGCCGGGTTCTGCGAGTTTCAAAATTGGCGTAGCAGACAACGCCCGCGCCATCAGTGTCTTCATGGTAGACCCGCACAGGCCACACGAATGGCTGCCTGCCAGGTGACAAATCGTTCATGTCGCTGCACATCCCCGAGTGTGCCGCGGCGCGCGCCACGAGGCTAAATGGTACCACTCCACACCCTGGGGCAGTATGCTGCGCCGTTTCGTTGCACACTCAACTTGCGACATAAGTATTTGTTTTTAAGCATATTTAATTGAGATATCGTACACATGAAGCAGCCACGCACCTAGCAACGTTGCACGCGGCAGAGTGGGGTTAAGCGCCTAGCCCGCTGCTGCTCAGGGCTTGGGGGCGCGGGCGGAATCGGCGTCCCACAAATCCGGTGTCAGCGCGTTCCTCGGCTGCACCAGGCCGAAATGCCGAAACGAGCTGGCGGTCGCCATGCGGCCGCGCGGCGTGCGCTGCAGGAAGCCTTGCTGAATGAGATACGGTTCGAGCACGTCTTCGATGGTGTCGCGCTCTTCACCGATGGCGGCGGCGAGATTGTCAACGCCCACCGGGCCGCCATCGAAACGTTCAATCACCGCCAGCAACAGCTTGCGATCCATCACGTCGAGTCCCAAGGCATCGACATCGAGCATTTTCAGCGCCGCGTCTGCGACCTCACGGCTGATAGTGCCGTCGGCCTTGACCTCGGCAAAATCGCGCACGCGCCGCAGCAGCCGATTCGAAATACGCGGCGTGCCGCGCGAACGGCCAGCGATTTCGCGCGCGCCTTCAGCGGCGGTCTCGACTTCGAGCAGCCTGGCGGAACGCACCACGATGCGCGTCAACTCCTCCACGCTGTAGAACTCCAGCCTTGCCACAATGCCAAAACGATCGCGCAGCGGATTGGTCAACATGCCCGCGCGTGTGGTCGCGCCCACCAGTGTAAACGGCGGCAGATCGAGTTTGACCGAGCGCGCGGCGGGGCCTTCGCCGATCATGATATCGATCTGGTAATCCTCCAGCGCCGGATAGAGAATTTCTTCCACCACCGGCGACAAGCGGTGTATCTCGTCGATGAACAACACGTCATTCGGCTCGAGGTTGGTGAGGATCGCCGCAAGATCGCCCGCGCGCTCCAGAACCGGCCCCGAGGTGTGGCGCAGATTTACCCCCATCTCGCGCGCGATGATGTGCGCCAGCGTCGTTTTTCCAAGCCCCGGCGGCCCGAACAGCAGCACGTGATCGAGCGGCTCTTTGCGCCGGCGCGCGGCCTCGATGAAAATCGACAACTGGCCGCGGATTTTTTCCTGACCGATGTATTCGTCGAGTTGTTTCGGGCGCAAAGCGCGCTCGAATACCTCTTCCTGCACGGAGGCGGGGGCGGCGGCGATCAGGCGGTCAGTTTCTACGGTCATACCGTCAATCATACTTCATGAATTGGATCGGCTCCGTTCCTTCACCGAGGATATTCAGGTAGGCCTCGTACACGTAGAGTTTTCTGCGTTTGCGCCCCGTGCTTTCGCGCACGATGCCCAGTTTGGTGAGATGCGCCATCGAGGCGGTGATGGTGGGTTGGGACACGCCCACGCGCTTTGCCGCGCGGGGGATGGACAGGATTGCCCGTTGCTGGAAGGCATGATGCAGCCGCAGCGCGGAGGCGGCGGCGCGGCCCAGTTTTTCAATGCGCGCGCGGTCGCCGCGAAACAGTTCGAGGACGCGCTGCGCGGTACGCACTGCCTGATCGGTGGTGTCGATCACGCCCGCCAGGAAAAAATCAAGCCATTCCTCCCAAGCGCCCTCAGTGCGCACCCGTTGCAGCAAATCGTAGTAGGCATCGCGGCGCGTCTTGAAATAAAGGCTCAGATAAAGCATCGGCTGTGCCAGCGCGCCCTCGGCGCACAGCAGCAACGTGATCAACAGCCGCCCCACCCGGCCGTTGCCGTCGAGAAACGGATGGATGGTTTCAAACTGCACGTGCGCCAGAGCCGCCTTGACCAGCAGCGGTGTTTTTACCGGATCGTCGTGCAGGAACTTTTCCAGCAAGCCCATGCACTCCATGACGCGATGCGGCGGCGGCGGAACGAACGCAGCGTTGCCGGGACGCGAGCCGCCGATCCAGTTTTGCGAAGTCCGGAACTCGCCCGGCGCCTTTTTGCTGCCGCGCCCGGTGGACAGCATGGTATTGTGAATTTCCTTGATCAGCGGCAGCGACAAAGGCAGCCCTCCGCGCAAGCGCTCGAGGCCATGATTCATCGCCATGACGTATTGGGAAACTTCCTCGACGTCGTCAAGCGGGACACCGGGAAGTTCGTCACTCTCGAACAGCAGCAAGTCCGACAGTGACGACTGCGTGCCTTCGATTTGCGATGAGAGCAGCGCTTCCTTGCGCACGTACATGTAAAGAAACAGCCCCGGGTCCGGAAACAGACTCGCGACGCCATCAAGGCGGCCCAGACTGCGGTTCGCTTTTTCCAGCAGGTCGTGGCGCTCGGGCGTGATGTCGAGCGGCGGGACCGGCGGCAATGGCGGCGGCATAAACGCACGCACGCGCTCGCCCGCGACGCTCGTGGTTTCGTAATTGCCCAGCCGGGTAGAGGGAACGGACAAGTTAAGCTTGCTTTAATAAGGCCTCGGATTATTAAAGGATAAGCGCCGATCCTTTAACAAGCAAGCCTTTAATTAAGCTTTGTTGCGATAAAGTCCCGCACCGTGCGTGTCTGATCGAAGGTCACTGTTTTGAAAGCAGCTTCAACGCCTGCCGAATCCCGTCATTCACACCCGCGCCCACCGGCAATTGCTTGACCGCCCACGAAGCCTCTTTGTCGTTATAACCCAGCGACAACAGCGCATTGACGATATCGGGCGCCGCGCTGCTCGCAGCGGTTGCTGGGGTGTGAGGCAGCGTGACGTTGAGTTTGTCTTTTAACTCCAGCAACAATCGTTCGGCGGTTTTTTTGCCGATACCGGGAATCTTGGTGAGCCTGCCGCTGTCCTGCTGAATAACCGCCGCATGCAAATCGGCAACACTCAACCCCGACAACACCGACAGCGCGGTGCGCGCACCCACGCCGGATATTTTCAGCAACTGGCGGAACACGGTGCGCTCCTGCTCGGTGGCAAAGCCGTACAGCAGATGCGCATCTTCACGCACCGTCAGATGGGTAAACAACATCACGTCGGCGCCGGTCGCGGGCAACTGATAAAGCGTACTCATCGGCACATCGATTTCATAGCCAACGCCTTGCACATCGACGATGATTTGCGGCGGCAGCTTGGCCAGCAGCTTGCCACTGATTCTGCCGATCATAGACTAACGCTCTCCCGCCGCTTCCAGCGCGGCGCGGATAATTTCTGCTGACAATCTGAAATCCATTTGCAATAGTCGTTCAAAAATCGCACGCGCGGAAGGAATGAGGTTTTTTCTTTTCGCCATGGCGATCACCGCCGCCGTTCCAGCAACTTTGAATCCGCATTCTATCGCTGTCGTCCGTCCGGCTCTGTCGTCCATCAGCAGCAAGCTCGGCTGCCGCAAGTTTACCGCAGCGCGTATGCAAGCGGCCTCGCCTTCGCCTAAAGAAGGAAACAGCGGCAATTTCCAGTCTCGCCGCAAAACCACCAGCGCCTTGCGCTCGATGGCCGCACGTATCACGGGTTCTCCTGCCTTTCCTTTACCGGTGAGCACCTCTTTGCGCACGGCAAGCGGTACATGCACCGGACCAAAAAGCGCCTTCATCCAGTGTAACCCGTCGATGCGTGACAGCACGATCAGCGGACTGGCGTCAGTCAGGACGATGCCAGCCATGCTTCCAGCGTTTCCACGTCCTTTTTAACTTCCTTGGCGCTGCCCTGGATCACCGAAATTCCTGATCGGGACAGGTGTTGCATGAAATCCGGCAGCGGCGTTTCAGCCAGCTTTGCAGCGCGCGCGAGCGCGAGGCTGCCATCCTTGAACAGCGCCGTTCCCAGCGCCAGCCGCACACCCGGCATCTCAAGCAGGCCGCTATCGTCCAAATGAACCAGTACCGCGGACGGATGATCGCCGTTCATCACCACAACCATTTCCTTCTGCGCTTTGCGCAGCGCCTCGGAGGGATTGTTTTTCAGTTGACGGACGTTAACGGTATGCATGGCTCGCGGCCCGAAGGCTGGTAGTTACAGTGCGTAGGAACATACAGCAGGAATAGCGGTGCGTCAATTCATTGCGATTGCATGGCACCCAGCGCAAAATAACTGTAAGGCTATGTTTTTAATAATAATTTTTAAACTAGCCGTCCGCGCTTCATGCGATAGCCCGCCGTCGCCAGCCGCCCCAGGCCCTGACCCCCATGCGCATGGCAAATCGCGCACGCCAGCGCGTCGGCTGCATCGGGACTGGGATCGCCCGCCAGACGTAACAAACGTTTCACCATTTCCTGCACCTGTTCTTTTTTGGCGTGGCCGTTGCCCACCACCGCCTGTTTGACTTGCAGCGCAGTGTATTCCGAAACCGGCAGATGGTGGATGACCGCCGCGCAGATCGCGGCGCCGCGCGCCTGGCCCAGCAGCAACGTGGATTGCGGGTTTACATTGACGAATACCTTTTCAACCGCAACTTGCAGCGGCGCGTTGGCAGCAATCACCTCGGCGAGGCCGTCGAGTATGGTTTTCAACCGCAAGGGCAATTCACCGCCGCTTGCCGTTTTTATGCAGCCGCTGGTAACGTAGGTGAGCTTGCTGCCGGTTTTATCCAGAATGCCGAAGCCGGTGGCGCGCAGCCCTGGGTCTATACCCAGGATTCGTATGGCGTGAGGCGTGAGGCGTGAGGCGACACCGCTCATCTCCTGGTGTTCGCGCCTCACGCCTCACGCCTCACGATTCATGCCTCACGCCTCACACATCGATCAACGCCGATGTATACACTTCCTGCACATCATCCAGCGCTTCGAGCGCATCCAGCAACTTTTGCATCTTTACCGCGTCATCGCCGGCCAGCGCGTTTTCAACCGTAGGCTTCATGATGACTTCGGCGATCTCGGGCTTGAAGCCGGCCTTTTCAATGCCCGCTTTAACCGTATGAAACTCGTGCGGGCCGCTAATCACCTCGATACTGCCATCGTCGTTGGCCACCACGTCTTCGGCGCCGGCATCGATGGCGGCTTCCATCAATTTTTCTTCATTGGTGCCGGGTGCGAATACCATTTGCCCGCAATGCTTGAACAGAAACCCCACCGAGCCTTCGGCGCCCATGTTGCCGCCGTTCTTGGTAAACGCAAAGCGCACGTCGGCCACGGTGCGGGTGCGATTGTCGGTCATGCAATCGACCATCACCGCGGCGCCGCCGATGCCGTAGCCTTCGTAGCGGATTTCTTCGTAATTCACGCCTTCCAGATCACCGGTGCCGCGCTTGATCGCGCGTTCGACGTTGTCTTTCGGCATATTGCTGGCGTAGGCCTTATCCATCGCCAAACGCAGCCGCGGGTTGAGCGCAGGATCACCACCGCCCATGCGGGCTGCTACCGTAATCTCTTTAATCAACCGCGTAAAAATCTTGCCGCGCTTGGCGTCCTGCCGGCCTTTGCGGTGCTGGATGTTCGCCCACTTGGAATGTCCTGCCATATCACGCCCTCAGTTACGTCCTCACTTACGTTCTCCGTTACGTCCACCGCATCCTCAGTCTTTCGGAACCGGCTACAATCGACAAAATTTTATCACGGAGACCTTCATGCCCGACCCAATATTAGTCGCAAAAGGCGAGCATGACCTCTATTTGTTGCCGGCCCTCGCCAATCGCCACGGCCTGATCGCGGGTGCGACCGGTACCGGCAAAACCGTCACCTTGCAACGCATCGCCGAATCGTTAAGCCGCATCGGCGTGCCGGTGTTCATGGCCGATGTCAAAGGCGATCTGGCCGGCCTATCACAACCGGGGGAATTCAAAGGCAAGGTCAAGGAGCGTGTCGAGCAACTCAAGCTCGACGATTTCAGGAGCGAAGCATGCCCGGTGGTGTTCTGGGACACCTTCGGCAAGCAAGGCCACCCGGTGCGCACCACCGCATCCGAAATGGGGCCGCTGCTGCTCGCGCGCATGCTGAATTTGAACGACACACAGCAAGGCGTGCTGACGCTGGTGTTCAAGATCGCCGACGACAACGGCCTGTTGTTGCTCGACATGAAAGACTTGCGCGCGATGCTGCAATACGTGGGCAACAACGCCAAGGATTTCACCACGCAATACGGCAATGTATCCGCCGCCTCCATCGGGGCGATTCAGCGCGGCCTGCTCGAAATTGACAGCCAGGGCGCCGATCAGTTTTTCGGCGAGCCGGCGCTGAATATTATGGATTTCATCCAGACCGACGCCAGGGGGCGCGGCATCATCAACATCCTCGCCGCCGACAAGCTGATGACTTCGCCGAAGCTCTACGCGACGTTTTTGCTGTGGATGCTGTCGGAGTTGTTCGAGCAACTGCCCGAAGTGGGCGATGTGGAGAAACCCAAACTGGTGTTCTTTTTCGACGAAGCGCATCTGCTGTTCACCGATGCACCGCGGGCGCTGCTGGAAAAAATTGAACAGGTGGTGCGTCTGGTGCGCTCCAAAGGCGTCGGTGTTTATTTTGTAACCCAGAACCCGCTGGATGTGCCCGACACCGTACTCGGCCAACTGGGAAACCGCGTACAGCACGCGCTGCGCGCCTTCACCCCGCGCGACCAGAAAGCGGTGAAGTCCGCCGCCACCACCATGCGCGCCAATCCTGCGCTCGATGTCGAAAAAGTCATCACCGAATTGGGCGTGGGCGAAGCGCTGGTGTCATTCCTTGATGAAAAAGGCCGCCCGACTATTGTCGAACGCGCATTTGTCGCCCCGCCGGGCAGCCGGCTGGGGCCGGTCACGCCGCAAGAACGCGTAGCCGTCATAAAAGATTCGCTGGTTGCCGGGGTCTATGAAAAAACCGTAGATCGTGAGTCGGCTTACGAGAAGCTCACGGGCCGCCTGGCAGGTAGCGGGACGGCACCCGCAGGTGCTGCGCCTGCGAATACCGGCGGCGCCACCGCACAACAACCTGCACCCGCCGAAAGCGGTGGCGGATTTTTTGGCTCGATCAAGGATATTTTTGTAGGCTCCACCGGTCCGCGCGGCGGCCAGCACGACGGCCTGATGCAATCGGCAGCAAAAAGTGCGGCACGCGCGATTGGCTCGCAAGTCGGCAGGGAGATTCTGCGTGGCGTGCTGGGCGGGATATTGGGTGGAAAAAGGCGTTAAATCCTGTAGTGATACAAAATGTCAGAGGAACTCCCTTCTCTTCAGGGCTAATCTGTGCACACATCTTTGAGTGTGAGAGCATGTAGCCCGGAAGAAGGCCATGGCTTTTCATGGCCGTATTCCGGGGAAAAGAGATGTACCCAAGGAGCCGGTCATGTCCATCACCATTCGTGAACAAGTGCGCGTCGCGCCCGACTGTAGCTGGTCGATGCCTCGCCACCCCCCGGTAAACCGGATTCCTCTTTCGACGTGACGCGCGCAAATCCGATTGACGCGCCGGACGACTTTTCCACGCGCTTCGCAGACGAGCAGCGCCTGTAACGCACTGCGTTGCGCGTAGCTCCGGTGGCAAGCCCGCTCTTTCTCGACACCGGTTATGTGATCGCGCTGAGCTCGCCGCGCGACCGGAATGGAGCCTCACCGACTGCGTGTCGTTCGTGGTCACGTTGCAGGCTATCCACTTGACTTCGCTGAGCCCACACGGCAGCGGCTGGACAAGCTTCGTCAGGTGCGCCACGTGCTAGCGCATGCGAATGGTCGCCTCGACCTAGTTGAGGAGAACGCTTTCCGCAAGCTAGAGAAGTGGTCAGATCAAAGATGGCGCAAAGTTCGTCATCGTATATCTGAACACCGTTTGTCTCGACTGCCGAATGGCCGCTTCGAAGGGATTTTTTCTAATATCGCTACTGGCTGGTAGCAGCGCTCTTGTCTGATTTGCGAGCACTGCCTCCTGCCAGGCGCGAACGGAACGATCAGCCGGATTTATTTTCGTTTGAGCCGAGTTATAGCGCTGGACTTGCCCGTTCCGCCAGGAGCGATACATAATTCACCAACCAGGAGAGCAACATGGCCCAGCCCGTTGATCCGAACGACGTCCTCATGACCGGCGAGAATTCCTTTATCCGTCTAAGCGCAGACGGCGGCAAGACGCATTCGTCCCGCGTAAGCCATTGGCGCGTGCTGTGGTGCGCGGCGGGTTCAGGGCACGCAATGTTCCTGCAGTCGCCGGTCATCGAGAACCGCGTGCAGATCTACAGCGACAACGTTGCTGTGGCGCGCTGGCTTCAACGCACGATCGAGACACTGCTCTACCCCGCCTTCGCGGACACCTCGCTGCCGGTGTGCGCCGCGCAGTTCTCCCGCGCCGGTGACCCGCACTCGACGGCGGTGGAGACGATCATCGCTGGCACCGAGCGCATCGTGCTGACTTGGTACGACTGTATCGAGCCTTACGTGCTCACTATGGCGCCCGGCATGAATAATCGTCCCATCGGCGTATTCAGCACGTTCTTCCCCGCCAAGTCGGCACAGATCGAACTCAATGGCCGCTTCGCACCCGACGCGCCATGGATGGAGCTGCGCGGAGATCGCCAGTCGACGAGCGCATGCCTGGCATGGTCAGAAACGTGGGTCAAACCGCGCGGGTAGCGGTCACCGGGAGCAGGACCGCATTTTTACTCCAAGCACATCGCTACCCGCCGAACGCCTCGCTGCTGCCGTCGAAGCCTCCATGCCGCTCGCGCAGGCGCTTTTCGACGAGGCCCGCGCGACGACTGCCGACGAGGCCGGTGTCAACCGCGAGCCCTACGGCAAGGGCGAACAGCTCGTGCTCGATCTGCTGGGGCGCGCCGCGGACGAGCTCGGCCTCGAGAAATGCAGCGACCCTTTCGGCAATCTTTACCTGACGCTGCCTGGCGTCGACCGCGCGGCGCCCGCGTGGCTTACAGGATCTCATGTTGACTCCGTACCGAGCGGCGGCAACTACGACGGTTTTGCCGGTGTCGTCGCGGGCATCACGGCAGTGGCCGCGTTTCGGCGCAGCGGTTTCGTGCCGCCGTGCGACGTCACGGTGATGGCCATACGCGCGGAAGAACTGTCCGCGTGGTACGGGGGCCAGCATGACGGCCATATCGGCAGCCGCGCTGCGCTGGGGCTGCTGCCGGCGACGGAACTCGATACCGCGATCAACAGCCGCACCGGCAAGACACTGCGTAATCATATGCAGGAAGCGGGGGCCGATCCCACGCGCGTCGGGCGTGGCGCACCGCATCTGTCACCGGCGAAGTTCAGAGGCTATTTCGAACTTCACATCGAACAGGGACCGGTGCTCGAAGCGCGCGGCATTCCTGTCGGCGTGGTTACCGCGATCCGCGGCGCGATGCGCGGGCGCTCCTGTCGCTGTCTGGGCGCGTATACCCATTCGGGCGCAGTACCACACGACTACCGCAGCGATGCGGTGATGGCGACCGTGGAGCTGGTGCACGAACTCGACAGCGAGTGGTCTCGCGTGCGCGCCGACGGCGGCGATCTCGTCTTCACGGTGGGCAAGTTTTTTACAGACGACAAGCAACATGCGCTCACCAAGGTGCCGGGCGAGGTCGGGTTCACCCTCGAGTTTCGTAGCCAGGACGAGAAGACGCTTACCGCGATGCAGTCGCTGGTGGTGCGGTTGTCATCGCAGATCGCGCAGCGCCGCCGGGTGCGCTTTGATTTTGCGCCGTTCTCGCTGCTACGACCCGCCGCGATGGACGCGCAGTTGCGCGAACGGATGCTCGCCGGCTGCTGCAACCTGGGCATTGCGGCGATGGAAATTCCAAGCGGCGCCGGCCACGACGCTCAGGATTTCGCCAACGCGGGCTGCCGCGCCGGTATGATCTTCGTTCGCAACAGCCACGGCAGCCACAATCCGCTCGAAGCGATGGACATGGCAGACTTTGCGCTCGGCACAAGGCTGCTCGCGTGCATGCTCGCCAAATTGTAATTTAGCAGGATTCGTCTCACGGACCCTCCGCCGGGGTGATGTCAGCGCCAACACGATCAACGATCAGCCGGTAATGCTCGGGTCGGCGGTGCGCTGCAAAGTTGAACATCGTACGCTTGAGATCGGCGGCGAGATCGAGGTCCGCGTTGAAACAGATCACCTCATCTTCTTCGCTAACTGATTTTGCCGCGATCTCGCCCGTGGGCGTGACAATCAGCGAATGCCCGAACATGCGATTGCCGTCCTCAAAACCGCACTTCGCTGTCTCCACCAGCCAGGTCGCGTTCTGGAAAGCCATCGCCTGCGCCATGATGAGGTGATGATGCACACGCAGCGCCGGAGGTTCCGCATAGCTCAGGTTTTCGCTGGGCGTGTTAAAACCCAGCGCAACCAGTTCGGCCCCTTGCAGTGCGAGCACGCGGAAAGCCTCCGGCCAGCGCCGGTCGTTGCAGATCAACATACCGGTGATCGTGTTCATGAAACGCCACGCGCGAAACCCGAGGTCGCCGACTTCGAAGTATCTTTTTTCCAGGTGCTGAAAAGCAGCGCCCAGCTTATGCTCCGCGTGGCCGGGAAGGTGGATCTTGCGGTATTTTCCAACGATCGAACCTTCCGGCCCGACCAGGATCGCTGTGTTAAAGCGGCGCGTGCGGCCCGCCTCCCGAACCAATTCCGCATACCCGATGTAGAAGCCCATGCCGAGTTTCTTTGCTTCGTCGAACAGCGGCTGTGTTTCAGCGGAAGGCATGGTGGCTTCGAAGAAGCGGCGCTCGACTTCGGCGAGGTCTGCGTACCAATGGCGCGGGAAAAATGTCGTGAACGCGAGTTCGGGAAACACCACAAACTTGGCGCCCATGCCGTGCGCCTCGCGCAGCAGGTTCACCAGCCGCTGGGTAGCTGAGGTTCGTGTGTCGGATAGGTGTAGCGGCCCAAGCTGTGCCGCTGCAATTCGCAAGTGTCGGGCCATACGCGCCTCAGCGTTGAAGGAATTCCATGAGTGTACGGCGGCGGATGCTCACGGCCGTTCGAGCGTCGGCAATTGACGCAGGAACAGTCGCCGCCCGCGCTTGAACCCGGCAAGCGGCAATGCACACTTTGCGATCACGTCGGAGGCCAATGCTTCGCCCCACACCACCAGGTCCGCCGCCTTGCCCACTGCGATGCCGTAATCGCGAAGGCGCATCAATTTTGCCGCGCGATGCGTGATCATGTCGAAACAAACGCCCAAATCCGTTGGCCCATAGCGCTGAACGATGTTGGCATAAAGATTTGCGGTCCGGGTAAGAGAACAGTCCCCATAAGGCGTAAAAGCGTTCAGAACGTTGTTGGTGGATAGTGTGCAATTCGCGCCGTTTTCGATCAGCGTGTTGGCGTCGGTTACGCCGCGGATCACACTGTGCTCCATATGCCGTCCTGCATTGAATAAGTCGGTCGCCGGCAGCACCGCCAGCGACACGCCAGACTGCCCGAGCCGCCTGCCCACGGCTGCTTGGTCTTTGACGGGCATGCAGGAAAATTTGGAGCCATGGCCAAAGGCAACGCGTCCCTGCCAGCGGATTCGATCCGTGATCTCGCACACTTGCGGGTAATCGAGCTAAGTCCAGGCGAAACAAGCCTGCCGCCGGCATCATGCACCGGGCCATCGGCGGAGAGATGGGGCTCCACCGCAACAATAATGCCGTCCCGCACGCCGATATCTACTGCCGGATGTCCCGTTTCAGTAGTCGAAAGCCGGGCGTTTCGAATGATGAGATCCAGTGCCATCTGCTGCCTTTCGTTCTCTAATTATTATAGGCGACCGTGGCCCCGTAACACTTTCAGCAGCGGATCGACGCTAAGCCAATTCACGCAATCATCGACCGCTGTTTCAACCGCTTTCACCCCTTCCGGCGTGAGCACCAATCCAGCAAGCCCGCGGAATTTTTCGCGAACGTCAGCCTCGTTGCAGGGCTCGCCGGCGTGCCTGTCGTCCTCATGGGCATGCGTTGCCTGCCGGCCATCTTTCAGCGTAAGTGTAACGCGAGCGGGCTTGAGGCGCGGCAACGCCGCGGACATCCCGGCATCTTCGGTGATGTGCACGCGATGGCGCAGCGCTGCAATGACCGGATTGTGCAAAGCCGTTTCGGTAAACGATTCATAGCGCAGATGGCCGTTAGCCACCAACGCCGCCGCAGCGTGCGGCAGCGAGTACTTCGCACCGAAATACGTCGGCGGATTCGCGTTGCACATTCCCGCAGCAAATTTATAGGTGGCCACGTCGATCCGTTCTATCTCTTCAGGCTTTGGATGCAACTCTGCGAGGGCATCCTCGAGCGCGTCGAGCGCGGGATAGATCGGATAGCAGCAGGCGCGCATGCGGAAGTGATTGTGGGTGATCTCCCACCGCGTGCCGAGCTCGTCCAGCAGATGCGAGGCATCGAAGCCATCTCCTACGAGACTGGTCATCGCCTGCTCGATGGCGTTGTCCTGTGCTATGAAACCGGCAAGCGCCAGTTCCGGCGCCAGCGCGGCTGCGAAACCGCTCATCCCGCCCGCCACGTTGAGCGTTGTCGCACCAGCGACTACGTTGCTATAAGCGGCGCTGACCACCAGGTTGGCGCCGATACGCACTGCGGTGCTGGTTTGAGCAGCGTTGAGCCCTCGCGCGCGGGCAGCCGCAGCGATGGCGCCCAGCAGGGACGCCTGGCCGTTCGGGTGTGCGAGCGGTCGCCGCGTTGTAGCAGCACCCACGCGGATGGCAAAATCATACGCGACGACGAGCGCGGTGAGGATTTCGCGGCCGCTGCAGCGCGCCGATTCAGCGACGGCCAGTAGACCGGGCACGATCTGCACCGCTGCCTGCGCCGAAACCTCATCGTGCAGTTCGCCGAGTTCGATCGAACGACCGGCAATGCCATTGAGGAGCGCAGCACGACCGGTATCGGCGATGGGCCAGCCGCGCGTGTACACGGTCGCTCCCGTGCCTGCGCTCGCATTCAAGCCTTCGTGCAACCGCCGCACCTCCGGTTGCACGGAGCCGGCCAGAATTACCCCGATCGTGTCGAGCAGCACGAGATGGGCGTGCTGCTGAACCGGCCGGGGAATATCTTCCCACTGTGTGTCGGCGACGAACTGCGCGAGCTTTTCGATTTGTTCGGCCATGCTGATCCTTTATCTCCAGTTATTTGGAATGTACAGCTTTAGCGTAAATTTTTGATCGAATCAGACTGGCGCTCGTCGCAGCGTCGCGGCCCCCAGCGCGAAGCCTGTGATCACCACGCCCAACGCGACACCAAGGATAACGCCGCCGTAACTGCCGTAACGGTCGAACATCCAGCCCGCCCACCAAGGGCCCACCGCCGAGCCGAGGCCGAAGCCCAGATCGAGCAGCCCAAGGATCGTGCCCAGGTTCTTGCCCGCGAACCGGTCGGAGACGGCGGTGGCGTAGACCGGGGCCATGGCGTTGTAGCCGATGCCGAACGTCAGCAGGTAGCCCGCGAGCAGGGCGATGCGCAGGGTTGAGGATTCGGCCGGAAGGAGTGATGTCAGCCACAGCATCGCCAGTCCGACGATGCTGATGCTGCAGATGAAGACGACGCAGACCGTGCGACCGATGCGGTCGGAAAGCGGCCCCCAGATCAGGCCGCCGACGGCACGCATCACGCCGAGCATGCCGAAGATTAGCGACGCCAGCGACAGACTGTATCCCATGTCCACCAGCAACCGCGTCTGGTGCACAACCATGATCATGTTGCACAGGCCGGTCATGGTGACGGAGAGGGACAGCAGCCAGAAGACCGGGCTGCGTAGCGCATCCCCGATGGTCGCACCGGCCTTGACCGGCGCGGTCGCAGTGGCAGGTGGCGCGGGCAGGCCATCGGGCGCCAGGCCAACGCGCTCAGCGGAATGGGGGTGAAATACGAGGTTGATGGGGATCAACACCACCATCGCCGCAATGCCGAACCACCACATCGTTTCGCGCCACCCGATGTGCAGGATCATTTCCGCGCTCAGGGCCGCCACGCCGAGGGAGCCCAAGCCCACACCGGCCAGGGATACTGCGGAGGCCAGCCCCCGCCGCCGGTCGAACCAGCGGGGGACTATGGCCATGTGCGGAATGAACCCCAGCGCCGCGTAGCTGAGCCCGAGCATGATGCCGTAGGAGATGGTCAAGGCGGCCAGCGAATCGCTCACTGAGCAGAGCATCAGCCCCGCCCCCATGCACAGCGCGCCGATGGGAAAGAGCACGCGCGCGCCCAGGCGGTCAAACAGGTAGCCGCTCAGGGCCGCGGTGCAGGCGTAGACGATCATGGCGGCGGAAACCACGCCCGCCGTCTCCGCACGCCCCCAGCCGGTCTCGTCAAGAATGGCGGAATAAAAGACGCCGAAAGCGAAGCGAAAGCCGAGGGAAATGAAGAGCGTGACAAACATCACGGCGACGATGACCCAGCCGTAATAGATGCCGCGCCTGCTGAACCATGCAATCAGCCGCGATGGTTTCATGTGCTACGCGAACACGGGCTCCCAAGCCAGATCACGCAGCATGTTGTGCAGGAATTGCAGCCGTTGAGGAAGCGTCGAGACCACGATGTACTCATTCAAGGTATGCGCGCCATCTCCTTCCGCACCCAACCCGTCCAGCGTCGGCACGCCGAAGGCGGCGGTGAAATTTCCGTCGCTGCCGCCGCCGGTGCGCGGCACCTCCCCCAGCTCAAAACCGGTGGCGCGCGCGACACGTTGTGCTCGTTCAAACAATGCCTGCACATGCGGCGAGCGTTCAAACGGCGGCCGGTTAAGATTGGCTTCGATTTCCAGCCTGACGCCGTCAACGACGGGGGTCAGCGCTCTAACCACAGCCAATAAGCGATCGGCCTGCGCCTGGGTCACCACCCGAAAATCCGCAATCAAGCTCGCTCGTTCGGGCACGACATTGCGATTGGTGCCGCCGTCGATGCGCCCGACGCTCAGCGTGACACCCTCGCCGTAGTCGGTCATGGCGTCCAGCGCAAGCGCCTGGTGCGCGATTTCGCGGATGGCACTGCGGCCCTTGGCGTGATCCGTTCCAGCATGCGATGGAACCCCGATCGCTGTCACATTGACATACCCGGTGCCTTTGCGGCTGGTCACGCAATGACCGCCGGGTCGCGCAGGCTCGGCGACCAATGTGAACGCCGCATTGCGTGCGAATTGCTCTATGGTGGCGCGCGACAGCCGACTGCCGCTCTCTTCGTCGGGGACCAGCAGAAGCTCAACCGGGCGCGCCGGCTGCCGCTCCTTATAAAGTGCGGACATCGCTTGCAGCGCAAGGTAGGCCCCGGCTTTCATGTCATAGGTTCCGGGGCCGAACATCTTGTCGTCCTCGACTCGCACGCGGTTGCGCCCGACGGTGCCGATCGGGTGAACGGTGTCATAGTGTGCCAGTACGAGAACGGCTTTTTCGTTGCTTTCGCTGTTTGCGCGGATGCGTACCAGCGACTGCTTTGTGTTGCTCACCGGGATCAGTTCTGCGGTGAGACCTGCTTGTCGCGCCTGATAACAAGCGAGTTCCGCGAATTCCTGCAACCGCGGCACGTCGTGCGGCGGTGTCTCGAGCGACACCCATTCTCGAATGCCCGCCACCAACTGCTCGGGCTTGATGTCTGACAGCGGTGTCGCGCTTTTCATCGGCATGCTCCTGATGACGAAAAGTCATGAATCGTAACCATGACTTTCGTCAATTGAATGATTTCCATTGGATTGTTCCGTCAACTGCTTTTCAGAGCGCTAACGATACCACGGCAAGCGGTACCGCGAAAATTCGCTCGCTCCGGTATTGGCCTGGCGGTCTGCAAGGATGCGCCAAACACGCAGTACCCGTCGCTACGCTTACACCCCTAAACCGCATGCCCCGCCGCATGCCCTTCGGCTGTGGCCGCCATCACATTGCGCGGTGCGAGGCAGTCGCCGATCAAACGCACCTCGATGCCCGCCGCACGCAGCGGCGCGACCAGCGCAATGTCCGGTGCGCGCGGTGTTGAATAGGCAAAGAACACGACATTGCGGATCACGGTTTTTGCGCCGGTATACACCTGCACGATTTCGAGATTGCCATTTTCAAAATCGTCGTCCCAGCGCGGCTGTGACAACGTCATCACCTCGATGCCCTTGGCGCTGAGACGGCGATTGATGCCCTGGTGCGTGACCATCGCGGTTTCTTCGGCGATGCTGTCGCGGGTGGTCACGATCACCACGCGCTCGAATATTTTTTGCAACAGTTCCGCACTGGCATAGGTGCCTTCGGATTGATCGGTGTCGTAAATGACGGCGGCGCCCGCCTGCCTGCCCTTGATGTGCAGCACAGCCTGCATCGCTGAACGCAGATCGCTGACGACTTCGCGCGCCTGCGGCGGCAGCCAGCGTGGCGCGACCATGTTTGCACCCGTGGCGAGGATCACGGAATCGGGTTGCAACGCCAGCACGCTGCCAACGGTGGCGGCCGTACCCATCTCAAACCGTACACCGGCGCGCTGCGCGGCAGTGTGTTGATAATCGTAGACGCTGCTGACGGCTTCGCCGCCCGGCAGCAGCGCGCGCAGCCGCGCTTTACCGCCGATATCGCGCGAGCGGCTGAACACCGTGACTTCATGACCGCGCGCCGCCGCGGTCCACGCTGCTTCCATGCCCGCAACACCGGCGCCAACCACGACCACGCGCTTTTTTGCCGGGGCAGGGCTGGGCCAGTAATCCACTTCATTAGCCTGCGCCACGCGCGGATTGTTGTCGCACGCCAGCGGCTGGTGGAATGCCGCGCCCACATACCAGCAGTTATTGCACGACACGCAGTAACGAATGTCGTGCGTGCGCCCGTGCACGGCCTTCAGCGGCCATGCGGGATCGGCCACCAGCGCGCGGCCCAGTGCCACCAGTTCGGCTTCGCCGCTGGCGATGATGGCGTCGGCCTCGGCGGGATCGGTGATGCGCCCCAAGGCGATCAACGGCAGGCCATTCACGGCGTTGCGCAGGGCGCGAAACAGCGGCATATAGACTGCGCGCGGGCCATGGTCATCGGGCACGTGCATTTCAAGTGAGCGCGCGTGGCTGCCTTGCGCCAGCGTCACGTAATCGACGGTTTTGTCACGGGTAAGGTGGGCTGCGATGGCCGCCGCTTCGACGGGATTGACGCCGCCGGGCACGCCGTCATCCCCGGGGAGTTTCAGGCCGAGAATGAAGTCCGATCCGCAGGCGTTGCGTATGCCGGCGATCATTTCGCTGATCAGGCGCGTACGTCCTATGAGATCGCCGCCGTATTCGTCGTCACGCGCGTTTGACCACGGCGACAGAAACTGATGAAACAGATGGCCGTGCCCCGCTGAAATCTCCACCCCGCTGAAGCCGCAGCGTTTGAGGCGCGCTGCCGATTGCGCAAAGTCGTCATTCATGCGGCGGATTTCATCGACGGTGAGCGGGCGCGGCACGGTGCCGCTCAAATCGTCGGGCAGTGCCGATGCGCCTACGGCTTCGAGAGTACGTCCAACCTCATGGCGGCCGCGGCCGGGGTCTTGTATCTGGCCGAGCAGGCGGCAGTCATGCGATTCAACGGCAGCGGCCCAGCGCTTGAGACCGTCGAGTTCGTCATCGTTGTAAGCGACGATTTTGAATGGAATGTGCTGATGCTGCGCCATCGACAGCGGCTCGGTCACAATCATCGCCGCGCCGCCGATTGCGCGGTTGGCGTAGTAGTGCAACTGGCGTTCAGTGACGCGGCCTTTGTCGCCCATGCGCGTAGTCATCGACGCATGCACGATGCGATTTTTGAGGCGCTTGCCGGCGAGGGTAAAGGGTGAAAACAGTGCGGGATAACCTGTGGACATGGTCACGTGAAAAACTTCTTCGCCACAGATTTCACAGATTTACACCGAATACGCAAATAATCTGTGTTCATCTGTGTAAATCTGTGGCTAAAATGTTCTATAAATTATCATTTAAAAACAATTACTTACGGTTTATCCTTCAACCCTGTAGCCGCCACCAGCCTGGCCCACTTCGCATGTTCGGCGCGGATGAAAGTTGCGAACTCAGGCGGCGTATTCGCCACCACGTCGCCGCCGAGCGTGCCCAGCCGCTCGCGTGATTCCGCGGTGGTGATGCCTTTGACTATTTCCGCATTGAGTCGCTCGATTACCGCGCGCGGCGTGCCGGCGGGTGCGACCACGCCGAACCAGCCGCTGGTGTCGTAGCCGGGCACGCCGGATTCTGCGATAGTGGGAATTTCCGGCGCCACGGTTGAACGTTTGGCCGAGGTGACCGCTATCGCGCGCAGCCTGCCGCTTTTCACCTGCGGCATCAGCGTCGTCAGATCGCCGGAGAGAATCTGGATTTGGCCGGCGATCACATCCGCCATCGCGGCAGACACACCCTTGTATGGCACATGCACCAGGTCGATCTTCGCCATCATCTTGAGCATTTCACCGGAAAGATGATTGGTGCTGCCGTGGCCGGGCGAGCCGAAATTCAGTTGCCCCGGCCGCGCGCGCGCAAGGCCGATCAGTTCCTTGATGTTTTTCACCGGTAGTGAAGGATGCACGGTGGTGACAAACGGCATGATCACCACCAGAGTTATTGGATCAAAATCCTTGAGTGCGTCATACGGCGTTTTTGACGACAGCGCGGGCAGGATGCTGAACGGCCCGGCGCTGCCCAGCAACAGCATGTAGCCATCGGCGGGTGCTTTGGCAACCATCTCGGTGGCGATGGCCGCGCCCGCGCCGGGACGATTTTCGACAATCACCGGCCGTCCGAAAACGTCGGTAAGTTTTACCGACACCAGGCGCGCGATGAAATCGCTGCCGCCGCCGGGTACGAAGCCGACGATGATGCGGATTTGTTTTGCCGGGTACGGTTGGGCTGGCGCGTGCGTGTAAATCAGCGCTCCCGCAACCAGTGCCAGCACGCGAAATAATATGGACTGCATCGGAACCTCCGGAGAAAAGGGATTCTACCCGTTCAAGCTGGTGTCCAGCCGCACCGAGCATGATGAAGTCGAAACCGTGGTCAGGTTCATCATGGATTTGCGCCGCGTGGAGCGTATCAGCATGATCGGCTGGTCTACCGGCACGCCGCGCGCGGGCGGTTTCGCGGCGATGCATCCCGACAAAGTGGACAAGCTGGTGCTCTACGGCCCCACCCCGTATTTCCCCAGCGACACGCCGCCGAATCCTTTTCCCGAACCCGGCGCACCGATGATTCTGCAAAGCTGGGACATGCTGATGGAAAAACGCTGGCACAACGATTGCCGCAGCGAAGGGCAGATCGAGCATCCCGAAATCCGCGAAATCCTGTGGCAAGCGCTGATGAAAGAAGACGGCCTCGGCGCACACTGGACCGCGGACGGCCGCGGCATCATGCGCGCACCCAACCGCATGAACTACGGCTGGCGTGCCAACATCGGCAGCATCCAGGCGCCGACGCTGTGCCTGCTGGGAGAGTTTGATAAATAATTAGCACCCTCCCTCGTCGCTTATCCGAATAGCCCACATCGCGATTGAAAATTCACGCGTTTGACTGTTCGCCTGTGGGGGGATAGATTACCTATTCGTAAAAAAAGTTTTTTAATTTCTTACACGCTTGATAGTCTGCTGGAATCCCGCATGCTTCGACGGTCAATCTCGATAATTGCATCACTCGTATTTGTTGCGACAAACGCGAGCGGGCAGGCGTTTCCGAGTCGTCCCGTACGCGTTGTCGTGCCGTTTCCGGCCGGCGGCACGTCGGATGTGATCGCACGTTCGGTGACCCATGAACTGGAGCGTCAACTCCGACAGTCCTTCATCATCGACAACCGCGGCGGCGCGAACAGCATCATCGGCTCCGAGATTGTCGCGAAGGCCGCTCCCGACGGATACACGCTGCTGCACGTGACCGCTGCGTTCGCGATCAATCCGAGCGTTTACCGCAAACTGCCTTACCAGGTCGAAGACTTTTTGCCGGTCACCAACCTCGCATTGGGAGAGGGCTACCTGCTGCTGGTCTACCCCTCTGTGCCGGCGCAATCGGTAGCGGAATTGATCGCGCTGGCGAAGAACAAGGGCAAGCAACTCGCCTATGGCTCGCCCGGGGTCGGCAACACCTTGCATCTCGCAGTCGAATTCTTCGATATGAAAGCAGGCATAGCGCTGACGCACGTGCCGTACAAAGGCGTTGCGCCGGCGTTCACCGCGCTGCTTGCCGGTGAGGTGCAGGTGATGCTCATTCCGCCGATAATTTCCTTGCAGCAGATCAAGGCCGGCAAGGTGCGCGCGCTGGGATTTTCCGGCAAGACGCGGTGGAAGGTGCTGCCGGAGGTGCCGACCATTGCCGAGGCGGCAATCCCCGGGTTCTACATCATCGGCGGCTGGCACGGCTGGTTTGCACCCGCGAAAACGCCCTCAAGGATCGCCGATAAAATCCAATCCGAAGTTCACAAAGCGCTGCAAGTGCCGAAAGTGCGGGAGTACATGGCCGAAGGCGGCTACGAGTCCGACGGACGCAGCCCAGCCGAATTCCGCAAACTGGTGCAGGAAGAAGTCAAGCGCTACGCCGAGATCGTGCGCGCAACGAAAATCGAACCACAATAAGCGCGTACCTACTCCGTCATTCCGGCGAAGGCCGGAATCCAGTGCGTTACCTGATCCGAAGGATCTTGCTTCGAGATGCTTTGCATGATTGCACGTGCTGGATTCTGGCGTACGCCAGAATGACGGCAGAAAGGTTGGTCTTGATGAACCGTCATACGGCAGGTTGTTAGCTCTTGCGACCCACAACCCCTCCCCGGCGAACCTAGCGTTTGAGTGCGGCTTGTGCGCAGCAAACGTAGCTGAAACATGAGCGGCCCATTGCGCTATGCGATGCAAGGTGCGCAGAATGATGATGTTGTCGGCAACTCCCTATGTGCCGCTCAGGTGCAGGTGCCCGGCGATTCCGCCGAGAGGTGGACATACAGTGCCCGAACTGGAGAGAAATCATGACCACTGTGACCATTGATCTACCCGACACGGTGTATTCGGCGCTGCGGCTGGCGCCGAATGACTTCGTCAGAGAGATGCGTATCGCGGCGGCAGTGCAGTGGTATGCGCAACACAAGCTTTCCCAGGGGAAGGCGGCAGAGATTGCCGGATTGAACCGGGTGGAGTTCCTGGACGAACTCTATCGCCGCAAGGTGCCCGCCATTCAGGTCACGCTGGATGATCTGCAAAGGGAAATCGATGGCGACCGGTAAATGCTGGTCATTAACGCTTCACCGTTGATCGTTCCTGGCAACTGTCGAGGACACTAATCGAAGTGAGGGGGGGTATGGTGCCTTTAGCATTGCCGCCGAACAAGTTAGACCCAACATTTCCAGCAATCAAAACACCGCAGACGCAAAATGCTCACCAGCGAACTACGCAATCAGATTGACCGCATTTGGGATGCCTTCTCTGGTCGGGCGGCATTGCCAACCCGCTGGAAGTCATCGAGCAGATCACTTAACGCACCCGTAAGCAGGGTCAAGACGGTCGAGTCCGTTAGCCTTTGCGCTTTCAGCACTATATGTACAAACGTTAAATTCCGTTATTATGCGAATTTTATGTGATAACATATAGTGGTGATGAGAAAAGACGTATCTCTGCCAGCCTCGCGCGCCCGCCTTGCCGCGGTGCTGCGCGCCACCAAAGAGATCGTGTCGATAGACGCTACAGCGAAGACGCTCGACCTCGACCGCACTGCTGCCGCTAAGTTGCTATCGCGTTGGCGCGGTCAAGGGTGGATGCGGCGCATTGGACACGGACTGTATGTCTCTGTGCCTCTCGATCTCTCTGGCAGCGAGCAAGTCGTCGCAGACCCTTGGGTGTTGGTTCCAACCCTTTTCGGTCAATGCTATATCAGCGGATGGACGGCCGCTCACCATTGGGACCTGACTGAGCAGCTTTTCAATGAGACAGTCGTCTTCACAACGAGACGGATTAACGCAAAGCGTGTGACCGCGCAGGGAGTCACCTTCTTGTTGCATCACGCAGCGCACAAGCAAATGTACGGACTCACGGCCATCTGGCGCGGTTCGACGCGCGTGAATATCGCGGACCCCGCGCGCGTCGTGATTGACATGATAGCGATGCCGGAGACCGGCGGTGGAATCGATCATGTTGCTGATTGCTTGGCTGCATATCAGAAAATGCCGACCTATAACGGCGACCTTCTGATCCGCTACGCTGAGCAGTTTGGAAATGGCGTGGTTTTCAAAAGGCTCGGTTTTCTTGCGGAGACCCATCTACATAACTCGGAACTTGCCGCAGCCTGTCGCACACGATTGACGCAGGGCTATACGCAGCTCGATCCTGCCCTACCGTCCGTCCACCTGCAAACGGCATGGCGGCTCTGGGTGCCTGGACGCTGGAAGCAAGGTGCAACATGATCGACAAGCGCGAGGTCCTCGAAACCGCTTCTGCATTCGGCCTTCTGCCTAATGTAGTTGAGAAGGACTATGTTCTTGGCTGGATGCTTGCTGGAATCTATGCCCACCCCGATCTCGCCGAATCGTGGGTGTTCAAGGGAGGCACTTGCCTCAAGAAATGCTACTTCGAGACCTATCGGTTTTCCGAAGACCTTGATTTCACCCTGCGCGACGAGGTCCAACTTGAGGAGGGATTTCTGCACCGCGCATTTGGTGAAGTGGTCGAGTGGGTTGCAGATAAATCAGGCCTCGCGATGCCCATCGACCAACTGAGTTTCGACACCTACCAGAATCCGCGCGGGCGCCGCTCTTGTCAGGGCAAAGTCGGTTATCGCGGCCCGGTGTCGCCTGCGTCAAACGCAGGCGGATGGCCGAAGATCAAGCTCGATCTCACGGCAGACGAAAAGCTTGTGCTGCCTCCTGTGAAACGCGAAGTTTTTCATGCTTATTCCGACCGGCCCGAGGAAGGAATCTGGATCAACTGCTACGCCTACGAAGAAGCCTTCGCGGAGAAAGTGAGAGCGCTTGGCGAGCGTACCCGGCCTCGGGATCTTTACGACGTTGTAAACCTCTATCGCCATGGCGACGGCCGACCGCCATCAGCGGTGCTGCGTAATGTCCTTGAGCAAAAATGCACCTACAAAGGCATAGCCCTGCCAACGATTGAATCGCTCGAACTGCACCGCCTTGATCTGGAAGCGATGTGGGAAAGCATGCTTGGACATCAGCTTCCCGTGCTGCCGCCGGTGGCAGATTTCTGGGCTGCATTGCCGGAAGTCTTCACTTGGATCATGGGCCTAGCAGAAGCACCGCAGCGTGCGAGTATCCAACCTGGTTCCTCAGAAATAACAATCCGCAGCCGTGTGCTACCGATGGCCGTCCCGCTACGCGCGCGTGCGCCCCTGGAACTAATTCGCTTCGCTGCCGCCAACTATCTTTGCGTAGACCTCACCTATGACAACGGTATCCGTCGCATCGAGCCATACTCTCTTCGACAGACGGCAGACGGGAACTTTGTACTACACGCCATCCGAAGCGATTCCGGCGAGCACCGCTCCTACCGCGTGGACCGAATGCAGGATGCATCTGTCACGGCGCAATCGTTCACGCCGCGCTATGTCGTCGAACTCTCTCCTCGGGGACCGCTGCATGTCACGCCGACAGCGTTGCGACCAAGTGGTGGAGTGAGTGCGTCGTGGGGTACAAGCACAGCAGCGCCAAAGCCCCGCCGTGCGGCGCCGTCGCGTAGCGATGGCCCGGTTTACGTCTATCGCTGCACTGTCTGCGGCAAGACTTTCCAGAGGAAGTCGATGGACGGTTCATTGAACCCGCACAAAACCCCAAAAGGTTATGACTGTTTCGGGACCTATGGCGTTTATGTGCGGACGAAGTACCAATGATGCGCCTCAGCGGTAGAGCTGAGCACAACGGCGCCTGACGGCGTCAATCACGATGGTGACAGTGGCGCAACGCATCTTTGCCCGTCAGAAGGTCCGCTTTCTGACGGAGAATTTGAACAGTTGAAAGCTAGCTCAGAGTTGAAAGCCGTTAAGTGCACTGATTTCATGCGGGATAACGCTCGTAGACATGTTCGATTTGAAACTCGGTAAAGCCAGCTCAGTCCGGCAACGTAACGACAGCGCCGATTTTTCCACGGCATGTGCTTCTTCCACCGTCTAGCCATAACCGCAGAACAGGTTAGACTCTACATCCTCAAAAACTAAAAACAACACAAGCAAAAAATGCTCACAGGCGAACTTCGCAATCAGATTGACCGCATCTGGGATGCCTTCTGGTCGGGCGGTATCGCCAACCCGCTGGAAGTCATCGAGCAGATCACCTACCTGTTGTTCCTGCGGCGGCTGGATGATCTGCATACGCTGGAAGAAAACAAATCGGCACGGCTGGGCAAGCCGATGGCGCGGCAGATTTTCCCCAA
>CAMBCF010000057.1 GCA_945864585.1 Bordetella parapertussis | reverse complement strand
AGCGCCCGCTTTGCTCGCCGGACTGTGGCTGTTGCTTTCGACTCTGACGCTGCTTGAACATTATGATGTGGATCAACTCAAACAATATGCACAATTTGTCTTTCCAAACCGGCACGGACCATAAAAAGATGTGTAGATGCCGATGCCTTGAAGGGGAGGGAATTTCTTTTACATGCTCACCACTTACCGCCCCGGCAGCTTGCCGTAATTGCAGTAACCCGGCATCGGATCAACCACCGTGATCTGCTCCACCGGGAAGTTCGACACGATCTCCACGCTGTCTTTATGCACGATCAGCATCTCTTCGATGCGCACGCCCCATTGATGGGTCTTGCCGTGCTGGGTTTCCAGCGCGAACACCATGCCTTCCTTGATCTCGATCGGGTGATCGAGCGACCAGATGCGCGAAATCACCGGCTGATCGTATTGCGCGAGGCCCAGGCCATGGCCCCACAGGTTGGCGGCGGCCTGGTCTTCTTCTTCGTAGCCCCAGATTTCTTTCGCCGACGGCCATTTCAGCGCGATATCACGCGTGGTGGCGCCGACTTTTACCGCCTTGATTGAGTCATACAGCCAGCCCAGCGCCAGTAAGTAAATGTCTTTTTGCTCCTGATTCGGCTCACGGCCTACCATGTAAGTGCGGTAGTAGCAGGACTTGTAGCCATTCCAGGTCAACGCAGCGAGGTCCATGAACACCATGTCGCCCGGCTTGATAATGCGGTCGGAGAAGTTGCGCCAGTTCGGCCAGGTATTGAGACCCGAAGACACGATCACGTCTTCCACGTCTTCCATGCCCGGAATGTCGTAGAGGAACTTCATGATGTGCGCGGTCAACTGGTTTTCGGTGAGGCCGGGCTTCAGGAAGCGCATGAATTCCCAGTGCGCGGCATCGCCGATGGCGCCGACCTGGCGCATACACTCGTGTTCGTCTTCATTCTTGACGGCGCGTGCTTCCATCATCGGCGTCATGCCATCAACCCAGTCGATCTTCTGGTCCTTGAAAATCTGGATCATGTTGATATCGACGAAATCGACGCCGAGCTTTTGTCCGTCAACGCCGCTCTTTTTCATTTCCTTCTTGATGGCGTTGGTGAACTTGGTCACCTGCTGCAACGAGGCGGCGCCCGCGGCCCCCTTTATCCAGGCGTAGGAATACTTGATGTTTTCCTTGGGGATCCACGGCGAGTGCTTGGCGATATGCACGCCGATGTCGCCTTGCTCGAACAGCACCGGCGCGTCATCGCCGCACAGCAGGGCGTAGCGCAGGCCGGGCTTCAGGCGGTTCCAGCCGGGGGTGAGGGTGCTGGTCACATAACGGACATTTTCGTCATACATCAGCAGCATCGCGCCAAGGCCGTGCGCCTTCATGCGTTCGCGCGCGCGCGCCAGACGGTACTTGCGCAGCCGGTCCCAGTTAACCCGCTCTTGCCAATCGAGGCCTACCATACCGACATTTGCCATTACGATCTCCTGATATTGCTGGTTTTTTGGAATTGTAAACAATGAAAACACAACAAAAACAAACATTTAGCGCTATCCCGGCGCTGCGTATTCGGTTGATGAGCAGCGGAAAGTGAATCACAACCAAGCAGCGAAGGAGCGGGGTATTCTGCGAGGCCAAATTTTTGCACGATTTGACCTTGAAATACAAGCAAATTCAATGACATTGAAACGCATGGTATCGTTCGTGCCTCTGCATCAGAGTGCGTCGCGATTGAGCAATATTGGTATCGATGAAAAAACATATCGCTTGTCTGACCTTCGATTTCGACGCCATGTCGGGATTTATTTCGCGCGGCATGACGTCGCCGTCACCTATTTCCCGCGGCGAGTTTGGCGCGAATGTCGGCGCGCAACGTATCCTCGACTTGCTGAAAAAATATGAGGTGCCGTCGAGCTGGTACATCCCCGGCCACACGCTTGAAACCTACCCGGAGCAATGTAAGCGGGTGTTTGACGCGGGCCACGAAATCGGTCATCACGGCTGGACCCATGTGCCGCCGGCGGCAATGACGCGCGAGCAGGAAGAAGCAGGCCTCGTGCGCGCCAACGAGCAAATTAAAAAACTCACCGGGCACTACGCGCGCGGCTACCGTTCGCCGTCGTGGGACCTGAGCGCGCATTCGGTGGAACTGCTGTTGAAGCACGGCTTTTACTACGATAGCAGCATGATGGGCGACGATTACACGCCGTACCGTGTGCGGCAGGGCGATGTGATCGAGCTGGAAAAACCGGCGCTGTTCGGTGCCGCGACGCCGCTGATTGAAATGCCGGTCAGTTGGTCGCTCGACGACTACCCGCACTTTGAATTTGTGCGCACCAACACCACCATACTGCCGGGCAACATGAACGCGCATCATGTGCTGCAAAACTGGAGCGACGATTTTATCTATCTGCGCGATCATCTCGAGTGGGGCGTGATCACCTACACCTTTCACCCGTTCGTGATCGGGCGCGGCCACCGCATGATCGTGCTTGAAAAACTGATTCGCACCCTCAAAAACAACGGCGCTGTATTCATGCGGCTCGGTGATGCGGCTGCAGCGTTCGATCTCCGGTCAAAAAATAATCAATAAGTTTGTCCACACTGCATGGGCGGGCGTGCAGCGCAGAAAACAGCGATTATGCGACAATTCAACAATCATACCCATACTCGGTATTAAAACTAATCACCGGTTTATCAATTGCGAAGGAAAATGTAGTGGAAGCCCAATTGTTTTCGCCGCTGCAAATACGCGGCGTTACGCTGAAGAATCGTATTGTTCTGTCACCGATGTTGCAGTATTGCGCGGACAACGGCCACGTCAACGACTGGCATCTCATGCATTACGGCAAGTTTGCCGCCGGCGGCACCGGGCTGGTGTTCGTCGAGTCCACCAAGGTCGATCCGCGCGGCTGTTCCACGCCGCGCGATCTGGGGCTGTGGAAAGACGATTTCATCGCGCCGTTCAAGCGCATCGCCGATCTGGTCAGGCGCAACGGCGCGGTGCCGGCGCTGCAACTCGGCCATTCGGGGCGCAAGGCGCGCCGTAGCGTGCCGTGGGAAGGGCGCGCGCCGCTGGCAAGTTGTCCGGGAGTGGACCATGGCGAAGAATGGGAACTGATTGCGCCGAGCGCGGTTGCGTTTAACAGCAAATACGCGGTGCCGCGCGCGATGACGCACGACGACATACAGGAAGCGATATCGAATTGGGGGCAGGCGGCACGACGCGCCGATGAAGCCGGCTTCGACGTGCTGGAAATCCACGGTGCGCACGGCTACCTGCTGCATCAATTTTTGTCGCCGGTGGCCAATCAGCGCAGCGACGAATTCGGCGGCACGCCCGAAAAACGCATGCGTTTCCCGATCGAGGTGGTGTGCGAAGTGCGTAAGTACTGGCCGGAACATAAACCGCTGTTTCTGCGCATGTCGGCAGTGGACGAAGCGGGCTGGAGCACTGACGACAGCAGTGCCGTAGCGCGCGTGCTCAAAACGCACGGTGTGGATGTGATCGATTGCAGTGCAGGCGGCATGTCCGATGCCAGCACGGCAGATGCCGCGCCGAGCTATGGCTATCAGGTGCCTTATGCGCGGGCTATCAGGGCCGGCGCGGATATTAAAACCATGGCCGTGGGCATGATCATCCACGCCGATCAGGCCGAAGAAATCATCCGTTCGGGCGGCGCGGATCTGGTGGCGCTCGGGCGCGAATTTTTGCACAACCCGAACTGGCCGATAGACGCCGCGCAGAAGCTGGAGGTGGAGTCGCCCTTTGCCAATGTGGGGCAGTCGCTGGGATATTGGCTGGGAAAACGGGCGGCCAATCGCGTGGGCATCAAGCCTTCGACGTGGCAGCGCGGGATCAACGATACTGCAGGCAATGCCGGTTAAATGGCGCGGTGTAAGTAATTGCCGCAGTTGACCGTTTGCTGAACCGGCGCTACTGTGCTGCTCGGTCATTAGCGGCGTTTGAAATTGCTAAGTCTAGGTGTGAAACGCTAAAAATTTCTTGAGCATTAACGGCAGGTCGTTCATCGTTACGGTGCCTAACTTTCGGAGGTGCGTGATGCGAGGTGTGGTCAGAGCAAGTCGTGGGGTGATGGTCTCGGTTGCGGCTGCAGCGTGGCTGTGCAGTGCGGCGTCGTGGGCACAAAATTATCCAGTCAAATCTGTGCGTTACGTTATCCCGTTTCCCGCGGGCACCTCGAACGACATCGTCGGACGTCTGCTCGCGGATCGTTTGACGCGGTTGTGGGGCCAGCAGGTCGTCGTTGACAACCGGGCAGGCGCCTCCGGCACCATCGGTGCGGCGTTTGCCGCGAAGGCGCCGCCCGACGGGTACACGCTGCTCCACTGCAATATCGCCCCGAATGCCATTTCCCTGTCGATGATCGCGGACATGCCCTACGCGCACAAAGATTTTGCGCCGATCACGCGCATCGGCATGCCGCCTAACATTATTGTCGTACACCCCTCGACGCCGTTCAAATCAATCAAGGGGTTGGTTGCTTATGCGAAGTCCAATCCGGGCAAGTTGAGTTACGCCGCCGGGACGGTCGGCACCTCGCCGCATCTGACGATGGAGTGGCTCAAACTGCGGATGAAGTTCGACATCGTGCATATTCCTTATAAGAACGCAGGGCAGGGAACGACAGATGTTATTGCCGGCCAGCTGCCGATCAATATCACGAACTTTCCGCAGGCTATAGGATTTGTTCAGAGCGACCGCTTGCGCGCGCTGGCGGTTGCGAGCGCAAAGCGTCAGACGCTGTTGCCGGACGTGCCCACCATGAACGAATCGGGCGTGCCCGACTTCGAGGTCAATTCCTGGTATGGCGTATGCGCGCCGGCCGGCGTTCCCGTGGCGTTGCTGGATAAGCTGAACGCCGATATCACCTCGGTATTGCGCATGCCGGATATTGAGCAGCGCCTGACCGAGCTGGGGATGCCACCGGCGCCGACCACCCGCGATGAGTTCGACAAGTTTATGCGCGCGGAGATTGCGCGCTGGGCGCAAGTGATCAAGGACGCGAAGATTCCCAAGATGTAGGGATGCGGCGCTACCGCAAGCAGGCGCCTGCTATGCGTGCGCACTCAGGGCTTTAATGAGACCGCAGACGGCAGCGGCTTTCCCGCAAAATACGCATTCAAATTAGCGAGTATCAACGCCGTTGCCGCGGTGCGCGCCTCCGGTGCGCGTCCGGCGTAGTGCGGCGTGATCACCACGCTGTCGAATTGCAGCAGCTCCGGCAGGATCGGCGGTGCGGCCGGTTCGCCTTCGAGCACATCCAGGCCCGCCCCCGCAATGCGCTTTGATCGCAGCGCGTCGATCAGTGCCGCCGTGTCCACCACCGTACCGCGTCCAATGTTGACGAGATACCCTCGCGGTCCGAGCGCCGTGAGTACTTCCGCGTTGACCAGGTGTCGTGTCTCCGCGCCGCCTGGCGCAGCGCAGATCAGGAAGTCGGCCCACGTCGCAAGCGCGGTGAGACTTTCGAAAAATCGATAAGTAGATCCGGCTACGGCCCTGCGGTTGTGATAGCCGATTTCCATCTCAAAGCCGCGCGCAGCGCGCAGCGCAATCTTGTTGCCGATCGTGCCAAGACCGAGAACGCCCAGACGCTTGCCGGAAATGGTCGGGGTGACGACAGCCCATTGCTCCTGCCATCCACCGGCACGCACAAAGCGATCGGCCTGAAGCAGGTGCCGGGTGGCCGCCATCAACAGCATCATGGCGGAGTCGGCGACAGCTGATGCATTGGTGTCGGGGCAATTGGCGACCGCGATGCCGCGACTGCGCGCCGTCTCAAGATCGACCGCTTCATAACCTGCGCCGACGGTGCAGACGAATTCGAGCTGCGGCAGCAATGCCATCTCGTCGCGGCTCAAACCACCACGGCCGTTGGTCAGAACGGCCCTGATGGCGGCGCTTCCGTCGCGAAGGGCGTCTAGCCGATTGGGATACTTCTTTCCCTCGCGAACGGCATAACCGGCGGCGGCCAGTACGCCGACTCGTTCAGCGGATAGCTGCACCAGAGCCAGCACATCAATACTCATGACCACTCCTTAAAAATCGTGCTGAATTTTCTTGATGCGTTCCGCGCTGCAGTGCGCAGATGCCGCAAGTCCGGCTTGATTCTAACGCTGCCGTCCCGAACCAACAACGCCCCGGCTGTTCTCTGCGAGCGCAATACTTCGCCGGTTTTCGCGCCGGTACGTCATGATAGCCTTGCGTCGATTCCGGCGCACATTTGTAAGCGGCCGGGATTTGATGCCATACTTCCACGCGCAACTGAGTGTCACGTTACACTGTACCGAACGGCTGATTTACCAAAGGAGCGACCCATGAAGGCGAGTTTTGCAGCGAGCGTGATCCTGATACTGACATCCCTGCCCGGCGTGTGTGCGGCGCAACGGGCGGCAGCTACCGATGCGAACTTCCCCTCCAAGCCGATCCGGCTGATCGTGCCGCAGGCGCCCGGCGGCAGCAACGATATCTTTGCCCGCTACATCGGCAGCCAACTGGGTGAACGTCTGGGCGCTCAGGTGGTGGTCGACAACCGGCCGGGGGCGGAAGGCATGATCGGCACCGAAATCGTCGCGCGCGCGGCACCCGACGGCTACACCATGCTGATGGCTTCGACCGCGTTCACCATGAATCCGGCGGTGATCAACAAGTTGCCGTACGATCCCATCAAGGACTTTGATTTTGTTGCAACGCTGGGCCGCGGGGCCGTGCTGATTATCGTCGGGCCATCGCTGCCGGTTAACTCGATAAAGGAACTGGTAGCGCTCGGCAAATCCAAGCCCAACTACATCACCATGGCTTCGGCAGGCGGATTCATGCACTTTGTGTCGGCAATGTTCCGTAACCAGGCCGGCTTCGATGCGGTCATCGCGCTCTACAGGGGCGGCGCCCCGGCACTGATTGATGTGACGGGAGGTAGCGCGCACATGGCTGTAGCGACAATTCCGACGGTGGGTCCGTATCTGCGTGGCGGGAAGATCAAGGCGCTGGCGAGCGGCAGCGCCAAGCGCCTTGCGGTCATGCCCGAGCTGCCCACCGTGTCCGAGGCGGGAATGCCGGGTTACGAAGCGTCGATCTGGTGGGCATGGGCGGCGACGGGCGGCACGCCAGTAGCTGTAATCAACAAACTCAACGCCGAAGTTGCGACCATACTCAAGCGTCCCGAAATCGAAAAGCGGTTCGCTGCCGAAGGCGCAGAGGTCGAAGCTCGCAGTCCCGCCGAAATTCGCAAGATGATCGCTGTTGATCTCATCAAGTGGGCGAAAGTCGCGCAGGACGCGAAGATGCCGAAGCACTGAGTGGCGACCGTCGGCCAGGATGCCGGTGACGACGGTAGCGCATCAACAGCGATGGCAGATCGTCTTGAACATCGATAGACAGGATTTACAGGATGAACAGGATAGACCAGAAGGAGGTTTTATCCTGTGAGTCCTGTTTATCCTGTCGAAATGTTCTTGGGGTTGTGTGCTTACGGCTTGGCAGATTCTGCCTGTTTTTGTTCCAGCTTGATCTGCGCTGCCCGCGCACACCCCTGCATCACCCTGAAATAACGCTGTACGGCATCAGCGCCGTTCTCGTACGGATGCGGGCCATTGCCGCGCGCAGCGAGCATTTTATTTTTGCTGTCTGCGATGTCAAATTCGGAGTGATTCGACATGAGTACGGTCGCGCCGGTGGCGGCTGCATTGGCGGCGAAGCGCCGTTGTGAATCGATATAAATCTGAAAATTCCTGATGCCCGGATCGGGCGTGTTGTTGACGAAATTAAACGCAGTGCCGCCTGAGTAAGCAACGTTGACCGGCCTGCCTTTATCGAATACCTGAAAGGTATAAGACAGCGTGCCCGGTGTATGGCCGGGGGTGTGGGTGATCGTCACCGTGCTTTCGCCGAGCGTGAGCTTCATGCCGTCGGTGGCGACGATATCGCGCTTGGGCGCCATGGTCTTGTAGCGGTTCGGATATTTTTCGACCAAATCCCAATCAGGCCCCGCCATGACCACACGCATGCCATAGCGGGTTTGCAGCATCTCGGCGCCGCCGATGTGGTCGCCGTGCGCATGCGAGACGATCAGATATTTGATGTCCCTTGGATCAAGACCGAGTTTTTTCATGCCGCCGATGATCAGTTCTTCGGAGTTGTAAGGGTAAATCGTGTCGAACAGGATGATGCCTTCCCGGGTGGTCATCGCCCACGCCGAGTGAATTTTGCCGCCGACAAAGTAGAGATTGTCAAACACCCTGGCCGGTTCGGTGTACCAGGAATCGCGCGGCGGCGCTTTGGCGGGATTGGTTACGTACGGCGCAGGAATGTCGCGGGTGTCTTCACCACCGCTCTGTGGCACCAGGCAGGTTCTGACCAGAGTACCTAAAAATTCAAATCCAGCGGCGGATTTTGCCGATGCCAGCGCAGCGCTGATTTCCGCATCGAAATCCCTTTTGGCGGGCGGCTGTTGCGCAAACGCGCTGCCGGCTGCAATGCCTGCAACCATGGCTAGCGCCACTGCGGCACGACGATTGATTGATTTCATAATATCTCCAGTAAGTTGACCATCGTTATTTCGCACCATGCGATGCAATAGATACCACAGCAGGCTTGCCCGAGCGATTGCTCCAGGCATGGTTGGAGCCACGCAACACGATGAATTCCCCGGCCTTGACTGGGACCTCCTGCGTGTCGAGCACCAGCACAATCTCACCCTCCAACACGATACACAAATCCAGGGTGCGGGTTTTTTGCATATAGGGATGCGGCGCCTGCGCAGAGTAGGTTGATGCGCCGGGCGCGCCCACCGACTTGAAATACGCGGCGACTTCGCTTGCGCCTACTTTGCCCTGCCATGCGGCGTCGGGCGGAAACGTTACCACGTTCAGTACCGAACCCTGGGCAGGCGGCTGGATCACATGGGGCAGGTGCAGCGTCTCGAAAACGAGTTTTGCCGGCGCGCTATCGACCACCCACATGCGCTGCAGGGCAAAACCCGGCCGCGCGGGATCGGTGCGCACATCCGGGGACGGGCCGTCGCCGACCAGACTCGATTTACCTGCTACACGATCGACAGCGACGATACGGCGCTGCGGCTTTACGCCCGGCGGGAGTTGCTGGTTTTGCGGCGCGCGCATCGGCTTGTCGTTGCCCTGCACGGTGCCTGCGGGGCCATCGGCGAATTCGGCGTCGAACATATCGAACGCCATCATGCAACCCATGCTTGAACTGTCCCACAGGTGCCACGCGCCGACGTCGATAACAATGTCGCCGGGTTTAAGCGTGAGCGTGCAGTCGTCGAGCTCCATCACGCGTTCACCCGCAATCATGATGCCGTAGTCGACGGATTTGGTTTTATGCATGTAGGAGCGATTGTATTGGTTACCGCCACCGCGATCCCAGGTGCGGCCGTGCGGCTCCGGCGCTTTGTAGGGATCGTTAGGTGGAGACTCGGCCGTCTTCGCCAGCCAATGCACCACGCGTTGATGACCGCCGCCGACCGGATTGGGGAACTCGTCGTCCCATGTGCCGGCATCTTCCTTGCCATCGAGCGGCGCCGGCGTTTCGCGCCACACCCAGAAATCGGTATGGCCTCTGCCGTTGAAATTGGCTTCATGTGTGCCGGGCGAGGGACCATCCCAAACGACTTTTGATTTTCCATGCGCGTCGTCGCCGGTGACTACTCTGCGGATCGGGGTTAGTGCCATGACTGATTTTCTCCTTGAGCAGTTCAATTAGCGATTCTCCAAGTCGACACTTGCGTTTGTTCCACTAAATTGCGCTTTGTATTGCTCACGCAGTGCCGCCTTCAACATCTTGCCGGTCGAGGTTTTTGGTATGGCGTCGACGAACATCACGGCATCCGGCAGCCAGAATTTCGCGAATTGCGGCGCAAGATGTTCGCGCAAGGCATCGGCGCTCACGCTCTGGCCCGGTTTTAATACCACCACGGCCAACGGGCGCTCGTCCCATTTGGGATGCGGCACGCCTATGACGGCGGCCTCCAGTACCGCGGAATGGGCCACCAGGGCGTTTTCCAGATCAACCGAGCTGATCCACTCGCCGCCTGATTTAACCAGGTCTTTCACCCGATCGGCGATCTTCATGTAACCGTGCGCATCGATGATCGCGATGTCGCCGGTGCAAAACCAGCCGTCTGCGGTCCACTTATCCGCTTCGGACGGCAACTGGTGATAACTCGCCGCCACCCACGGCCCGCGTATCTGCAACTCCCCCATCGCTTTTCCGTCCCACGGCGCTTCGCCGTTTTCGGCCATGGTACGCAGTTCGACAAACGGCGGCGGCACGCCCTGTTTTGCACGCACCGCGTACTGCTCATCCGTGGTCAGTCCATCCAATTCACGCTTGATGTAATTGACTGCGCCCAGCGGCGAAGTCTCGGTCATGCCCCAGCCGTGAATGACGCGCAATCCAAACGCATCAAATGCGCGAATCATCGATTCCGGCGCGGCAGCGCCGCCGCACACCATGCGCAATCCCGAAGCCAGTTTCCAGCGCTGCGGTTCCTTTTGCAACGCTTGCAACATGCCCATCCAGATTGTCGGCACGCCCGCCGACATCGAAACTTTTTCCGCTTGGTAGAGATCCAGCAGATTTGCTGCATCCAGATGCGGCCCGGGAAACGCGATTTTTGCACCCACCATCACCGCCGAAAACGGCAATCCCCATGCATTCACATGAAACATCGGCACTATCGGACACAGCGAATCGCGATTGCTGAGTCCCAGCACATCCACGGTGGAGGTTGCCAGCGCGTGCAGCACGATGGAACGGTGCGTATACACCACGCCTTTCGGTTTGCCGGTGGTGCCGGAGGTATAACACATGCCTGCCGCGTCGTTCTCGTCGAGCTGCGGCATCTCGAACCGGGGCGCATCTGCAATCAGCTTTTCGTAATCGTCGTAGGCGGTCGGCACGGGTTTGCCGCTTAATGGCACCACCACAACGCGCTCGAACTTGACCTGCGCGTGGCATTTGTCCAGCAGCGGCAACAGCACATCATCGACGATCAGAAATCGATCCTCGGCGTGATTGGCAATATAGGCGATATCGTCGGGATGCAGCCGCAGGTTCAGGGTGTGCAGCACGCCGCCCGCACAGGGGATGCCAAAGTAGGCCTCCAGATGCGCGTAGTGATTCCACATCAGCGTCGCCACGCGGTCACCCTTTTTCAGCCCGAGCTTTTGCAGCGCAGCGCCCAGTGCGCACGCACGCCGGTAAAAATCACCATAGCTCTGGCGGTGCAACGAGCGATCCGGCAGACGCGACACAATTTCCGAATTGCCAAACAGGCGGCCCGCGCGCTCGAGCACGTGCGCAAGCGTCAGCGGAAAATTCATCATGGTGCCTTGCATGGATTTTTCTCCTTGAACTTAGAACGCGACGTTGTCCCCGCCTTTCAGCGCCAGCATCTTGCGCGCCTCAGCCGGGGTCGCGATTTCTAGCGACAGGTCTTCGAGGATGCGGCGTATCTTCGCCACCTGCGCTGCGTTGCTCTTGGCGAGTTCGCCTTTGCCGAGGTAGATGCTGTCTTCAAGGCCCACGCGCACATTGCCGCCCATCAGCGCACCCATCGTCACCAATCCCATCTGGTGACGGCCGGCGCCGAGGATCGACCACAGGTATTGATCGCCGAAAAGTTTATCCGCGATGGTTTTCATGTGCATCAGATTCTCGGTATGCACACCGATGCCGCCGAGGATGCCGAAAATGGTTTGTACAAATAGCGGCGGTTTGACCAGCTTGCGCTCGAGAAAGTGCGCGAGGTTGTAGAGGTGCCCGATGTCGTAACACTCGAATTCAAAGCGTGTGCCGCAGTCTTCGCCGAGGTGTTTGAGCGTAAATTCTATGTCCTTGAATGTATTGCGAAAAATGAAATCACGGCTGGCCTCCAGATATTGCGGCTCCCACTCGTGCTTCCACTCGCGGCGCTTGTCGAGGTTAGGATAGAGGCCGAAATTCATCGATCCCATGTTGAGTGAACACACTTCCGGCTTGGCGATCAGCGGCGCGGCAAGGCGTTCCTGCACCGTCATGCCGTGTCCGCCGCCGGTGGTGATATTGATCACCGCGTCGGTGCCCGCCTTGATCTGCGGCAGAAACTGCATGAACACCTTGGGGTCGGGCGTGGGCCGGCCATCGAGCGGATCGCGCGCATGCAGATGCAGAATCGCCGCACCCGCCTCAGCGGCGCCTATCGCGCCGGCTGCAACCTCGGCTGGCGTTATCGGCAAATAGGGCGTCATGGTCGGAGTATGTATTGAACCGGTGACGGCACAGGTGATGATTACTTTACGGGCTTCGGCCAAGGTCTGCTCCTGGTGGGTGAATCTATGCACACAACATTGAGTGTGAGAGCACGTAGCCCGGAAGAAGGCCATGGCTTTTCATGGCCGTATTCCGGGGAAGTGTGGGTAGATGGACTCGCGTGGTGTCGATGCGCGGTGCTTCTTCCCGGAATACGTCCTTGGGACTCCTTCCGGGCTACGGGAGATGTGTGCATAGGTTAGTCTGGCGGGGTTTACACCACTGCGCGTGGCGCGTGTCAGCTATTGTTAATGATCGACCTGCAGCGCTTCGAGAAAACGCGATACCAGATTGTAGGTTGCAATCGTCACAGTAAGCTCGGTCAACTCGCGCGCATCGAAGTGCGGTCTTAGCGCGTCAAATACCGCATCCGGCACCTGGATGTCCTCGGTCATGGCGTCGGTGTAGGCCAGCACCGCCCGCTCGGTGGCATTAAAGACTGGCGAATTTTGCCACGCGTTAAGCGCATCGATTTGTTCCTGACGTATGCCTTCCTCGAGCGCAAACGGTATGTGACTGGTGTATTCGAAATCAGCGCCGTTGATGATGGCGATACGCAAAATCGCATACTCGCGATACTTGCCGGCAAGGCTGCACTGCTGACGAACGGCGGTGAGCAGATTTAGCCAGCCGCGCGTCACCGGCGGGCTGTTGAGCAGCAGATGATACAAATTGTGCAGGCGGCCGCGCTCCTTGCGAATCTGCGCGGCCAGTGCGATGACTTCCGCGTTTGCGTTGACATCTGGATAAGGTATGCGTGCCATGCTGTAGCTCCGTGTGCGTGTGATGCGTGCGGTACGTGGTTGTGCGCGGGCAGGCAAACGGCCGCTCGCCACCTGCTGCGCAGCTTGAGAAAATGCGATGCTAATCCTCCCGACTCGCAGGGGCAAGCGTCCATGGGTATAGCGCCACGCATACTTTGCGGTAACATCATGGCGTGCCCCACGCGGTCACAGCACTTTTTCAAAGGGATCCGCCATGCCGTCATACGTTGCACCGCTCAAGGACATGCTGTTCGTGATTAACGAGCTTGCGGGGCTGGATGAGGTGGCCCGATTGCCCGGCTGCGAGGAAGTCAACGCGGATTTGGTGCAAGCGGTGCTGGGCGAAGCGGCGAAATTCGCGCAGGAGGTGTTGGCGCCGCTGAATCGCGTGGGCGACACCGAAGGCGCGCGGCTGGCCGATGGCGTGGTGTCGTCGACGCCCGGTTTTAAAGCGGCGTACCGGCAATTCACCGCGGCGGGCTGGAACGGCCTTGGCGGCATGACCGAATACGGCGGCCAGGGCTTGCCGCATATCGTCTCCAATCCGGTGCAGGAGATGTGGAATAGCAGCAACATGGCGTTTTGCCTGTGCCCGATGTTGACCTCCGGTGTGCTGGAGGCGTTGCAACATCACGCTTCCGCCGGGCAGTTGCAGCGTTATGCGCCGAAGCTGACCTCGGGCGAGTGGAGCGGCACCATGAATCTCACCGAGCCGCAGGCAGGCTCGGATCTTGCCGCAGTGAGTAGCAAAGCCGTACCGGAAGGCGATCATTTCAAAATCAGCGGCACCAAGATCTTCATCACCTGGGGTGAGCACGATATGACCGAGAACATCGTGCATCTGGTGCTGGCGCGCCTGCCTGACGCGCCCGAGGGCGTGAAAGGCATTTCGCTGTTCATCGTGCCCAAGTGCCAGCTCAATACCGATGGCAGTCCCGGCGCGCGCAACGATGTGAAGTGTGTGTCCATCGAACACAAGCTTGGCATCCATGCCAGTCCCACCTGCGTGATGCAGTATGGCGATGGCGGCGGGGCTACAGGTTATCTGGTGGGCGAACCTCATCGCGGGCTGGAGTACATGTTCACCATGATGAACCACGCGCGCCTCGCGGTGGGCCTCGAAGGCGTGGCGGTTGCGGAGCGCGCCTATCAACACGCGCTGGAGCACGCGAAAACGCGTGTACAGGGGCGTGCGGTTGGACAGCGCAGTGGTGATCGCGTGACTATCATTCATCATCCGGATGTGCGGCGCATGTTGATGAGTATGAAATCGCAGATTGAAGCCATGCGCGCACTGGCGTATTTCGCCGCAGCGGCGCTGGACAAGGCGAAGCGCCATCCCGATATCACGCAGCAGCGGCGCAACCAGGCGCTGACTGATTTGCTGATCCCGGTGGTCAAGGCATGGTGTACCGAACAGTGCGTGGAAATCGCCTCTACCGGCGTGCAGATACACGGCGGCATGGGCTATGTCGAAGAAACCGGGGCAGCGCAGTACCTGCGCGATGCACGCATCACCACGATTTACGAAGGCACCACCGGCATCCAGGCCAATGACCTGGTGGGGCGCAAAGTGGGTTATGAAAAAGGCGCCACGGCGCTGGCGCTGATCGCGCAAATGCGCCTGACGGCCACAGCACTTGCGGCAGGTGAATTGTCCGCCATCGGGAAATCATTCGCCGGCGCCATCGACGCATTGGAGGAAGCCACGCGCTGGATCGTCACAACGTTCCCGCAAGATCCCAACGCGGTATACGCGGTCGCGGTGCCGTATCTCAAATTGTTCGGCACCGTCGGTGGCGGCTGGATGATGGTGCGCGCAGCGTTGGCGGCCACGCACAAACTCGGCGCAGCCGGCGCCGACACCGAGTTTCTGAAAGCCAAAGTCGTGTCCGCGCGCTTCTACGTCGAGCATGAACTACCGCGCGCGGCGGCGTACAGCTCTACAGTGCTCAGGGGTGCAGACAGTGTGATGGCGCTGGCGGAATCGCAGTTTTAGATTACATTAGAAAAGTAATGTAACTTATTGTTTTTATTAACTAATTTATATATAAACCCGCTAACGATTCGGCATGAATAAACTCGAAGATCTCCAGCCCAATGCCGCGGTAGGCGGCATTCTGCCAGACGCATTGGTCACGGTCGTGAATGTGCAATGGTTTGGCTCGGAGGCGCTGGAACTCACCTATAAAACTCCGGCGGGTAAGGTGGCGAATGAGTTGCTATACCGACACCATGAGCCCCGAATCGAAGTGGTAGCGCAAGGCCGGCCCTGGAGCTTCGACGGGGATGGCAAGCTCTTCCGCCTTGTATCTGAAGCGCATCGCATCCGCTTGGCGCACCTGTTTGATCCGGTACTGGCGGTGCATACTTCGCTGGTGGACCCGCTTCCACACCAGATCACCGCAGTGTACGAGGCCATGCTACCGCGTCAGCCCCTTCGCTTTCTACTGGCCGATGATCCTGGTGCCGGCAAAACAATCATGGCGGGGCTGTTGATCAAGGAGCTGATCGCCCGTGGGGATTTGCAACGTTGCCTGATCGTATGTCCCGGCAGTCTTGCCGAGCAGTGGCAGGACGAGCTCTATCGGCGCTTCCATCTGCCGTTTGAGATTCTCACCAACGACAAGCTCGAGGCCGCGCGTACCGGCAACTGGTTTCTCGAAACTAATCTTGTGATCGCGCGGCTCGACAAACTTTCGCGCAATGAAGACGTGCAGGCAAAGCTCCAGGCGCCGGATTGCCGCTGGGACCTTGTAGTCTGCGACGAAGCGCACAAGATGTCGGCCACGGTTTTCGGCGGTGAGACCAAGTACACCAAACGTTACCGGCTTGGGCAACTGCTCTCGACCCTCACGCGCCACTTCCTGCTGATGACGGCGACACCGCACAACGGCAAGGAAGCGGATTTTCAGTTGTTCATGGCGTTACTCGACGGCGACCGTTTCGAGGGCCGTTTCCGCGATGGCGTTCATGTGGCCGATGTTTCGGACCTGATGCGCCGAATGGTGAAGGAGAGCCTGCTGAAGTTCGACGGCACGCCGTTGTTCCCGCCGCGCATTGCCTACACCGTGCCATACAAGCTCTCGAAGGCTGAGGCACACCTGTACGGGGCAGTGACGGATTATGTGCGCGACGAGTTCAATCGCGTTGAAGCGCTCGAAAATGACAAGCGCGCGGGCACCGTCGGCTTTGCGTTGACGATCCTGCAGCGACGACTCGCATCTTCGCCCGAAGCAATTTATCAATCGCTGCGCCGCCGTCATGAACGATTGGAAAGCCGGCTATGCTGTGGCTCACGTCGTGCCGGAGCATCTATTGGAGGTCCGGGGTCCCAGATTCAAGTTGCTTGAGAAAACCGAGGCGGCGGTAAAGGACCGGCTCGCCCACCGGGCCAACAGCGACGACATCCGGGGGTGATCCGACAGGAGCGCCTGCTCCCGTCACTGGGCCAACCCAACCGAAGCGCTTCCATGGCGCCGTAATCCTCGATGCAACTCGTGTCGGGCGCGACGCCAGCCGCATCGCCGAAGAGGTCATCGCGCATCTTGGCAGCTTGGTCGGTGCAGAGGTAAAGGTAACACTCGAGATCGAGGCGGTGCTTCCGTCTGGTGCGCCCGACAATGTTGTGCGGACCGTTACGGAAAACAGTCGCACGCTGAAGTTTTCGAGTCATGGGTTTGAAACTGAGTAGACGGCCGGTGATTTGCAAGCGCTTTGGGTCTGAGCGGCGCGGGATGCCGATGCATTGTGGAATAATGCGCTAAATGTTCATCGGGGTAGACACATCATGGTTACATCGATCGCAATCGGTATTGTGGGCGCCATTGTTTGGGCGCTCGCCTACCATCGTGCGCCAGCGTTGCTGTGGACTGTCACCGCGGCGGCGGGACTGCTGGCTCTGGGTTACTCCGGCTGCGCGCCGCCGGTGGTATTAGCGCTGGCGTGGATTATTTTTGCGATCCTTGCACTCGTGCTTAATCCCGGCCCAATACGCCGCGCGCTGCTGGGCGCGCCGTTGCTCGATTTGTTCCGCAAAATTTTGCCGCAGATGTCGACTACCGAAAAAGAAGCGCTAGAGGCCGGCACCGTGTGGTGGGATGGCGAGCTGTTCAGCGGCAACCCGGACTGGAAAAAACTTCACGCCTATCCCAAGCCCAGCCTGAGTGCCGAAGAGCAGGCCTTTCTCGACGGTCCGGTCGAAGCGCTTTGCGAGATGCTCAATGAATGGGAAATCACCAATGACCTGCATGATCTGCCGCCGCGCGCATGGCAGTTCATCAAGGATCAGGGTTTTCTCGGCATGATTATTCCCAAGGCATTCGGCGGCAAGGGTTTCTCGGCGCTGATGCATTCGGCGGTGATCGTCAAGCTCACCACGCGCAGCGGCACCGCGGCGGTGTCGGTGATGGTTCCCAACTCGCTGGGCCCGGCGGAACTCCTGTTGCACTACGGCACCGAGACGCAAAAAAATTACTATCTGCCGCGTCTCGCCAAGGGGCTGGAAATGCCGTGCTTCGCTCTGACCAGTCCGGAAGCGGGTTCCGATGCAGGCGGCATCCCCGACTTTGGCGTGGTATGCAAAGGTGAATGGCAGGGCAGGCAGGATGTGCTGGGCATACGCCTCACGTGGGAGAAACGCTATATCACGCTGGGGCCGATAGCGACACTGCTGGGCCTTGCCTTCAGACTCTACGACCCCGATCACATACTCGGCCCGACTGAGGATCGCGGCATCACGCTGGGCATTATTCCGACGGACACTGCGGGTGTGAATATCGGGCGCCGGCATTTTCCGCTGAACGGCGCGTTCATGAATGGCCCTAATTGGGGCAAGGATGTTTTTGTGCCGATGGATTGCGTGATCGGTGGTGTCGAGTACGTGGGTCAGGGCTGGAAGATGCTGATGAATTGCCTTGCGGCGGGGCGCTCAATTTCGCTGCCGGCCAATTCCGTGGGTATGTCCAAGCTCGCCGCGCGTACCACCGGTGGTTATGGCCGCGTGCGCACGCAATTTAATATTTCCATCGGGCGTTTCGGAGGGGTTGAAGAAGCGATGGCGCGCATCGGCGGCAATCTGTATTTGATGGACGCCGCGCGGGTGATGACCGCCGGTGCGATTGATCTGGGCGAAAAGCCGTCGGTGGTTTCCGTCATCGTGAAATACCATCTCACCGAGCGCGGGCGCCAGGTGTTGAATGATGCGATGGATGTGCACGGCGGCAAAGGCATTTGCATGGGGCCGAATAATTATCTCGGGCGCAGCTATCAGCAAGTACCGATCGCGATCACCGTCGAAGGCGCGAATATTCTCACGCGCTCGATGATTATTTACGGGCAGGGCGCGATTCGCGGCCATCCGTTTGTGTTGAAGGAGATGGAGGCGGCGCACGAGAAAGACGATGCCAGGGCGCTGCGCGAACTCGATGCGGCGTTCTTCGGCCATGTGGCGTTCGCGATTTCCAACAAAGCGCGCGCGGCGTGGATGGGACTGACCTGCGCGCGCCTGGTGCTGACGCCCGGAGACCAGCACACGCGGCAGTACTACCAGCAACTGACGCGGCTTTCGAGTGCGTTTGCGTGGGCGTCGGATGTGGCGATGTTCGTGCTCGGCGGGTCGCTCAAGCGCCGCGAGCGGTTATCGGCGCGGCTCGGCGACATATTGAGCCAGCTGTATCTGGCATCAACCGTGCTGAAACGGTTTGAGGATGACGGCAAGCCCGCCGAAGACTTGCCGTTCCTGCACTGGGCAATGCAGGATGCATTGAATCGCACGCAGGAGGCGTTTTACGGTTTATTTGAAAATTTGCCGAGCCGCCGGGTGGGATGGGCGCTGCGCCTGACCATCTTCCCGTGGGGTCGCGCATTTGATGCGCCCGCCGATACATTGGGCAGCCAGGTGGTGGGCTTGCTGATGACGCCGGGGCCGTCGCGCGACCGCCTCACGCAAGGCATGTGCATCCCGCGGGATGCGGAGGATCCGGTGACGGTGATCGATGCCGCCCTGCTGGCGGTGATAGCGGCGGAACCCATCGAAGCAAAAATTCGCGCGGCGCAGCACGCCGGCGCGATCAGTGGCGAGTTCGGCGATCAGGTGGCGCAGGATGCTCTGGCCAAAGGCGTGATTACGCAGCCCGAGGCCGACAGCCTCGCGCATGCAAAATCATTGCGCCGCAGGGTGATCATGGTCGATGATTTCCCCAAGGATTTCAGTCGCAGCGAACTGTTTCAGACCACGCAGGCGGTGACTTTTGAAGCGCTTGCACGCAAGTAAGACGCCAATGAGACGCCAGTGAGACGGGTATGAGCGAGCTTATTTTATATGCCGTCGCCGATGGCATAGCGACCATCACCTTCAATCGGCCGCAGGTGATGAATGCGCTCGATCCGCCATCGATCAGGGTATTTCGTGACTTGTGTGAGCGCGCGGAACAGGACACGCAGGCGCGGGTGGTGGTGCTGCGTGGTGCGGGGCCGGCGTTTGTGGCGGGCGGTGATGTGGGGTCATTCAAAGCCCAGTTGGCGAATATCTCCGGCAAAGTGCTCGATCTCACGGCTGAATTGCATCGCGGCATTCTCGCCTTGCGCCGCGCGCCCAAACCGGTGATCGCCAGCGTGCATGGCGCGGTGGCGGGGGCGGGCATGAGCATCATGATGGCGTGCGATCTGATAGTCGCCGCAGATGACACGCAGTTCAGCATGGCCTACAGCCGCATCGCTACCAGCCCTGACGGGGGTGCGAGCTGGTTTTTACCGCGTCTCGCGGGTTATCAAAAAGCGATGGAGTTGCTGCTGCTGTCCGATGTGGTTGACGCGGCTACTTTGCAGGCGCTGGGCGTAATCAACCGGGTGGTCGCCGCAGCGGCGCTAGCAACCGCAACCCTAAAACTCGCACAACGCCTGGCGGCGGGTCCGGCAGGCGCTTACGCCGAGACCAAGGCGTTGGTAAATGCATCAATGAATCAAGAACTTGCTAAGCATCTGGTGGCTGAGGCAGAGGCCTTTGCGCGCTGTGCGGCGCAGCCGGATTTTGCCGAGGGTGTGACGGCATTTGTGGAGAAGCGCAAGGCTGTGTTTTCGGGAAAATGAAAATGTCAAAGCTCAATAAGTTTAATGCCACCTGGGCAGCAGAAGGGGGGACACCATGCCGGACGCAATGGAACACGTGATTTCCGTCGCAACTGCGGGTACGCTGGACGGTCTGCTGCGCGAACGGGTAAAACGTACACCGGAGGCGATTGCCTACCGCGATTACAACGCGCAGCATGCCAATTGGCGCGATTACACTTGGGCGCAGATTGATCACCAGGTAGCGCGCTGGCAGGCGGCATTGGAGAAAGAGGGCTTGACGGCGGGTGACCGTGTGGCGGTGATGCTGCGCAACTCGCCCGAATGGGTGATCTTCGATCAAGCAGCGCTGGGCCTGGGTCTGGTGGTGGTGCCGCTGTACACGCAGGATAGGCCCGACAACGTCGCCTATATAGTCAATGATTCCGGCTGCAAGGTGCTGCTGTTCGGCACCCATGCGCAGTGGCAAACATTTGCTGAAGTGCGCGGCCAGTTGAGTGGTCTCACGCGCATCCTCACGGTGGAGCCGTTGCCGGATGCCGGCGCGCCGGGCGCCCCGCGTTTGCGGGATATAGATCACTGGTTGCCTGCGCACGGCACTGAAACCAAACACCTGTCGCGCAACAGCGATGAGTTGGCAACCATCGTCTACACCTCGGGCACCACAGGGCGGCCCAAGGGTGTGATGCTTAGTCACGCCAATATACTCAGCAACGCCTACGCGGGTTTGCAGCGGCTCACGGTGCGCGCGGATGATTCGTTTTTGTCGTTTTTGCCGCTGTCGCACACCTTTGAGCGCACCTGCGGCTACTACCTGACGATGATGTGCGGCGCCACGGTATCGTATTCGCGGGGCATTTCCCAGTTGGGGGAGGATCTGCAAACCATCCGTCCGACGATGTTGATATCGGTGCCGCGTATTTACGAGCGCATCTGGAGCGCGATACGCGCCAGACTTGACGAAGGGCCGCCGCTGCGCAAGAAACTGTTTTTGCTGGCGGTGGATGTGGGCTACGCACGTTTTGAGCATGCGCAGGGACGGGGGCCGTGGAAACCATCGTTTTTGTTGTGGCCGGTGTTGCATGCGCTGGTGGCGAGCAAGGTGCTGGCGCGCCTGGGTGGGCGTATGCGTGCGGCAATGTCAGGCGGGGCCGCGTTACCGGCGGAAATCTCGCGGGTGTTCATTGGGCTGGGGCTGCCGGTATTGCAGGGTTATGGGCTGACGGAAACCAGCCCGATCGCCTGCGCCAATGGCCCGTCGGACAATCTGCCGGCCAGTGTGGGCGTGGCGGTTGCGGGCGTGCAGGTAAAAATCGGCGACAACAATGCGCTGTTGATCAAAGGCCCGAATATCATGATGGGCTACTGGAAAAACGAGGCAGCGACCAAGGCGATGATACAGCCCGATGGCTGGTTAAATTCAGGCGACACCGCGCGTATTGATGAGCAGGGCCACGTGTTTATTACCGGGCGCATCAAGGAAATCATTGTCATGTCCAACGGCGAGAAATTGCCGCCGGTGGATATGGAAAACGCGATTTTGCGCGATCCGCTGTTCGAGCAAATTATGTTGTTGGGTGAAGCCAAGCCTTACCTGAGTGTGATTGCTGTGCTCAACGCCGAGCACTGGAAAAAGCTCGCGCTGGACAAAGGCTGGGACGCGGATGATCCCGCGACGCTGCGCGCCACGAATGTCGAAAAGGAAATCACACAGCGCGTGGGTGTACAGTTAAGAGTGTTCCCTGGCTACGCGCAGGTGCGGCGCGCGACGCTGTCGCTCGAGCCGTGGAGCGTCGAAAACGGTATGCTGACGCCTACGCTGAAACTCAAGCGTCCGAAAGTAATGGAAAAATTCAATGCCGAGATTGATGGGATGTATGCGGGACACTAAAGGGCGAACGGGTGAACGGGGTACCCCTTCACTCTTCACCCTTCCCGCTTCACGAAGTTAACAATGAGCCAACAACCAAGCGCTATTACGCTGCCCGGAAAAGAACCCACGCTGCGGGTGATTCCGATGCCGGCTGACGCCAATCACAGCGGCGATATTTTCGGCGGCTGGATCATGTCGCAGGTGGACCTGGCGGGCAGCATACAGGCCGTGCGGCTGGCGCAGGGACGCGTGGCTACCGTGGCGGTGAATTCATTCGTGTTTCGCCAGCCGGTGTTTGTGGGGGATGTGGTGAGTTTTTACGCCGAGGTGGTGAAGGTCGGGCGCACTTCGATCACCGTGGATGTCGAGGTCTATGCGCAGCGGCGGCGCGAAAAAAAACTGTGCGTGAAAGTGACCGAGGCGACGCTGACCTGTGTGGCGGTGGATGAAAATCGTCAGCCGCGTGTTGTAAGTGCGCCCCGCAACTAGCTTTCTCGCCGGGTCTAGGTCTACGCAGCACAGCGCCGCGGTGCTAGAATCAAAGCCAGCTCCTACAGAAAGTTTTTATGTCATCTGCTTCTCCCTCGGCTTCGCCGTTTCTGGTGCGTAAAGCCGCCGTTCTGGGCGCCGGCGTGATGGGTGCGCAGATCGCTGCGCATCTCGTCAACGCCAACGTCGAAGTCATCCTGTTTGAACTGCCGGCGAAAGAGGGTGATCCCAACGGCAATGTGCTGAAGGCGGTGGACAATCTGCGCAAGCTCGAACCGAGTCCGCTGGCCACAGCGGCGCGCGCGGGCTTCATCGGTCCGGCCAATTACGCTCAGCATCTTGAACGGCTGAAGGAATGCGATCTCGTGATCGAAGCCATTTCCGAGCGCATGGACTGGAAATCCGAGCTTTACAAAAAGGTCGCGCCGCATCTGGGGCCGCATACCATATTCGCGAGCAACACTTCGGGGCTGTCGATCAACCAACTGGCGGATGCATTTCCGGCTGAATTGCAGCATCGGTTTTGTGGCGTGCATTTTTTCAATCCGCCGCGCTACATGCATCTGGTGGAGTTGATCGCCTGCAAGGAAACCGACGCCGCTATCCTCGACAATCTCGAAAAATTCCTGGTCACCACGCTCGGCAAAGGCGTGATTCGCGCCAAAGATACGCCGAACTTCATCGCCAATCGGGTGGGCGTGTTTTCGATGCTGGCGACGATTTATCATGCCGAGCGCCTGGGTATCGGTTTTGATACCGTGGATGCACTGACCGGCTCGCTGATCGGCCGCCCTAAGAGTGCCACTTTCCGCACTGCCGATGTGGTGGGCCTAGACACTTTCGCGCATGTCGTGAACACCATGAAAGACACGCTGCCCGGAGATCCGTGGCACAAGTACTACGCGGTACCAGCGTGGCTGAAATCCTTAATCCATCAGGGCGCACTGGGACAAAAGACCAAGCGCGGTGTTTATCAGAAGATGGGTAACGATATACAAGTGCTTGATTTAAAACAAAATACTTACCGCGTCTCGGACGGTGTGGCGGACGACGGCGTGGTGGAAATTCTCAAGAACAGGAATGTTGCTGAGCGTTTTGCGCAGTTGCACGCCAGCACGCATCCGCAGGCGCAGTTCTTGTGGTCGATATACCGCGATTCGTTTCACTATTGCGCCGTGCATCTGGGCGCCATCGCCAACAATGCGCGTGACCTGGATTTCGCGATACGCTGGGGTTTCGGTTGGGACATGGGGCCATTTGAAATCTGGCAAGCCGCGGGCTGGCAGCAGGTGGCGAGATGGATTAACGAAGATGCCGCGACGGGAAAATCGATGGCACACGCGGCGTTGCCGGCGTGGGCAACGGATGCAGCGCGTGCAGGTGTGCATACGCCACAAGGCTCGTTCGCGCCGTCAGCTAACAACTATCAGGCACGCTCGACGCTGCCGGTCTACGGGCGCCAGCCATTTCCCGACAAGCTGTTGGACGAGGAACGCAAATACGGTGAAACGATATTCGAGACCGATGGCGTGCGCTGCTGGCACACCGGCGACGACATTGCCATAGTCAGTTTCAAAAGCCGTATGCACGCCATTGGCGATGATGTGCTGGAAGGTGTGCAGCAGGCTATAGAAGTAGCCGAAGAAAACTACCTGGGGCTGGTGGTTTGGCAGACCGAGGCGCCGTTCTCTGTTGGTGCAAATCTGAAAAAGACGCCTGCGGGCGGGGCACGGTCCGCAGCCACGCCATCGGCGATGAGCAGGCTTTTCAAATCGTTCAGGAAAGAAGCCGAATCACTGGCGCTGAAGGCCGCGCGGCAGTTGGGTGTGGCAGATCAGTTGATGGCGGGCAAGCTCGGCGAAGTTGAGCATTTGGTTGAGCAATTCCAGATTACCACGCAAGCGCTCAAGTATTCGATGACGCCAACCGTGGCCGCGGTTGACGGGTTTGCGCTCGGCGGTGGTTGCGAATTTGTGATGCATTGCGATCGCGCGGTGGCGACGCTGGAAAGTTATATCGGCCTGGTTGAGGTTGGCGTCGGCCTGTTGCCCGCGGGCGGCGGCTGCAAGGAGTTCGCGATGCGCGCGGTAGCCGACGCGAAGGGCGGCGACACTTCGGCGTTTATCCAGAAGTATTTCAGGTTGGTGGCGATGGCCGAGGTCGGGCGCAGCGCCGAACACGCACGCGACATCGGCTACCTGCGCGCCACCGATAAAGTGGTGATGAACCGTTTCGAGTTATTGGAGATTGCCAAGGCCGAAGTGCGTGCACTGGCGGCTGGGGGGTATCGTCCACCGCTGCGGGCGACTGCCATACCGGCGGCGGGGCGCAGTGCGATTGCTACCATCCGCACGGTGCTCGAGAACATGCTGGCGGGCGGGCATATTTCCGAGCACGATCATTGGATCGGCTGCAAGGTCGCCACCGTGATCTGCGGCGGTGATATCGAGGCCGGCAGCCTGGTCGATGAACAATGGTATCTTGATCTTGAACGCCGGCATTTCATGGAATTGCTCGCCACGGAAAAAACCCAGGCGCGGATTGAGCATATGCTTAAGACGGGAAGGCCTTTGAGGAATTAGTCAATGAGCGAAGGCGTGAACGAGTGAACAAGTTAACGAGTGAACGGGTGAACCCCATCCCATGCGTTCGCCCGGCTACTGTTGGCCACATGCTGAGGGAGCACAGCGCCGGGTTACTTGTTCACTCGTTCACTCGTTCACCCGTTCACCCTTCAAACCCTATCACGAGGTGATGCATGACCCGCCAAATCCAAGACGCCTATATCGTTGCCGCCACCCGCTCGCCGGTCGGCAAAGCGCCGCGCGGTATGTTCAGGAACGTGCGCCCCGACGATTTGCTGGCGCACGTGCTGAAGGCGGTGGTGAGCCAATGCCCCGGTCTGGATTTGACGACCATTGATGATGTGATTGTGGGCTGCGCCATGCCCGAAGCGGAGCAGGGCATGAATGTGGCACGTATCGGATTGTTGCTGGCTGGTTTTCCTGATACGGTTTCAGGATTGACCATCAATCGCTTTTGTTCGTCGGGTGTACAAGCGTTAGCGTTGGCTGCCGATCGCATACGTCTGGGTGAAGCCGATGTGATGATCGCGGCGGGCACCGAGAGCATGAGCATGGTGCCGATGGGAGGCAACAAGCCCTCGTTCAGTCCGGCGATTTTTGACAACGACGAGAATGTTGGCATTGCCTACGGCATGGGCATTACCGCTGAGCGTGTGGCGGAAAAATGGAAGGTCAGCCGCGAAGATCAGGATATGTTCGCCGCCGAGAGTCACCGCCGTGCGTTGCGCGCGATAGAGAATGGTGATTTTAGAAATGAAATCACCCCCTACACGGTCAGTGACCGCATGCCCGATCTGGTCACCCGCGAGATCGCCGTCAAGTCGCGCGACGTCGCCACCGACGAAGGCCCGCGCCGCGATACTTCACCCGAAGGACTGGCGCGGCTGCGCCCGGCGTTTGCGCTGAAGGGCAGCGTCACCGCCGGCAACAGCTCGCAGATGTCCGATGGCGCGGGCGCTGTGGTGTTGATGAGTGAGGGCGCGATGCAACGTTTTAACGCAACGCCGATGGGGCGCTTTCTGGGTTACGCGGTGGCTGGCGTGCCGCCGGATATCATGGGTATCGGACCGGTGAAGGCGATTCCAAAAGTATTGGCGCAGGCCGGCCTCAGGCAGGATGCGCTCGACTGGATTGAGCTGAACGAGGCGTTTGCCGCGCAATCGCTGGCGGTGATCAGGGAACTCGGACTCGACAGCGCAAAAACAAATCCGCTGGGCGGGGCAATTGCCCTGGGTCATCCGCTGGGCGCCACCGGCGCCATTCGCGTGGCCACGCTGCTGCACGGTCTGAAGCGCAGCAAAAAGAAATACGGCATGGTGAGCATGTGCATTGGTACCGGCATGGGCGCGGCCGGGTTGTTCGAAGCGCTGTAGATCACGAATCTCCTGCCCCCATGACCGCGCATAAATTTAAAATCCTCAGCTGTGCGCTAAGCGCACTTTTATTCTGCTGCGCGTTGGCGCGCGCCGCGGACATCGAAGGCGTGAGCGTTGAAGAGCGCATCACGCTTGCCGACGGCGCGCCGCTGGTGCTCAATGGCGCCGGCGTGCGCTACAAACTGTCGTTCATTAAACTCTACGTGGGCGCGTTGTATTTGCCCGCGAAAAAAGCCGGCGCCGATGACATACTCAAGGATAGCGGCCCCAAACGCATCGCCATGTTCGTGCTGGCCGATGAGATCACGGCCAGCGATCTGGTGGCATCGATGAACAATGCGCTGGCGGCCAATCATATCCCCGCGCAGCTGGCGCTGATCGAAGACCGTTTGCGCGAGCTGAACCGCATGATGATCAGCGAGCGGGTGCTGAAAAAAGGCACGGTGGTAAGCCTGAGTTATCAACCCGCAAGCGGCACCCATATCCGCATCAACAGCGAGGACAAACTGGTCATCAAGGGCGAGGATTTTTTTCGCGCCCTGCTGCGCATCTGGATAGGCGCGCGGCCGGTGGACGGCCGCCTGCGCGATGCGATGCTGGGTGGTGCGGGCGGCTTCAAGCTGTTCTGACCGCAGGCGGGTAAACGTGCAGCGGATTGCAGGCGCGCGCCGAGGTCAGCTGCGCACTACATATTCGGATAGTTCGGCCCACCGCCGCCTTCGGGCGCCACCCACACGATATTCTGCGTCGGGTCTTTGATGTCGCAGGTTTTGCAGTGCACGCAGTTTTGCGCGTTGATCTGCAGCCGGGGATTGGCGCCATCGGCATCGCGCACAATTTCGTAAACGCCTGCGGGGCAATAGCGCTGCTCTGGCGCATCATAGAGTTCGAGATTCACCGCAACCGGCACCGCAGCGTCTTTGAGCGTGAGATGCACCGGCTGGTCTTCGTTGTGATTGGTGTTGGAAATAAACACCGATGACAGCCGGTCGAAGGTGATAACCCCGTCGGGTTTGGGATACGCGATAGGCTCGCACTCGGCCTTGTTCTTGAGCGACTCGTGATCGGGGCCATGGTGATGCAGCGTCCACGGCGCGCGCCCGCGCAGCAGCACCTGATCGATGCCAAACATGAGCGTGCCCATGTAGAGCCCCTTGCTCATCCACGGCTTGAAGTTGCGCGCGCGATACAGTTCGTCGTGCAGCCAACTGCCTTCAAATGCGAGCGGATAAGCGTTGAGTTCATCGCCGGCACGGCCCTGGCGCACGGCGTCAAATACCGCGTCCGCTGCCAGCATGCCCGACTTGATGGCGGCGTGACTGCCTTTGATGCGCGAAGCGTTAAGAAATCCCGCGTCATCGCCAATCAGACAGCCGCCCGGGAACACCAGTTTCGGCAGCGATTGCAAACCGCCGGCGTTGATGGCGCGCGCGCCATACGAAATGCGCTTGCCGCCTTCGAGATAGGTGCGGATCGCCGGATGCGTCTTGTAACGCTGGAATTCCTCATAGGGGTTGAGATACGGATTGGTGTAACCCAGCCCGACCACAAAGCCGATGGCTACCAGATTGTTTTCCAGGTGATAACAAAACGAGCCGCCGTAGGTATCGTTCTCCAGCGGCCAGCCAGCGGTGTGGATGACCAGTCCCTGCTGGTGTTTTTCTGCTTTGATTTCCCACAGTTCCTTGAGGCCGATACCATAAAGTTGCGGTTCGACACCTTCGCGCAGCAGGTATTTGTCCTGCAATTGTTTGCCCAGATGGCCGCGACAGCCTTCGGCAAACAGCGTGTACTTCGCCCGCAGTTCCATGCCCGGTTGATGCGCGTCGGTGGGCTTGCCGTCGCGAGCTATGCCCATGTCGCCGGTAGCCACGCCAACCACGGCGCCGTTGTCGTCAAACAGCACTTCGGCGGCGGCGAAGCCGGGAAAAACTTCCACCCCCAAGCCCTCGGCCTGCTGCCCCAGCCAGCGGCACACATTGCCAAGACTCACCACATAGTTGCCATGATTTTGCAGACAGCCGGGCAGCATGAACGTCGGCAACTGCAGCGAAGCCGTTGCGGTCAGGAACAGGAAGCGGTCTTCGCTGACCAGTGTATTGAGCGGCGCGTCGAGCGCCTTCCAGTTGGGCAGCAACTCGTTCAGGGCGCGCGGATCCATTACCGCGCCCGACAATATGTGCGCGCCGACTTCCGAGCCTTTTTCGACCACGCAGACATTGATCTCGTGGCTATGCTCGGCGGCGAGCTGCTTTAATTGGATGGCCGCGGCGAGCCCGGCGGGGCCGGCGCCAACGATAACAACATCGTATTCCATGGATTCGCGTGCGGACACTTTAAGACTCCTGATGCGTGACTATCTGCTTCAACAGCCGCCCTCATCCCCGGCCCTTCTCCCGGAGGGAGAAGGGAGAAAAGCCCCTCGTCCTCCGGGACAAGGGCACACTTGAAGCGAAGCAGAGGGGTTGGGGTGAGGGAAGAGGAGCACCGTGTTTAATTTACCGAGATTATAACGTTTTCGTTTCGGCAAGTATGCCGAGCGCGCATACGATACCACTGCGTACCGCGGCCTCCAGCGTAGCCGGATACTCGCTGGCGGTGTAATCACCGGCCAGCCAGAAATTTTTCAACGGCGTTTTCTGTGCGGGACGGCATAATCCCGGCGTGGCAGAAAAGGTTGCGCGTTTTTCGGTGATCACGCGCAGCCATTTGAGCGGCGGCAGCGGGCCGAACTGTGCAGCCAATTCCTGGTGTACCCGCGCGCCCAGCGCTTCCTGCGTCAAATCCTGATACGGCCCTTCAGCACTGATCACCGCGCCGACCAGACCGGGCTGTGCGCAAATGGTTTCGCGGTCGAATAACCAGTGGGCAACACCGGCGGACAAACCGGTCATCGGCGCGGGCAAGCTCACGCGGCCCTCGAACTGAAAATACACACTGGTGATCGGCTGATATTCCAGCGCCTGCACCAGCGCCATCGTTTCCGCAAGCACCGTTATACTTGTGAGGAACGCCGCTACCTGATGCGGCGGCAGGGCGCAGACCACGTGGCTGAAGATGCGCATTTCGGCACTCGTGGTGATGTGAAAGCCGCTGATCGCAGGGTCAATGACAGTGACGCGGCGGCCGGTCAGCACTTCGCCACCGCGAGTGCGTACGTAGTCCGCCGCCGGTTCCGGGAACAATGCGCTTAAATCCACGCGCGCAATCAGCAAATCACTGCTCGCACGTTCGGCATGAAGTCCGTCGTGCAACACATTGAGAAACAATTGCGCGGAGGCGATCGACGGCGGTGTGTTGAGCGCTGCGACGCACAGCGGCATCCACAAGTATTGCGTGAGCACCGGTCCCTGCGCGTGGGCCTCGAGTAATGCGCTGACTGTAATGTCGCGCGGTAAACGAAAATTCGCGCCGCGCAGCGCGCGCATCATGCGTATCGCCGCCCAGCGTTCACGCCAATTCGCACCCTTGGCCGTGAGCAGCGCGCTCACCAGATGCAACGGCGCCGGCAATCTGGGCGCGCGCAAATGCAGGCTGCGATGCTGGTACCAATCAAGCGGCATGCGCAGCAGCGCACGCGCGGGCGCCGGATGAACCTGCGCGATCAATCGCAACGTTTCGCGATACGCGCCGATGAGCAGGTGCAGACCATTGTCGAGCGTGACGCCGTTGATTTCCACGCGCCGCGCGCGGCCACCGAGTACTGCGCCCGCTTCATAGACGGTGACGGGTATGGCTTGTTCCGCCAGCGTGACCGCGGCAGCCATACCGGCATAGCCGCCACCGATGATAGCGACTTGCAGAGGCGTGTCAGACACGTCTGATAAAATGGAAAAACGGGCCGCGAGAGGCGCCGCCACGCATGATGACGCAGAGGATTTTGGTTTGCATGGCGCTGACTCCCGATGACGCTGCTAATGGCGGATTATAGCAATCGCGCATGCACGCGCTGGGTAGACTGAAGGCCACAAGCCTTTGTCCCAAATGATCGCGAACATTCCTCAAGGTCCGCATTGACACTGTGCGGCGGATGGCAAGCACCTCAAAATTGACGGCAAGCGGGTGCTTTTTCGCGCAAAGCGGCAGGCCTGTAATGAAAATGGCAGATCGCTTCGCAAGCTGATTAAATACTTGATATAGAATCACTGCTGTCCGGAGATTTTGGGGTGAGCGCGACTTAACTTACTGATAATACGTACAAAAATGATTAACACGGGTGTCACCGATTTCAATGTGTTGGAAACTTCCGGATTTTTCTGGAGGTGGTTCGATGCATACGGGAAAGCTGGTGTTCGCGCAACTGATGGAATATCTGCCGCTTCACACATTCCGGCGATGCGTAGCGAAATACGCTGGAGCATATCCCACGCTCACGTTTTCGCATTTCGATCAATATCTATGCATAAAGTGGACCCCTGAGTCAAGACAATAATGCGGTGAGTTTAAGTTACACGTTCGACTTCATTCGCAGCTGGACGGCGCTGCCCCGGTTTTGCCTTTGCTGTGGTCTTTGCTGTTGACTCTGATCTTGTTTCTGCGGTTACATCAGTAACGCCGTCGCATAGCGAAACGGACGCTTGTTCCACCTTGCCGCGGAATTTATCCACGATCAGCGCACCGCCGCCGACAGCAGTTTGATACACGACGTTCGGCGTCTTGTTATTCAGCGACTGGTGCGGGCGTTCGCCGTTGTAGAACACGAAATACTCGGCTAGGCCGATCATCAGTTCGCCCATCGTGGCGTAGCCCTTCAAATACACGTCTTCATATTTGACGTTGCGCCAGAGCCGCTCGACAAAGATGTTGTCGAACGCGCGTCCCCGCCCGTCCATGCTGATAACGATGCCCTCGCGGTTGAGCACGCCGGTGAAGGTTTCGCTGGTGAACTGGGAACCCTGATCGCTGTTGAAGATTTCCGGCCTGCCGTGGGTGCGCAACGCCTCTTCCAGACAATCGACGCAGAATTGCGCTTCCATGCTGTTGCTGATCTGCCAACTGAGCACGCGGCGCGAATACCAGTCGATAATCGCCACCAGGTAGGCAAAGCCGTGCGCAAGGCGAATGTAGGTGATGTCCGTGCTCCAGACCTGGTTGGGTCTGACCACGGGCACGCCGCGCAGCAGGTAGGGGTAGACCTTGTGCGCCGGCGCCGCGCGGCTGGTGTTCGGCCCCGGCGCCATACCCGCCAGCCCCATCAGCCGCATCAGACGCTGCACGCGTTTGCGATTGACGCTGTGGCCTGCCTTACCCAGAAAGACCACCATTTTGCGGCTGCCGTAGAACGGGTGCCGCGTATATTCCTCGTCGATCAGGCCGCTGAGCAGTAGGTCAAGTTCATTTATCGGCTTGGGCTGTCGCCGGGCATAGACCGTGGCGCGCGATACACCCGTCAGAGCGCATTGCTGAACTACGCTCACGCAATCTTCGCTGTCGATCCACGCTTGGCGAATCATGACAGGCTGATCCCGGACTTTTTTTTCAGCCAGTCCAGTTCCACCTTCAGTTTGCCGATCTCGCTATACAGCAACTCCGGCTCGCGGTACGCCGCCACCGGCTTGGAGCCGCGTTTGCCTTCAAACAGTGTTTTGGCTTGCGCCTGAATTTCCTTTTTCCATAGCCCGATCTGCACCGGATGAACATCGTAATCCTGCCCAATCTGGTTGATCGTCTTCGCCCCGCGTAATGCCTCCAGACCAACTTTCGCCTTGAACTCCGGCGTGTGGACCTTGCGCTTCTTCGCTTCGCTCATTTCTTTTCGTTCCCCATGACAGCGTATAGCTTAAACTGCTGTCTTAAATCTGGGGTCCACTATAGCATGACCTTCGCGCAGCTCACTTACCGGGAAAGCCTGCGCGACATCGAGGCTTGTCTGCGGGCGCATTCGAGCAAGCTCTACCACTTGGGCATTCGCGGCGGGATCGCCCGCAGCACCTTGGCCGATGCCAACGAGAATCGCGACTGG
>CAMBCF010000056.1 GCA_945864585.1 Bordetella parapertussis | reverse complement strand
AAGGCATCGGCATCTACACATCTTTTTATGGTCCGTGCCGGTTTGGAAAGACAAATTGTGCATATTGTTTGAGTTGATCCACATCATAATGTTCAAGCAGCGTCAGAGTCGAAAGCAACAGCCACAGTCCGGCGAGCAAAGCGGGCGCTGTGACCGGTCGTCGTCGCTTGGTCTGCCGCCCGCTGATGCGCACCAGAAAGTCCTGGATTTCAAGCGCCTGCGGGCTGGTTGCCGCAGCCAACTGCCACACCAGCACGCAGGCACAACTTGCCACCACCAGCCGCTTGGCAATGGCCTGCGCATCATCCTGCAACCAGTCCTCTATCTGCTGTCCAGCGCCTTTGAGCAGCTTGAACATCGATTCGATCTGCCAGCGATAGTAATACCAACGTGCGATGGTCTGCGCATCCACCTCATCGGGCACATTGGTGAGCAGCAGCCACTGTGCCAGCAGCAGCCCCTGGGCGTCGTGGACGCGGCTCACCACCAGCCGCAGCGCCAATGGTTTGCCGGGCACTGGTGCCACGCGCTTGCCATTGACCGACTGGGCGGGCTTGGCCTTGCGTGTAACGATCACATGAGCTTGTGCGACGCTGTGGCGCGCAGGGCGGTCGTGGTAGAGCACTTCGCCTGCGCTCTGGTAGGTCAACCGTTCGGCCAAGTCTATGGGCTTGATCTGCTGCCCCTCGAAACATACCGCCGGGGCGTCCTTGGCGCGCACCAGGAAGAGGTGGTCTTGTGCCGACCACTTACGCCAATGTCCCACCGAATCGGCCTCCCGATCCACGATATGCACCAAGGGCTTGTTCCAGCCTCGCGCCTCGATCCAGTCCAGCCGTCCGCTCAACTCGTCCAGGTGCTTCTCACAGGGACGCGGGCGCTTATGCATGGTCGTATACACCTGAGTGTCGTTCATCAGGTTATGCACCACCGGTACCAGCGGTTTGCCGCTCACATCGCTGACCAGCACCGAGCTTTGCAGGTCGTAGCCGACATCGGTCTTGTGCGTCATTTTGCGCCGGTCAGTTTTGCTCGTGTGACCGCCAAAGTTGATGCGCGACCAGTCGTGCATCACCAGCCCATAGCGTTCGCAGTGTTCATCAAGCAGCGGCCCCGCCGCGCTCAGCAGTGGCCGCGCCAGTTCCGGCAGTGTGACCCGTGGATTATTCAGAAAACGCCACGCCGCCTGGGTATAGGATGCGCTGCTGCGGGTATCGGGCAGTGCTGCTATACCCGCCGCCAGCGCTTGCGCACTACGCACGTGTTGTTGCACCATGACCTGCCAGCGCGCGGCGAGCCTTACGTCTATTTGAGGTTTTTCAAGAGCATGCTGCCAGTTTCTAACACACCATCACCCCCATGTACAACCCCTTTCCCAACAAAAGATGTGTAGATGCCGATGCCTTCAAGGGGAGGGCTAGGGTGGGGATGGGGTGCTTGCGTGTTCCCATCCCCCTCCCTGCCCTCCTGCTCCGCTTCAAGTGTGCCCTTGCCCTTGAAAGGGGAGGAGTTCCTGTAGCGCAAGGGGGACACTTTCAAAATGGCCTTAACCTCTAAAACCGCGGTGCTCACGGCGCCGCGGTATTTTTCTATTATTGACCGAGCGCTTCCGGTGCTGGCGCCGGATCATGTGGCGGTGCGCATTGCGGCGACGGCGGTGTGTCATACCGATTTGGGTATCTTTACCGGTCATCATCCCGGCGTTAAATACCCGGTGGTGATGGGGCATGAATGCACTGGTGTGGTGGAGTCTGCCGGCGAAAAAGTTACGCACGTTAAAGCGGGCGACCCCGTCATCATTAATCCGATCATCTCCTGCGGTCACTGCGATATGTGTCTGCGCAACCGGCAAAACCTGTGCCGCAACGCAGGCCTGTTCGGGCGCGAGGTTGATGGTTCGCTGGCGCAGTTGGTGCATGTGGCCGGCAGGTATGCGCACCCGCTGCCTGTGGATATGGCGCTGGATGACGCCACGCTGATCGAGACGCTGGCGACCATAAAACACGCGCAGGACCGGCTGGCGCTCAAAGCCGGCGACTCGGTGGTGGTTATCGGTCAGGGCGCCAGCGGCCTGTTGCACACGCAATTCGCAGCACTTGCTGGCGCCAATCCGGTGATCGTGGTATCGCGCTCCCAATGGAAGCTCGACATGGCAATGCGCATGGGCGCGCATCATGCGCTCGATGTCAGCGCCGAAAAAGCCTTGAGCGAAGTGATGCGGCTCACTGACAATGAGGGCGCTGATGTGGTGATTGACACCGTCGGCGGTGCCGCTATCCTGGCTGTGGCAATAGCCATGTTAAAACCCGGCGGGCGTCTGTCTCCCTATGCGATTAGTCACGAGTGCTGCGCGACATTCACCACGTTTCCGATCTACTACAAGGAAATCAGCATCATCGGCTCACGCGCACTGCATCCCACCGATATGGCGCCGTCGATAGACCTGGTGTCACAAGGCAAAATTGATATCAAGGGCTTTGTTTCTGGCACCTTCCCGCTTTCAGAAACCGCTCAGGCTTTCAGGGAATACGAAGGTAACGCTAATGGCGTATTGCGCCTGGTGATTGATTCACGTGAAGGCTGAGACTGCTATGTCCGCATTACTCGTTCCCCTGTCAGCACCCGAAGCTGCCGACGTTGCCCGGTTTGGCCCCAAGGGCGCGAATCTCGCGAAACTGGCCCATGCAGGTCTGCCCACCCCCGGCGGCTATTGCCTGTCGGCAGACGCTTATCGGCTGCAAATCAAGGCGCTGGGTCTGGAAGAATCCGCGCGCGGCGCGTTTGCCGCGGACAATGGCGCACAAGCGCGCCGCTACGCACTGAACATGAAAATCGGTTTGATGGACGAACCCATCACGCCGGAAATACTTGAACCGCTGCTGGAGGTGTGGAACAGCATCAAAGCCCAACACGGCCTGCCCATCGTGGTGCGTTCATCGGCACTGGTGGAAGACCGCTTCGGCTCCAGCTTTGCCGGGCAGTTCGAGAGCTTTCTCGATCTCGAAGACGAAACCGATTTTCAGACCGCGATCCGCGCCTGCTGGGCAGCGATGTGGTCGACGCGCGCACTGCGCTACATGGCCACGCACGATCTCGATCCGGCGGATACTGCGATGGCGCTGATCATACAACCGCTGATTCCGGCGTTGGCGGCGGGCGGCGGCCTGTCGCAGACAGTGGATGGCGGCATGCTGATCAACGCGACCTGGGGCCTCGGCTCCAGCATCGCACAGGGCGAAGTCACCCCTGATCGTTACCTGCTGTCACGTGAGGTGGAGCTCACCGAAGCGGCTGTCGGCCCCAAGTATCACGCGGTCGGCTGCATGCATCGCAAATTCACGCCGCCCAAAAAGAACGACACACCCAAGCGCTGCCTCAACGACGCGCAAGTCGCGCGGCTGGGCGGCATGTTGCGCCGCGCCGAAGAAATCATGGGCCTGCCGGTCGAAATCGAATGGGCAATAGACGATGACGGTATCAAGATGCTGCAAGCGCGGCCACTGCACGTCGGCACGCAGGAAAAAGTCCCTGATGAAATCTGGCGCAATCATCCGCGCCTGCGCGGACAACCCGCCGGCGTGGGCTGGGGCACAGGCCGCGCACGCGTGGTTAACTGCGAATGCGAACTTGCCCATGTCGCGCCCGGCGACGTGCTGATTACCAAGAGTGCAGGTCCCGCACTGAGTCGTATTCTGACCCAGGTGTCCGCGGTGGTATCCGAACTCGGCGGCAGCACTTCTCACCTTGCTTCACTCGCGCGCGAGCGCGGCATACCGATGGTGTTGGGTGTTGCCGACGCCACCACCACTATCCCTGACGGTGCGCAAGTGGCGGTGGATGGCGTGGCAGGCATCGTGCGCTGGATGGCCTAGACCCCAGCGATGCGCCCGCGAATTTTTCTGACGCAGCCGGTGGCTCGCAGCGCGATTCAGCGCCTCGAAAAAGTCGCTGATCTCACCATCAACCACGACCCGCTGCATATCGTCACGCAAGACGAACTACTAAAAGCCGCACGCGAGCACGATATTATTTTCTGCCTGCTGCACGACAGGATCGATGCGGATGTGATCAACGCCAATCCGCAGCTCAAGGCGATAGCGTCGATGACCATCACGCCGGCGGACATCGATACCGCCGCCGCCACCGCGCGCAAACTGCCGGTGACGGTGATCCCCGCGCTGTTGCTGAACGACGCCACCGCCGATCTCGCGTTTGCGTTATTGCTGGCCACGGTGCGGCGCGTGGCCGAAGGCGACCGCCTGATGCGCAGCGGCGTTATTCCCGGTTCGCAGTCCAACACTGTTGAAGGCGGCACAGTGTCGCGCAAGACCCTGGGATTACTTGGCGTCGGCGGCGTGGGCACCGCGATGGCGCAGCGCGCGCGCGGGTTTTCGATGCCGGTGATCTATCACGATCCGCGACGCCTGACGCCCGACAAGGAACATGAACTAAACGCGACATGGGCGCCGTTTGATGAGGTGTTTCGGGTAGCGGATTTCGTTTCCGTGCATGTGCAACTCGCGCCCGAAACGCGGCATTTGATCGGTGCGGCGCAATTCGCATTGATGAAGCCCACCGCTTATCTCATCAATACCGCGCGCGGGCCCATCGTAGACGAGCGAGCCCTGGTGCAGGCGCTAATTGAAAAACGCATCGCCGGCGCCGGGCTGGATGTCTACGAAAACGAACCGCGCCCGCATCCTGAGTTGCTGAAGATGGACAATGTAGTTTGCACACCGCATATGGGCAGCGCCACGCGCGAGCTGCGAGAGGCGATGGCGAATGTGGTGGTGGACAATATTCTGGCGCTGCTCGAGGGCAAACAGCCGCCCAATTGCTGGAATGCAGAGATTTATCGCTAACGTCAAAACCCTTTTAGCCACAGATTTCACAGATACACACGGATTAACCCCGGAAACATCTGTGTGTATCTGTGAAATCTGTGGCTAAGGTTTTTAAGTGTCTGATTTTAAACAATATTTAGAGGTGCATTATGGCGCTGGCTAAAGTGGTATTGACGGATTACGTGTGGGATTCACTCGAGGTCGAGAAAAACACCCTCGCCGGCCTCGCGCAGTTGACCGCGCTGCAAACCAAAACGCCTGACCAGTTTATCGCCGAAGCTGCCGATTGCGACGCTCTGCTCAATACCTACGCCGGCCCGATTACCGCCTACACCATGTCGCAAATGCCCAAGTGCAAGATCATTGCGCGTTATGGCATCGGCGTCGATACCATCGATCTGGATGCCGCCACGGCTGCTGGCATCATTGTCACCAACAATCCCACGTACTGCATCGAAGAAGTCGCCGAACACACCATGGCGTTGCTGCTTTCCGCCGCGAGAAAAATTACCTTTTATGATCGCCAGGTACGCGCCGGAAAATGGGAGGTGCCGCCGGGCAAACCGATACAGCGTCTTGCGGGCAGCACCATCGGACTGGTGGGCTTTGGCAATATTGCACGGCAAGTCGCCATCCGTGCTGCCGCGTTCGGCATGAAAGTGTTGTTCGCCGACCCCTTCGTGCAAGAAGGTCAGTTCGATGCCCCCGGCAAAAAAATGGAATTGATGGCGTTGCTGAAAGAAGCCGATTTCGTCTCGGTGCATCCGCCGCTCACGCCGCAAACGCGCAAGAGCATCAACGACGAAGCCTTCAACGCCATGAAGCCCAACGCGGTGATCATCAACTGCGCGCGCGGCCCGGTGATCGACACCGATGCGCTGGTGCGCGCGCTCGACGCCGAAAAAATCGCCGGCGCCGCGCTCGACACCACTGATCCGGAACCGCTGCCCAATCCGCATCCGCTACGCGGGCGTGAAAACGTGATTATCAATCCGCATGCGGCGTGGTATAGCGAGCAGGCCATGGTCGGACTGCAGGCAGGCGCGCCAGGCGAAGTGCGCCGGGTGCTTTCCGGCGTATGGCCGATCAACGTAGTAAACAAAGCAGTTAAGGGAAAAAGCCGCGCCGGTTTATAATACGGGTCAGTGCTGATTGAAGTTTATTTACTGAAAACGCTGGAGTTAACATGAAGCTTTGCCGTTACGGAAAAGATGGAAACGAGAAGCCTGGCATTGTCGATGCTCAGGGTAAATTGCGTGATTTGTCCAAAGTCACCGGCGCGCTGGATGCCGAGGCGCTGTCACCACGCAATCTTGCGCGCATCGCCAAAATCAAGCCGGAAACACTGCCGGTAGTCACTGGCGCGACACGCTTCGGCGTGCCGTTCAGCGGCATCTCCAAATACGTGGCAATCGGCCTGAACTACTCCGATCACGCCGCTGAAGCTGGTATGGCAGTGCCCACCGAACCCATCATTTTCATGAAAGCCACCACCTCCATCTGCGGCCCCAATGACGACACCCTGATGCCGCGCTACGCCACCAAGCTCGATTGGGAATGCGAACTCGCGATCGTCATCGGCACCAAGGCGCAATACGTCAGCGAAGAGGACTCACTCAATTACGTCGCGGGCTACTGCGTGGCGAACGATGTCTCCGAGCGCGTGTTTCAGTTGCAGTCGTCGCAGTGGGACAAGGGCAAGGGTTGCGACACCTTCGGACCGATCGGCCCCTGGCTGGTGACCACGGACGAAATTACCGATCCGCAAAGTCTCGACATGTGGCTGGATGTCAACGGCGTGCGTATGCAGTCCGGCAACACACGCACCATGATTTTCGGTGTGCGAAAAATAATTTCCTATTGCAGCAACTTCATGACGCTGTTGCCCGGCGACGTGATCTGCACCGGTACGCCACCCGGTGTGGGCATGGGCAAAAAGCCCAATCCGGTATACCTCACCGTGGGCGATGTGGTCACGCTCGGCATAGAGGGTCTGGGGCAGCAGCAGCAGAAAATCGTAGCCTCGGCATAAATCTTCCACCGCCAACATGATCAACGCAGCCATCATAGGCTTAGGGTGGTGGGGCAAGAATATCGTCAACGCAGTGCAAGGCAAAAGCGACAACATTCGCTTTGTCCATGGCGTCAGCCACGAACCCGACAGCGTGCGCGATTTCGCCAGCGAGCAAGGCTTCACGCTGAGCACCAGCCTAGAGGCCGCGCTCGCCGACCCCAAGGTGCAGGCGGTCGCTTTGGCCACGCCCCATTCCACCCACCGCAGGCTGGTCGAGCAGGCAGCGGCCGCGGGTAAAGCCGTGTTCTGCGAAAAACCTTTCGCGCTGAAGTTTGCCGACGCATTGGCCATGACCGAAGCCTGCAAAAAAGCCGGCGTAGCCATCGCGGTCGGGCAAAACAAGCGCTTTTGGCCTTCAATGGTGGAACTGCGCAGAGTCGTCGCCAGCGGCGCACTCGGCCGTGTGCTGCATATCGAAGGCCACTACAGCAACGAGAATTCCAGCAACTTTTTCGCGCCGTGGCGGGACCTGCCGTCGGAAACGCCGGGGGCCGGCATGACCGGCACCGGCATACATATCCTCGACGCCTTCACCAACCTTGCCGGCCCCACCGCCGAAGTCAGCGCGCAATTCATCTCCACGCGCACGGGACCCAATCCGCTGGACACCGTCTCGGTATTATTCCGATTCGCCAACGGCGTCAGCGGCTTTCTCGGCGCCGTGCGTCCATCGCCGTTTTACTGGCGCGTGCAGGTGTTTGGCGATCAGGGATCGGCCGAAGCGCTGGGCGAAACCGAGTGCATCACCCGCTTAAGCGGCGGCAAAACCGAGCGCAAAGAATTCGCAAAAATCGATTCGCTGCTGGCGGAGTTTGATTTGTTCGCCGATGCAGTTGCCGGCAAAGCCCCTTACCCCATCACGCCCGATGAAATAGTAAACACCATCGGCGCGTTCGAGGCGATTACCACGTCGATCGAAACCGGAAAGCCGGTGAAACTGGCGGGGTGAATAGGATACTGTTAATACGTGGTTTTGTAGGGTGGGCAAAACGCTTTTTGTTTTGCCCACGCCGTCGAGCGTAGACACACCGCGACGCGTGGGCACAAACAGCGTGCCACCCTTTTTTCACCGCCGACGAACAGTTGCGATCACTTGCGCTCAGTCGGTCATCGCCCCCGACGCCTTGATGATGGGCAGCCAGATTGCGATGTCGGCTTTATTGAGTTCGGTGAATTCCGGTGGGGCGCGATAGGTCGCCGGTGTGCCGAGCTTCGCATAGCGTTCGCGCACTTCGGGCCGGGCCAGCCCGCGCCGGATTTCTTCGGTTAGCCGCGCGACGATTTCCTTCGGCATATTGCCCGGGCCGCACACGCCCTGCCACAATGTCGATTCAACTTCGGGGAAGCCGGCTTCGCGCGCCGTCGGAACATTGGGCAGTTCCGGCATCCGCCTGGGGCTGGTGACGGCGATCAGCCTGAGCCTCGGTCCCACATTGACCGTCGCCAGCAAACCGAACAGCAGGTGCGTCTCGCCGGCGGCGAGTTCGGTCACGCCCGAACCCTTGTACGGCACATGCGTCATGCCCAGCCCCGCGGCCTGGTTGAACCGTTCGGCAAGCAGATGCGCACTGCCGCCGACGCCGGGAGAAGCGTATTGGACCTTGCCGGCATTCGCCTTCGCCCATGACGCAAACTCCTTGAGCGAGTTGGGCGGAATGGAAGCCGGAACCGCGACCACCAGATAAGACTCCACCACCTGAGCGATCGCGGTGAAGTCCTTGATCGGATCATAAGGCGGTTGGCGCGTCAGAAACGGACCCGTCACGTGCGAACTGGTGGTGCACATGAACAGCGTATGGCCGTCGGGCGCGGCCTTCGCCACATCGCGCGCTGCAATAATACTGGCCATGCCGGGCTTGTTCTCGACCACCACTGGCTGGCCGAGACCTTCAGACAGAAATTGCGCGACGATGCGTCCCGATACATCGACGCCGCTGCCCGCGATGAAACCGACGACGATACGAATTGGTCTGGTGGGGAAATTCTGCGCCCAGGCGTTTGTGCCAGCAATGGCAGCGGCAAGTGCTATGAGTCGTGTGATGCGAAGCTGCATTTTTTCCTCTCGTTGCTGTGAATGATGCGGTTATTCAACTGCCGGCGAGTGCGCTCTTGATCTGTTCCAGTGCAGCAGGGTCTTCAATCGTGGTGAGATCACCCGGATCGCGCCCCTCGGCCAGCGCCTGTATCGAGCGCCGCAGCAATTTTCCGGAGCGCGTCTTCGGCAGCAGCGTCACAAAATGCACTTGTGATGGACGGCCAATGGCGCCGAGTTGTTTGTCCACAGCATCCATCACTTCTTTCTCGTGCGCGGCTCTGAGTTCCGGGGTGGCGATTTTCGCGGTATCTTTCACCACCGCGAACGCCAGCGGCATCTGGCCTTTGATGGCATCGGCCACGCCCACCACCGCAACTTCGGCGATGTTGGCGTGCGACTGCACCGCTTCTTCAATTTCGCGCGTGCCAAGACGATGACCCGCCACGTTGATCACATCATCGGTGCGGCCAAGAATGTAGTGATAGCCGTCCGCATCGCGGATGCCCCAGTCGAATGTTGAGTAGACCTGCTTCACGCCAAAGCTGGTGAAATAGGTGCTAACAAAACGCGCGTCGTCACCCCACACCGTCGTCATACAGCCCGGCGGCAGCGGCGGAACAATCGCAACCACGCCTTTTTCATTGGTATCGGCTTCCATCGCATCTGACTCGCGCAGGATTTGCAGGTCATAGCCATAGACTGGAAAGCTCGGCGTGCCGAGCCTGATCGGTGTCTTTTCCACGCCATGCACCGCGGATAAAATCGGCCAGCCGGTTTCGGTCTGCCAATAGTGATCGATCACCGGCTTTTGCAGCGCATCAGAGATCCAGCGATGCGTGGGCTCGTCGAGCGGCTCGCCCGCGAGAAACAAATGTCGCAGCGACGACAAATCGTATTTCGTGAGATACGCAGGGTCCTGTTTTTTCAGCACGCGTGCAGCGGTGGGCGATGAAAACATCACCGATACTTTGTGGTCGGCGACAATCTTCCACCAGATGCCGGCATCGGGCCGTATCGGCAGCCCCTCGTAAAGGATGGTGGTCATGCCGGCAATCAGTGGCGCGTACACGATGTACGAGTGTCCTACCACCCAGCCGATGTCCGAAGTGGTGAACATCGTCTCACCCGCATTGCCGCAGTAAATATGCTTCATCGACGCGGCGAGCGCCACCGCGTAACCACCGGTGTCGCGCTGCACGCCTTTGGGCTTGCCGGTGGTGCCCGAGGTATACAAAATGTACGAAGGGTCGCTCGACTCCAGCCACGTCACCGGCGTATTCACGTTGACGTGCGCGCGGCGCAAAGTGGCATAGTCGAGATCGCGCCCGGCTACGGGCTGGTAGTCTTGGTCGATGCCGCGGTTAACCACAATCACAGTACGCGGCGGATGTTTGGCCAGACGCAATGCCTCATCCACCAGAGGCTTGTAGTGAATCGCACGGCCGCCGCGCATGCCCGCGTCAGAAGTAATCATCAACGCGGGCTTCGCGTCATCGATGCGCGTCGCCAGACTCGCTGCCGCGAAACCGCCAAACACCACGGAATGTATCGCGCCGACACGCGCGCACGCCAGCATCGCGAACACCGCTTCCGCGATCATCGGCATGTAAATCAGCACGCGATCACCCTTGCTCACACCCAGCGTATGCAGCATGCCTGCCGCGCGGTTGACCTCTTTGTAGAGTTCCCGGTAGGTGTAGGTCTTTTCCTGCCCGGTCTCGGTGGAAATATAAATCAGCGCCTTCTGGTCACCGCGTGCGGCAAGGTGGCGGTCTATGGCGTTGTGACACAGATTGGTTTGCCCGCCGGCAAACCATTTGGCGAACGGCGGATGGCTGAAATCACAGACTTGATCAAAAGGCTGGCGCCAATCGATCAGGTTTGCCTGTTCGGCCCAGAATGAGTCGCGCTGGTTAAGCGAACGCTTGTGGAATTCCTGATAGGCGCCCATGAATCTTCTCCGTTACGAAAGTCTGACCACCGCCCTGCCGCGTATGCCGCCTTTGAGCATTTTGTCGAAGTATGCGCCCAGGTCGTCCAGAGTAATCATATTCGCGATATCCGCCAGGTGACGCGGCTTCAGATCGCTTGCCAGCCGCTGCCACACTTTGCGCCGCAATGGCATCGGCGTGGCCGCCGAATCCACGCCGATCAGGCGCACACCGCGCAGTATGAACGGCAACACATTGGTTTTGAGATCGATGCCGCCGGCGTTGCCAAAGCTCGCGATCAAGCCATGCTGATGCATGGTGCGCGTGAGCCATGACAACTGATCACCACCCACCGAGTCGAACGCCGCTGCCCACTGTGACTTCTCCAGAGGCCGCGTGCCCATTTCGACAGCACTGCGCGCGAGCACCTCCTGCGCGCCGAGCTTTTGCAAATACGCGTGTTCGCTGTCCTTGGCGGTGAGCGCGGTCACCGCATAGCCCTTACCCGCCAGCATATCGATGGCAAGACTCGCTACGCCACCCGTTGCGCCGTTGACCAGTACTTTGCCCTTGTCACCTTCTGCGGGCGCCAGTCCGTTGAGTTCCAGCAACTCGACCGCAAGCCCTGCGGTGTAGCCCGCGGTTCCGAGCGTCATCGCTTCAAGCAGTGACAAACCTTGCGGCAGCGGTACCACCCAATCTGCCGGCACGCGGCACACTTGTGCAAAGCCGCCATCGTGGGCGACACCGAAGTCGTAGCTGGTGCAGATGACTTCGTCGCCGGGTTTAAAGCGCGCATCAGCAGATGAAATGACCGTGCCTGCCGCGTCTATGCCGCCCACCAGTGGATATTTGCGTATGACTTTGCCGCCAATACCGGTGGCGGCGAGGGCATCTTTGTAGTTAACGCCGGAATAAGCGTTTTTGAAAACCACCTCACCCGGCATCAAATCGTCCAGCGAGAGATCAGCAGCATGCCCCTCTATCTTGTTATTTTCATTTAATATTCTGTAGGCCTTGAAGGATGGCATGGGATTCCCTACGGTAGGTGAGGTTGGGCAAGATAGTCGTGCGTCTGCATTTCGGTCAAGCGGCTCACCAGGCGCTCTTTCAGCGACGCATTGAGGTTGGCCTGAAACGCATCGCTGGTAGCGGCATCGATAATCAATTGCTCAACCGGCACGCTCGCCGAAAGTATCAGCTTGACCCGGCGGTCATAGAATTCATCGACCATCCACACAAAGCGGCGCAGTGTGTCGGCGGCGCCGGCGCCAAAGCGCGGAACGTTGGATACCATCACCGTATGATAGCGCCTGGAAAGCGCGATGTAATCCGGCTTGCCGCGCGGACCATCACACAGCGCCGCAAACTCGAACCACACCACGCCGCGCGCGAGACGGCGCACGGGAATATTGCGTCCGGCGATTTCGAGCGCGGCGGCATCCGACACCTCGTGGCGTGTTATCGCCACGAATTCACGCGCCATACGCTCCTCGGCATCGCCGCCGCTGTGATACACACCGGCTTTTTCCAGCTCGCGCAAGCGGTAATCCACGCCGCCATCCACATTCACAATATCGAGATTCTGTTTGATGAGGTCGATTGCCGGCAGGAATTGATTGCGTTGCAGGCCGTGCAGATACAACGCATCCGGCTCGAAATTGGAAGTGGTCAACACCACCACCCCCTGCTCCATCAGGCCCTCCAGCAGTTTGCGCATCAGCATGGCATCGGTAATGTCAGTGATGTGAAACTCGTCCAGACACAATAAACGTGCGTCCATGGCCACGTCGCGCGCCACACTCGCCAGCGGCTCGCCCTGCCCGCTGAGCGCATGCAGGCGTTGATGCACTTCCTGCATGAAACGATGAAAGTGTATACGGCGCTTCTGCGCCACCGGCGCGCAATTGAAAAAACTGTCCATCAAAAAACTTTTTCCGCGCCCCACACCGCCCCACAGATACAGCCCCTTCACCACGCGCTTGCGCGCCAGCAGGCGCACAAAAATAGACTCCATCCTTTCAAGCCCGATCAGGTCTTCGTAGAGCCGCTGCAGATGTTCAACCGCCTGCAACTGCGACCCATCCAGCGTAAAGCCATGCTCACGCGCATGCTGAACCATCCACTGCGCAGCGTCGGCTCTGTCGCGGGGGAGCGTGGTGTGGGTGTGCTGGGAGAGTTGCGGATCGTTCACATGGTTCAGTGAACGGGTGAACGAGTGAACGAGTGAACGAGTAACCCCTCCGCGCTTTGTTCCCTCGCCCCGCTTGCGGGGAGAGGGTTAGGGTGAGGGGCCACCCGTTCACTCGTTCACTCGTTCACCCGTTCACGCCCTCGTCAATTCACAGATTCAAAGTCCTGCCATCCACCGCCAGCGCCGCCTCTTTCATCGCCTCGGACAACGACGGATGCGCGTGGCAGATCATGGCGATGTCCTCGGACGACGCACCAAATTCCATCGCCACTACGGCTTCGGCGATAAGCTCGGAGGCCATCGGCCCGATGATATGCACGCCGAGGATGCGGTCATTGTGCTTGTCGGCGATAAATTTCACAAACCCGGTGGTGTCTCCCAGTGCACGCGCGCGCCCGTTGGCCATGAACGGAAATGAACCGGTGCGGTACTCGATGCCCTCGGCTTTGACCTGTTGTTCGGTTTTTCCAACCCAGGCGATTTCCGGCGTAGTGTAAATCACCCACGGCACCGTATTGAAATCGACATGCCCGTACTTGCCGGCGATGCGCTGCGCCACCGCCACGCCTTCTTCTTCGGCCTTGTGCGCCAGCATCGGCCCGCGCACCACGTCTCCCACCGCCCAGATATTGGCCAGGTTTGTTTTGCAATGCTCGTCCACCGCGACAAAGCCGCGTTCATCAAGCTTGAGACCCACTGCTGCTGCGTTAAGGCCTTCGCTATGCGGCACGCGGCCTATCGACACGATGAGTTTGTCCACGCTCAGCGTCTGTGCCTTGCCGGCGTTATCGGTGTACTCAAGGGTGACTTCTTTGCCTGCTTTGACGCTGCCAACCTTGACCCCGGTACGTATTGCAAGTCCTTGTTTTAACAACACTTTATTCGCTTCTTTAGCGACCGCATCATCCGCTGCCCCTAGAAATGCCGGCAGCGCTTCCAGTACCGTGACCGCAGCGCCCAGTCTTCGCCATACGCTGCCCAATTCCAGGCCAATCACGCCTGCGCCGATGACCCCCAGGCGTTTCGGCACTTCGCTAAGCGCCAGCGCGCCCGCGTTATCGAGTATCAGTTTGTTATCGAACGGCGCGCCGGGCAACGCGCGCGGGCTGGAGCCGGTGGCGACGACCACGTGTTTTGCGATCAGCGATTCCGCTGTTTTGCCGCTGACTTTAATTTCCCACGCACCCGCCACGCCCCCCGCAAAAGCACCTGTGCCGTGAAAAAAAGTAACCTTGTTTTTCTTGAACAAATACAGAATGCCGTCGTTATTCTGCTTAACAATTTCGTCTTTGCGCCTGAGCATCTGCGCGAGGTCAAGTTTCAGACCGCCGACCACGATGCCATGATCCGCAAATGCGTGCGCCGCATGATCGTAATGCTCTGAAGATTGCAGCAGCGCCTTGGAGGGAATGCAGCCGACGTTGGTGCACGTGCCACCCGGCGCGGGTTTGCCGTCGGCGGTTTTCCAATCGTCAATGCAGGCCACCTGCATGCCCAACTGCGCCGCGCGTATGGACGCGATGTAGCCGCCGGGGCCGGCGCCGATGACTACTACGTCGAATGATTTTGTCATGGTTTTAAAAAAGCGTGAACGGGTGAACGAGTTAACGAGTGAACAGGTAACGGCGTGGCCAAGTAGCTACTCGTTCACTTATTCACCCGTTCACTCGTTCACGCCCTTAGACCTCAAGCAGCATCCGCGCCGGATCTTCCAGCGCGTCTTTCATCGCCACCAGCGACAACACCGCTTCGCGGCCGTCGATAATGCGATGGTCGTACGACAGGGCGAGGTAGTTCATCGGACGAATCACGATCTGGCCATTTTCGGCCACCGGCCGGTCCTTGGTGGCATGCACGCCCAGAATCGCGCTTTGCGGTGGATTGATGATGGGCGTGGACAGCATCGAGCCGAATACGCCGCCGTTGGAAATGGAAAACGTGCCGCCGGTGAGTTCTTCGAGGGTGAGTTTGCCTTCTAGTGCGCGCTTGCCGAAATCCGCAATGTTTTTTTCGATCCCTGCCAGACTCAGCTGATCGGCGTTGCGTATGATCGGCACCACCAATCCGCGCGGACTGCCTACCGCCACGCCGATATCGTAGTAGCCGTGGTAAATGATGTCATTGCCATCTATCGAGGCGTTGACCACCGGGAATTTTTTCAGCGCGTAAACAGCGGCTTTGACAAAGAACGACATAAAGCCCAGTTTGACGCCGTGCTCCTTCTCAAACCTGTCTTTGTAACGGTTGCGCAGATCGATCACCGGCTGCATATTGACTTCGTTAAACGTAGTCAATATCGCCGCGGTAGATTGCGATTGGATCAAGCGTTCGGCCACACGCGCACGCAGGCGCGACATCGGCACCCGCTGCTCCGCGCGTTCACCCAGATCGCTCAAATCGACAGCGGGCGCCACTGCGCGCGCCACCGGGGCGGGCACCGCTGCTTTCGGCGCCGCAGTGGCGCCGGTTTTCAGGGCATCGATCACATCGCCCTTGGTTACGCGCCCGCCACGGCCACTGCCGCTGATAGTAGCGGTGTCCACTTTGTTTTCTGCGGCAAGCTTCTGCGCAGCAGGCATTGCAGGTGCTTGCGCAACCACGGCTTCCACTTTGGGCGTCGCCGTAACCACTGCCGACGCTGCGGCAGCAGCGCCGGCAGTTGCCGTAGCCTCGGTATCGATGTGCGCGATAATTTCCTTGCTGGCTACCGTGCTGCCGTCGGCTTTGATGATTTTCACCAGCACGCCGGCGGCAGGCGCGGGCGTCTCCAGCACCACTTTGTCGGTTTCGATATCGACCAGATTTTCGTCGCAGCTGACCATTTCTCCGGCTTTTTTATGCCAGCTGACGAGCGTGGCTTCGGCCACCGACTCGGAGAGTTGCGGCACTTTCACTTCGATGAGCATGAAATCACCTTAGAGTCCCCAACTCGATTTGTTTTTATAATTAATTTTCTTCGCCCGCTGCCAGTGGACGCGGCCGGTTAGTGACGCTCAGCGGCTCGCTGCCGCCCGCCAGCGTTAACGCCTGATTGACCAGTTCTTTCTGCTGCTTGTCATGCAGCGATTTGTAGCCGGCAGCCGGCGCGGCTGACGATTCGCGTCCTGCATAAAACAGTTTTTGGTGCGGCAGCAGGTTACGCAGCAGGTAATGCTGTATGTGCCGCCACGCCCCCTGATTGCGCGGCTCTTCCTGACACCACACGATCTCGGTCGCGTTCTTGTAGCGCACAATAATGGAACGAAAATCATCATGTGAAAACGGGTACAACTGCGCGATGCGCACCAGCGGCAGATCGCGCGTGCCGCGGCTGCGCCGTTCGGCGCGCAGGTCGTAAAACACTTTGCCGCTGCACAGAATGACGCGTTGCACCTTATCGGCATTGATTTCCTGCTCTTCCCAATCTTCGTTCACCGGGCGAAACTTGTCGCTGGCAAATTCTTCCAGCGGCGACACCGACTCCTTGTGGCGCAGCAAACTCTTGGGCGAAAAGATCACCAGCGGCTTGCGATACGGCCGCACCATCTGCCTGCGCAACAGGTAATACATCTGCACCGGCGTCGCCGGCACACACACCTGCATGTTGTAGTCCGAGCACAATTGCAGGAACCGCTCAATACGCGCTGAAGAATGTTCCGGCCCCGCGCCTTCATAGCCGTGCGGCAGCATCATGGTGAGCCCGCACAGGCGTCCCCACTTCACTTCACCGGATGCAATGAACTGATCGATCACCACCTGCGCGCCGTTGGCGAAATCGCCATACTGCGCCTCCCAGATCACCAGATCATTGGGGCCTGCGGTGGCATAGCCGTATTCAAAAGCGAGCACGGCTTCTTCAGACAATATCGAATCGATGGCCACAAAATCACCCTGATTCGCGCGCAGATGCTGCAACGGCAGATGCACGCCCTGATCCCGGTGCTCGCGATTCTGGTCGTGCAATACGGCGTGGCGATGGAAAAACGTGCCGCGCCCGGCGTCTTGTCCCGATAAACGAATCGAATAACCTTCATTCAGCAAAGTGGCATACGCGAGCAATTCGGCCATACCCCAATCCAGTGGCAACTTGCCCTCGGCCATCAACCGCCGGTCCTGCATGATTTTTTCAACGCGCGGGTGCAACTGAAAATTCGCCGGCACTTCGCAGATTTTGCGCGCCAGCATCTGCAGCGTTTCCATCGGCAGACGGGTATCGTCCTTTTCGTTCCACTTGGCGTCCTTGTACGGCGCCCAGTTGGCCTCGAATGGCGGCTTGTAATTGGACAAAATCGTTTGATTGGTGTGATAGCCGCGATCCAGCGCGTCCCGGCAGGTTGCTACCGCTGCATCGGCCTCAGCCTCGCTGACCACACCTTCCCGCGTCAGACGGTCGGCGTACACTTTGCGCGGGGTCGGGTGCGCGCGTATGCGCTTGTACATCAGCGGCTGCGTCACCATCGGCTCGTCCTGCTCGTTGTGGCCGAGCCTGCGGTAACACACCACATCGATCACCGCGTCTTTGTGGAATTTCATGCGGTAATCGAGCGCGATTTCCGTCACAAAACACACCGCTTCGGGGTCATCGCCGTTGACATGAAAGATCGGCACTTCAAGCATCTTTGCAATATCCGAGCAATACAGCGTCGAGCGCGCATCACGCAGATCGGAGGTGGTGAAACCGATTTGATTGTTAATCACGATATGCACCGTGCCGCCGGTGCCATAGCCGCGCGTCTGCGCCAGATTCAGTGTTTCCATGACCACGCCCTGCCCGGCCATCGACGCATCACCGTGAATCACCACCGGCAACACCTGATCGCCAGTATGATCGCGGCGCCGGTGCTGACGTGCACGCACCGAACCTTCAACCACCGGATTGACGATTTCCAGATGCGAAGGGTTAAACGCCAGCATCGCATGCATCGGCCCGCCGGGGGTCATGATGTTGGAGGAGTGGCCATCGTGATATTTCACGTCGCCCGCCAGCACTTCCGGATTTTGCTTGCCCTCAAACGACGAGAATAAATCCTTGGGCATTTTGCCCAGCGTATTCACCAGCACATTAAGCCGGCCGCGATGCGCCATGCCGATGACCAATTCCTGCACCCCTGCGGCGCCTGCGCGTTGCAGCAGGTTATCCAGCAGCGGAATCAGTGCATCACCGCCTTCGAGAGAAAATCGCGTTTGCCCGACGTATTTAGCATTGAGATATTTTTCCAGCGTCTCGGCCGCAGTGAGCCGTTCCAGCAGATGTTTTTTGTACTGCGCATCATAGCGGGGCCGCGCCAGTGTCGGCTCGAAGCGTTCGAGCAGCCAGCGCTTTTGCGGAATATCCGAGATATACATGATCTCGGCGCCGATGCTGCGGCAATAGGTGTCTTTTAGCCGCTGCAGGATATCGCGCAGCGTGGCTTGCGACGGGCCATGCAGGGCGCCCGCGTTAAATACCGAGTCCAGGTCGCTCTCGCTCAGATTGTAGAATGCGGGATCCAGCTCGGGAATAACGGGTTTTTCGATGCGTTTTAACGGATCAATATCCGCCACGCGGCAACCCTGAAAACGATACGCGGCGATGAGTTGCAGCACCGAAAACTGTTTTTGAAAATTGCCGGAAGCCGCCTTTGCCGGACGGTTCTCCTTCGCCAACGCGGCAAACCGCTGCTGCACCTCGGCGTGCGACACGTCGCGCGGGCCATCATCGAGCTTTTGCAGTTCATCGAAATAACCGCGCCAGCGCGCTTCCACCGACTGCGGGTCGGCCAGATACGATTCGTACAGCCCTTCAATAAACGGCGCGTTGGCGCCGTAGAGGTAGGAGTTACCGAGAAACTCTTTCATCATGATGGCGGGCCTTGAAGTTCAGGGCTGAGGGCTGAGGGCTGAGTGCTGAGGGCTGAGGGCTGAGTGCTGAGGGCTGAGTGCTGAGTGCTGAGACTAAACGCGCGGCGCGCCCTAGTGCCGCGCCTCACCCCTCAGTCCGAAGTCCTAGCCTTTACTTCCGATTGCCCATGGGCACATAATCGCGGCGCGCGGGGCCGGTAAATAACTGGCGCGGACGGCCAATCTTGGCGTCCTTGTCACTCAGCATTTCATTCCACTGCGCGATCCAGCCCACGGTACGCGCCAGCGCGAAAATCGCGGTAAACATTGACACCGGTATTCTCAGCGCCTTATACACAATGCCCGAATAGAAATCGACATTCGGATAGAGTTTACGTTTGATGAAATAGTCGTCTTCCAACGCCACCTTTTCCAGCGCCATCGCCAGCTTGAACAACTTGTCGTCCTTGAGATCCAGCGCCTCCAGCACTTCGTGACAGGTTTTTTGTATCAGTTTGGCGCGCGGATCGTAGTTCTTGTAAACGCGGTGACCAAAACCCATCAGCATGGTGTGGTCCTCCTGCACTTTAACCTTGTGCAGGAACGCTGGAATATTCTTCACGTCGCCGATCCCCTCCAGCATTTTGAGCACGGCCTCATTCGCGCCGCCATGCGCCGGCCCCCAAAGCGCCGCGATACCGGCCGAGATGCAGGCAAACGGATTGGCGCCAGTCGAACCTGCCAGACGCACGGTGGAGGTGGAAGCGTTCTGTTCGTGATCAATGTGCAGAATCAGCACACGTTCCATGGCGCGGGTCAGCACCGGATTGGGCACCCACTCCTCGCACGGCGTACCGAAAGTCATGTAGAGGAAGTTTTCCACATAGGACAGATTGTTCCGCGGATACATGAACGGCTGACCGGTGGTGTACTTGTAGGTCATCGCGGTAATCGTCGGCAGCTTGGCGATCAGGCGAAAGGCGGAAATCTCGCGGCTTTTCGCATCGTTGATGTCGATCGAGTCGTGATAGAACGCCGACAGAGCGCCGACCACGCCGCACATCACCGCCATCGGATGCGCGTCGCGCCTGAAGCCGCTGTAAAAGCGCGACAGTTGCTCATGCACCATGGTGTGCCGGGTAACGATGCCGGTAAATTGATCGAGTTGCAGCTTGTTGGGCAATTCGCCATTCAGAATCAGGTATGCGACCTCCAGAAAGCTGCAGGTTTCCGCCAATTGCTCAATCGGGTAACCGCGATACTGGAGTATCCCCACGTCGCCATCGATATAGGTGATGCTCGAACGGCAGCTTGCCGTGGACATGAAACCGGGATCGTAAGTAAACAGCCCCGTTTTGCCGTAAAGGCTGCGCACGTCTATAACGTCCGGGCCTTCATTGCCGCCATAGATCGGGAAATCCACAGAGGGCTTGCCGTCGCTGAAAGACAGCGTTGCAAGTTTCTCGCTCATAACAATCTCCAGTTAAGTCCAGTTAATCGTCAATCCAAATACCAGTTATCTATCAAGCTGCACGCATCATTTCCAGCACCGCGGTCAGGCGCGTATTCAGCGGCTGCGCCCGGCCCATGAGCATGTCCAGCAAATCGTTGTCCTCGTACGCCAGCAACTCCCTGAACACCTCGGTCTGCCCGGCATTGAGCCCGTCAAAATGCAGGCTGACAAACCGCTCCAATATCAAATCCAGTTCCAGCAAACCGCGGCGGCAGTTCCAAATGATCCTGTCTCGCTCGCTCACGTTAAACCGTACGCTTGACCAGCAAATCCTTGATCTTGCCGATAGCCCTGGTCGGGTTCAAATTCTTGGGACATACATCCACGCAATTCATGATCGAATGACAGCGAAACAAACGATACGGGTCTTCCAGGTTGTCCAGCCGCTGGTTGATCTCCTGATCACGCGTATCGGCGATGAAGCGGTAGGCCTGCAACAAACCCGCGGGACCGACGAACTTATCGGGATTCCACCAGAACGATGGGCACGCGGTCGAACAGCAGGCACACAGTATGCACTCATAAAGGCCGTTAAGCTCGTCGCGGTCTTGCGGCGACTGCAAACGCTCTTTTTCGGGCGGCGGCGTGTCGTTGACCAGGTACGGCTTGATCGAATGATACTGCTTGAAAAACTGCGACATATCGACGATCAGATCACGGATCACCGGCAGACCCGGCAGCGGGCGAATCTCCACCGGCTCCCGCAGATCAGCCAGCCTGGTAATACACGCCAGTCCGTTTTTTCCGTTGATATTCATCGCATCCGAGCCGCACACGCCTTCGCGGCACGAACGGCGGAAAGAAAACGTATCGTCTTCAACCTTGATACGCACCAGGGCGTCGAGCAACATGCGGTCGGTCGCTTCCATCGCAACATCGTAATACTGCATGTGCGGCTTGGCATCCACTTCGGGGTTGTAACGGTAGATATTGAAACGCATTTTTTTGTTCCGAAAATTTTAGTCATTCACTTGAGGGTGAGGCGTGAGGAGTGAGGCGTAACTCCATTCCGTGCTTTCTCCTTACGCCTCACGCCTCTCGCCTCACGCATTTAATACACCCGGACCTTGGGCGTAAACGATTCCACCGTCAGCGGTTTCAATTGCACCGGCTTGTATTCCAGCCGATTGCCGTCCTTGAACCACAAGCTGTGCTTCATCCAGTTCGCGTCGTCGCGATTCGGATAATCACTGCGGTCGTGCGCGCCGCGCGATTCCTTGCGCGCTTCGGCGGAAATCACTGTTGCCATCGCCACTTCGATCAGGTTATCCAGTTCCAGGGCCTCCACGCGCGCGGTATTGAACACTTTGCTTTTATCCTGAATAAATGTGCTCCTGGCGCGTTCGGCCACTGCCAGCATTTTGCTCACGCCTTCGCTCAGCCCGTCGGGAAAGCGGAAAACGCCGCAATGCATCTGCATGGTACGGCGCATTTCCCCACCCACGTCGCTGACTCTTTCGCCTGATGTTGCGGTATCCAGCCGCGCCAGCCGCGCCATGGTTATATCCGCAGCGTCGCCCGGCAACACGGGCATAGCCGCCACATCCGCGGCGATGTCCTTCACCACCTGTTCGCCGGCGGCTTTGCCGAACACCAGCAAATCCAGCAGCGAATTCGTGCCCAACCGGTTCGCGCCATGCACCGATACGCAGGCGCACTCGCCTGCCGCATAGAGCCCGCGCACGATTTTCTCGCCGCCTTTGCCATCGGGCATCACGGCCTGCCCCTGTATATTCGTCGGCACGCCACCCATCTGATAATGGCAGGTAGGCACCACCGGTATCGGATCGGTCACCGGATCCACGTTAGCGAACTTCTTGGCGATCTCGCGAATGCCGGGCAGCCGTTTATCTATGACATCCGCACCGAGATGATCGAGTTTCAACAGGATATATTCGCCGTCCTTGCCCGCGCCGCGTCCTTCCTTGATTTCGGTGGCCATCGCGCGCGACACCACATCGCGGCTGGCAAGGTCTTTAACCCTGGGCGCGTAACGTTCCATGAAGCGTTCGCCGTTTTTATTCAGCAGAAACCCGCCTTCACCGCGCACACCCTCGGTAATCAACACGCCCGCGCCAGCCACCCCGGTCGGGTGAAACTGCCAGAACTCCATGTCTTCAAGCGGTATGCCCGCGCGCGCTGCCATGCCCAGGCCATCGCCGGTGTTGATGAAAGCGTTGGTGCTGGCGGAGTAAATGCGGCCCGCGCCACCCGTCGCCAACAGCGTGGCTTTGGCCTGCAGGATCATCACTTCGCCGGTTTCCATTTCCAGCGCAACCACGCCCAGCACATCCCCTTGCTGATTGCGGATCAAATCCAGCGCCATCCATTCGACAAAGAACTGGGCGTGCGCGCGCACATTGCGCTGATACAACGTGTGCAGCATGGCGTGTCCGGTGCGGTCGGCTGCCGCGCACGCACGCTTGATTTCGCGTTCGCCATAATTACTGGTGTGGCCGCCAAACGGGCGCTGATAAATTTTCCCATTATCCAGGCGGTCAAACGGCATGCCGTAGTGCTCGAGCTCCACCACGGCTTCGCACGCCTTGCGGCACATGAACTCAATCGCATCCTGATCGCCCAGGTAATCCGAACCTTTCACGGTGTCGTACATGTGCCAGTGCCAGTTGTCCGGCTCTTCGTTTCCCAGCGACGCAGACACACCGCCTTGTGCCGCCACCGTGTGCGAGCGTGTGGGAAACACTTTGGACAGCACTGCCACCTTCAGATTGGCTTCCGCCAGTTGCAGCGCGGCACGCAAGCCCGAACCGCCTGCGCCCACCACTACTGCATCGAACTGTCGTTTGGCTATAGTCATTACCTACCCCACAAAATCTGCACGGCCCATGCGCCATACGCGACGAGCGCTAGGATCACCAGCACATACAAGGTCAAACGCACACCGCTGTGCTTGATGTAATCCATGAATATATTGCGCATGCCGATCCAGGCATGCAAAAATAAACTTAGCAAAAACAATAACGTGGCGTAGCGCATCAAAGACCCGCCCCACACTGCACGCCAGCTGTCGTAATCAAACTGCGGCATTTTCAGCAGCAACGCCAGAAAGATCACGCTGTAGATCACCATCACCACCGCGGTGACGCGCTGTGCCAGCCAATCACGCAGGCCGTAATGCGCGCCTATAACTTCGCGCTTTACCACAGTGTCACCCCGATCAGCAGCGTGGCCGTAATGCTCACACCGAGCACCGCATAACTGCTGGCGCGTGCGGCTTCCAGTTCAAGCCCCAGGTGCAAATCCATCGCAAGGTGCCGAATACCCGCACAAAAGTGATGCAAATAAGCCCACAGCACACCCAGCAGCACAATTTTTGTCAGTGGATGGCCGATAAATTGCTTGAACAAGGCGAATGAGAGTTGCGATTCCAGACTGACACTCAGCAACCCCAGCACTGCAGGCAACACCAGGAACAGCATCGCACCAGTAACTCTGTGCAAAATGGAAACAAATGCCGGCAGCGGCATGCGAATTTGCATCAAATTCAGATGTTTGGGACGGCTCGCAGGCATCACATAACTTCTTTCGGTGGTCAGTTCGACGGCAGACTGGCAAGCACAAGGGAACGCTGCTACAACAGCGAATACGTGGTTGCGCCACAGTTGCGCCGGTTTTTAAAATTCTACCAGCTTTCCGCATGTTGCGGAACAGCAAAATGGCGCCGCGCAACACCCTAAGTTGCGCTGAGCGGGTAATGCTAATCATGTGCTCCAAGCGCTCGAACAGGGTGCGTGAACGCCGCGTAAAAGTTGACCCCGCAATGGGGGTTAGCTATCATCGCCCCTCATTTGCATGCTCTCGTGCGCGCGGCCGGCGTTGTGTTTTTGACTACACCAAATGCGGTCGGCGCGCATTTTTCAAGACCCGAACTCCAGGAGTTTCACTATGAAAAAACCCATGCGCGTGGCGGTAACCGGCGCTGCTGGCCAGATCGGCTACAGCCTGCTGTTCCGTATCGCCAGCGGTGAAATGCTTGGCAAAGATCAGCCTGTGATTCTGCAGATGCTCGAGATTCCCGACGAAAAAGCGCAAAAGGCCCTGCGCGGCGTAATGATGGAACTCGACGACTGCGCATTTCCGTTGCTGCAGAGCATGAATCCGGCCTCCGATCCGAACCTTGCGTTTAAAGATGTTGATGTCGCCCTGCTGGTCGGTGCGCGACCGCGCGGCCCCGGCATGGAGCGCAAGGATTTGCTCGAAGCCAACGGTAAGATTTTCGGGCCGCAAGGCAGGGCGCTGTCAGACAACGCCAGCCGCGATGTCAAAGTGCTGGTGGTGGGCAATCCGGCCAACACCAATTGCCTGATTGCGCTGAAAAATGCGCCCGGCCTCAAGCCGTCGAACTTTACCGCCATGATGCGCCTCGATCACAACCGCTCGCTCACGCAGGTGGCGCAAAAAGTCCGCAAGCCTGTAGCCGGCGTGAAAAAGCTGACCGTATGGGGCAACCATTCTTCGACGCAGTACCCGGATATTTTCGTCACCGAAGTGGACGGTCAAAAAGTGTGGCCGATGATCAACGATCAGAAATGGCTGGAGAATGATTTCATCCCGACCATACAAAAACGCGGCGCGGCAATTATCGACGCACGCGGTTTGTCATCAGCGGCCAGCGCCGCGAACGCTGCCATTGAACATGTGCGTGATTGGGTGTTCGGCACGCGCGACGGGGATTGGGTGAGCATGGGACTCGCGTCCGACGGCACTTACGGCATTCCTGAAGGCGTGATGTACGGCTACCCGGCGGTGTGCAAGGACGGCAGGATTGAAATCGTCAAAGGCATAGAGGTCAGCGACTTCAGCCGTGGCCGCATGCAAGCGACGCTCAAGGAACTTACCGAAGAGCGTGACGCGATCAAACATCTTTTAGGGTAACTATTGTTTTTAATAAAAAAAGCGGACTGCCTCAGGGCATCCGCTTTTTTTGTCTTTACGATCAAGGAGCCATCATGAGCAGCAACGACACGCCCATACCCCGCGAAAAGAGAGGCGTTGCCCTGTCGGGCATAGCCGCCGGCAGCACCGCGCTGTGTACTGTGGGACGCAGCGGCAACGATTTGCATTATTGCGGCTATGACATTTATGACATCGCCGAAACCTGCGAGTACGAAGAAGTTGCCTATCTCCTGATCCACGGCAAACTGCCCAACGCCGCCGAGCTGGCCAACTACAAAGCCAGACTCAAAACCTTGCGTGGATTGCCCCACACCGTCAAGCAAGTCCTCGAAGCCCTGCCTGCCGCGGCGCACCCGATGGACGTGATGCGCACGGGCTGCTCGGCACTGGGCTGCGCGCTGCCCGAAAAAGACGATCACAATGTGCCCGGCGCGCGCGATATCGCGGACCGGCTGATAGCCTCGTTTGGGTCGATGCTGCTGTATTGGTACCACTACAGCACCAACGGCAAGCGCATCGAGGTGGAAACTGACGACGACTCCATCGGCGGCCATTTTCTGCACCTGCTGCACGGTACGGCACCCAAGGCGCCGGCAGTGCGCGCCATGCACACCTCGCTCAATCTCTACGCCGAACATGAATTCAACGCCTCCACCTTCGCCTGCCGCGTGGTGGCTAGCACCGGAGCAGACATGCACTCCGCGATCACCGGCGGCATTGGTGCGCTGCGTGGCCCCAAGCACGGCGGCGCCAACGAAGTCGGTTTTGAAGTGATGAACCGCTACGAATCACCCGATGACGCGGAAAACGACATCATCATCCGTGTGCGCAAGCGCGAGACTATCATCGGCTTCGGCCACGCGGTGTACACCGTGGGCGATCCGCGCAACAAGATCATCAAGGAAGTTGCCCGCAAGCTCTCGCAGGACACCGGCGATATGAAAATGTTCGACATTGCCGACCGCATCGAAGCGGTGATGATGCGCGAGAAAACCATGTTTGCGAATCTCGACTGGTTCTCTGCCGTGTCATACAACAAGCTCGGCGTGCCGACCTTGATGTTCACGCCGATATTCGTTATTTCGCGCACCGCGGGCTGGGCGGCGCACGTGATGGAACAGCGTCTGGACAACAAGCTTATCCGGCCTACGGCGCTCTATAGAGGCCCGGAAAATCGCAAGTTTGAGCCGTTGGCTCAACGGTGAACAAATGAACGGGTGAACGAGTGAACGGGTAACCCGCGCGAGGTTACCCGTTCACCCGTTCACCCGTTCACGCATTCCAACCCTTATTCTCACACCACCATGTCATCTCAAATATCCAACTCCCGCCCCAAGCCCGACAAAGTAATTACCGACATCGCCGATTACGCGGCAAAGTATTCCATCAAAAGCGCCGAGGCCTACAACACCGCGCGCCTGTGTCTGATGGACACGCTCGGCTGCGGCCTCGAGGCTTTGACCTACCCCGCGTGCACCAAGCTGATGGGGCCGATAGTTCCCGGCACGATAGTGCCCAATGGCGCGAAAGTGCCCGGCACCTCATACCAGCTTGATCCGGTCAGCGCGGCGTTTAACATCGGCTGCATGATCCGCTGGCTGGATTTCAACGATACCTGGCTCGCTGCGGAATGGGGCCATCCGTCGGACAACCTCGGCGGTATTCTGGCGACAGCAGACTGGCTGTCGCGCAACGCGGTCGCGGCGGGCAAAAAGCCGCTCACCATGCGGGAGGTGTTGACCGGCATGATCAAAGCGCACGAAATTCAGGGTGTAATGGCGCTGGAGAATAGTTTCAATCGCGTCGGCATCGACCACGTGGTGCTTGTAAAGGTGGCGTCCACCGCCGTCGTCGCCCACATGCTCGGCTGCAACCACGACGAAATCGTCAACGCGGTATCCAATGCATGGATCGACGGCCAGTCGCTGCGCATCTATCGCCACACGCCCAACGCGGGCTCGCGTAAATCATGGGCGGCCGGTGACGCCACCAGCCGCGCCGTGCGCCTCGCGCTGATGGCGCACAAAGGCGAGATGGGGTATCCCTCTGCCCTCACCGCCAAGACCTGGGGCTTTTACGACGTGCTGTTCAAGGGGCAGCCCCTAATACTGAAGCAGGCTTACGCTTCCTACGTGATGGAAAACGTGCTGTTCAAGATTTCATTCCCGGCGGAGTTCCACGCACAGACCGCAGTCGAATGCGCGGTGACGCTGCACCCCGCGGTTAAAGACCGCTTGCACGACATCAAAAAAGTCGTCATCACTACGCACGAATCGGCGATCCGCATCATCGATAAAAAAGGCCCGCTCAACAATCCGGCCGATCGTGACCATTGCATCCAGTACATGTGCGCCATCGGCCTCATCAAGGGCAATCTCACTGCCGCCGATTACGAAGAGGATGTCGCGCGTGACCCGCGTGTGGACGCGCTGCGCGAAAAAATGGAATGCGTGGAAAACAAACAGTGGACGCAGGATTATCTCGATCCGAAAAAGCGTTCCATTGCCAACGCGATACAGGTGTTTTTCAAGGACGGCAGCAAGACTGCGAACGTGGCGGTGGAATACCCTATCGGCCACCGCCGCCGCCGCAAAGACGGCATTCCGCTGCTGGAGGCGAAGTTCAGGACTAACCTCGCGCGGCGCTTTGCCGACAAGCAGCGGACCGCGATTTACGCATTGTGCAAGGATCAGAAGAAGCTTGAGGCCACGCCGGTCAATGCGTTTGTTGATTTATTTGCGATTTAGTCTCAACAGGAAAATACCATGCTGCGCACTGCATTGATCGCACTCGCCGGATTTTTCTCAACGCTGGCGGTTGCACAGGAAATGCCCAAAATGAAACCGGGCCTGTGGGAAACCAGCACCGCGACGGCAGCCGGTAAAGGTGCGCAAGGTCATACTGCCAAAACGACCATGTGCCTCAACGAAGCCGTGCAAAAAGAAATGATGGCGTTCAGCCAGCATGCGGGCGCGCAGTGCAGCAAGAACACCACGCGCCGTGACGGCAACAAGTTCATCGGTGAAGCCGATTGCAAACTCGGCACTTCGGTGATGAAGTCGCATTCCGTTGCGACCTTTATCAATGACACTTCCTATCGCGTCGAATCACGCACCACATTTTCGCCGCCGATGGGCGGCATGAGCGAGTCGAGCGCCACGCAGGAAGCAAAATATGCCGGCCCCTGCCCCGCCGGCATGAAGCCCGGCGATATGAACGTGGGGGGTCACACCATGAACATCTCCGAAATGGCGAAGATGATGAAGGGCGTGCACAAGTAGCGATCACCCGCGAATCGCTGCATTCACTCTCGGCATCACTTCCTCCGCCATCAACTGCATCGAGCGGCGCGCAAGCTTGGGGTCTACCCAGTCATGGCCGCAGTACAGCAGCGTGCCAAAATCGCCGATGGTCTGTCTGAATTTGAGCATTTGATCGACAACGGAATCCACGCTTCCCGCAATTACCAGCGTGTCGAGCAGGAACTCCACGGTCAGTGCCGAGTCCGGCATCGACAAATCCGGCTTGTAGATGTTGGCGCTGCCGCGAGCCAGGCGCTTGGTCAGCAAGTTCCAGAAATAAAACCCATACGGCCCTTCGCGTGTTTTGGCATAACGCTTTGCCGTCGCATCGTCGTCCGCAACGAAAATGCTTTTGCACACGCGCCAATCCTGGCGGTTGGCGGTTAGTCCTGCTGTTTCGCAACCTTTTTCGTAGCCCGGAAAGTGTGTTGCCACCCAATTCGGCTGCAAAAAATTCGCCGAAATCGGTTTCCAGCCGCGCTGGGCGGCGGCAACGATGCCCTTGGAGTACGGCTCCACCACGGTCACCACGATGGGTGGATGCGGTTGTTGGTAGGGTTTCAGCATGACGCCCTGTCCTACGCCGGGAATCATGGTGTCGCGCGTGCTGATGTTCCAGAATTCGCCCTTGATATCGTACGGCGGCTGGCCTTCCCAAATGGCAAGAATCTGATTGATCGATTCAACAAACATTTTGGTGCGATCGTTCTTGATGTTGCCGAACACTTCCTGATCGGAGCGCAATCCTCCGGGGCCGATGCCGAACAGAAAACGCCCCTCAAGCATGTGATCGACCATCGCCACATTTGCCGCCACCGCCGCCGGATGGCTGTTGGGCAGGTTGACCGTGCCGCTGCCGAGTCTGATCTGCCTGGTCTCGTGCGCGACGCTGGCGATAAACGCTAGGCACGAGGGAATATTTTCACAGACGTCCGTGGTGTGTTCACCGATGAACGCGTCGCTGTAGCCGAGTTTATCCGCGAGCAAAACCGCTTCGCGATCCTCCTTCAGCGTTTGCGTGTAATTGCGCTCCGGCGGATGGATGGGCATGGTGAAGTAGCCGAGTTTCATGAGTCGCTTTTTCAGGTTGGTTGGTTAAATCCGCTGCATTTCCCGCAATCCTAGCTTGATCAGGCAGTGATCCAGCCACTCGGCGGTGAGCTTTTCCTGCACCGAGTTCTGACGCAGCCGCTGATTGAGCCCGTTCCAGTCGACGCTGTCGAGCGGCTGATCCTGATTAAAACACGAGAACACGTAGCTCGTCTTGCCGGTAGCAGGATCGATATGCGGCTGCAAACACTGTGCGCAGATTTCTTTCATCATGCACTGCATCGGTGAGTTGATGGAGCCGATGCCGAAGTGCTGCGCTTTCACGAAGGGTTTCAACATCTGGTGACGCGCGCGCGCCACCGCCGCCATCATGCGGTCTGAGCCTATGGCCATGATGCGGTCAGCATCTTTCAGCGGGATGGGTTGCACACCAAGATCACCAATCGCATAGGAATGCATACACTGCACGATATTGCCGACGAAGGTCTTGTCCTGCGGACGGCCCGGCGTGAAGCCCGGCTCGTCGTCGCAGCACCACACCACCACATCGGCTGCGGCTTCAATTTCCGCTACCTTGTAGCGGTCGAGCATTTTTTTGTAGCCGGCGAAGTACAATACCCGGCTACCCGCCTTGCGCATCGCCTGACCTATCGAGAGCAATACCGCATTGCCCAGCCCGCCGCCCACCAGCACCACGGTTTCATCCGTAGGTATTTCGGTCGGCGTACCGGTCGGTCCCATCAGCACGATAGGTTCGCCGGGCTTCAATTCCACGCACAGATCGGAAGAGCCGCCCATTTCCAGCACGATGGTTGAAATCAGGCCACGTTCGTGATCCACCCACGCGCCGGTGAGTGCGAGGCCCTCCATGCCGAGACGCGTGCCTTCGGTTTTCGGTGCGCTCGATTCGAAATTCTGCAAGCGGTAAAACTGACCGGGCCGGAAGCGCCGCGCCGCCAGCGGTGCATGCACCACCACTTCAATAATCATCGGCGTCAGACGATTCACCTCATGCACTGTCGCACGCAGTTCATGGTTAAAGTGCGCGAGAAATTCCCGATCACTGACTGCGGCGGCGGGTGTTACGGCTTCGAGTACACGGCTCACAACCGGGTGTCCCTGCTTCGCGCTGCCGATGGCCTTGACCACGTTGCCGAAAAACGAGGGATGCACGTCACCGAAATAACTCATGCAACGGCCATCGGCCTGCCGCGACAACAGGACGTTGATCTGGCTGGGTTTTGATATGCCTTTCTCGGCGGATACCGGGTTACCCGCAGCGTCATGCGCCTGGAAATAACGGCCATCGAGCTTGAAGTTAGCGGCATCTTCACGCGCCAGCACGGTATTGGGCTGCGTGCCCGCCGCGATGAGTATGGTGTGCGCCGGCATCACGATTTCTTCGCCGCCATCGACGGCCGTGCCATCCTGCGCGCGCGCCTGAGCCGACACCTTGAGCGCGCAGGCGTGACCGTATTGATCGATTTCCACAGCCAGTGGTGTCAGCCCTTCAGCAAATCGTATGCCCTCTTCCAGTGCTTTGTGCACTTCTTCGTGGTTTAGCGTGTACGAGGGGCTGTCGATCAAACGCTTGCGATAAGCAATGGTTGCGCCGCCCCACCCCTGCAGCAATTCCACGATGTGCGGCGCGCGTTCTTCGGCCACGGCGCGCATGCGCTCGGAACGCAGCGCGCACGCGTGCGCCAGAAATTCATCGGCGATAACACGTTCTTCTTCGTTCCACGCCAGACGCGCCGCCATTTCGCCGTGCTCGCGCGCCATCGCCTCATAACGCTTGAGAAATTTTTCGACTTGCAGCGGGTAGTACGCGAGCGACTCGGTAGCGGTGTCTATGGCCGTCAGTCCGCCGCCAATGATCACCACCGGCAGGCGCAATTGCATATTGGCGATGGAATCGGTTTTGGCCGCGCCGGTGAGTTGCAGCGCCATCAGAAAATCCGAGGCCGTGCGCACGCCGCGCGCAAGACCGTTCGGCATATCGAGCACCGTGGGCCGTCCCGCGCCGATGGCCAGCGCCACGTGATCAAAGCCCATCGCGAAGGCTTCATCGGCGGTGATGGTGCCACCGAAACGCACGCCGCCGAAAAGCGCAAACTGCTCACGACGTTCTAACAGTAACCTTATGATTTTTAAGAAGTTTTTGTCCCAGCGCACAGTGATGCCATATTCCGCCACGCCGCCAAAGCCGGCCATCATGCGTTCGTCGAGCCGCTCATACAGATCGCGAATATCGCGGATCGGCATGAACGGCGTGCGCTGCCCATGCGCATCCACGCCGGAAAATTTCGCCGGCAGCGGCTCGATTTTCAAACCGTCAATTCCGACCACGGTATGCCCGTCGTTCATCAAATAATGCGACAGCGAAAACCCTGCCGGCCCCATGCCTGCGATCAGCACACGCTTGCCGCTGGGCGCTTGTGGATAAGGTTTGCGCAAATTGAGCGGATTCCAGCGCGTCAGCAGGCTGTAGATCTCGAAGCCCCATGGCAATTCCAGCACGTCTTTCAGGGTGCGCGTCTCCGCCTGCGGGATATCCACCGGCGCCTGCTTTTGATAGATGCACGACTTCATGCAGTCGTTGCAAATGCGGTGACCTGTCGCCGCCACCATCGGATTATCGACGGTGATGATGGCGAGCGCGCCGAGTGCATAGCCTTCGGACTTGGCCTTGTGAAACTCGGAAATCTTTTCTTCGAGCGGACAACCGGCGAGCGCCACGCCGAACGGGCTTTTCTTGAATGACGCCGTGCCGCGTCCGCTGGCGCCTTTCTCCAGCAGACCTTTCGAGCAGGAATCCTTGCCTTGCTCATGGCACCAAATGCAGTAGTGCGCCTGATCCAGCGCCCCCTTGAGATCGGTGCCCTTATCCGTGAGATTAAATCCCTCGCGACGGCGCAACTTCTCCACCGCAAAGGTATGGGTGGTATAACCTTGCGCCGATTCCGTTGCGCTGGGCACCAGGTGCTGCATGTCGAGCTTGTGCGGCGCTTTGAACAAAACGCCGTCGTGATGCTTCCTGCGCCCCGCCGCAGTCTGCAA
>CAMBCF010000055.1 GCA_945864585.1 Bordetella parapertussis | reverse complement strand
GACGCGCGGCGGCGGCGGCGCGGTCCTCGCGCGCGGCCAGAAACTCCACAAAATCCCTCGCCTCCGCCTGGCGCTGCGGCGGCAGCTTCTGCAATTTCTCGATCAACCCCGGTTCGATTGCGCTCATGCTTATCTTCTTTAGCGGCTTTAAGCCGTGGTCTGTATCTTCTATTTTAACGAAAGGTACTGGAGTCGATTTGATTTTCGATCACCCTTAAAAAAGAGAAGCACACACCCACGCCCGCTGCTACGGGCGTAGTTCTTTCAGTCACCATCAGTCAAAACTGCCGTTCGCGTTTGGTCGCCGGCCGCGCCGAAATAAACCGCACGCGGCTACGCGCTGTTGCGGCCGCCGCAAACGTATGCGACACCGCCAACAACACACCGCTTGCGTCAAAGCCCAGCGTGAACCAGCGCCTCATACGCACTGTGTCTCCTATCAAACACCATCAGCGCCAACGCATCCAGAAACACCGTCGCCGCCTGATCGAAGGTTACGCCATGCTTGCGCGCATTGGCGAGCGCTTTGATGGCATCCCACTCGAAATCATAAGCGACCTGCTCACTCATGGCGTTACCACCCCGCGTGTGCGAGCCGCTGCGCCGTACTGGCCGGTTTAACGGCGCACACGGGCGCTGCCTTTCCTTCCTTTTGCGGCTGGCCTGTTCACCCGCTCCAACGCGCCAGCCACCTGATTCTTCACAATCATCGCATCAACCGCCGCCTCGATGAGCGCGCGCGGCGCGTTATCCCACAAAAACCCGGACACCACAGTATTGGTGTCGAGCACCACCCTCACGAAGCCGTGCCGCGCTTAGCGCGGCGCTCGGCGCGATAGGTATTGATCTCGGCCTGGATCTCGTCCTCGCTCATCGGCGGTTCGTTTGATGCGCTGACTTTATTGAGCATCGCCCGCAGCTCCTCACCGGCCCGCTTGCACAACTGCTCGCGCAAAAGATTCTCGATCGCCTCGGAGTTCAAGAGGCCCGCAGCCTGCGCCTGGTTCGCCAGCTCGTCAGGCAGATTCAGCGTCAGTTCAAGCGTGGTCATGAAGTCCTCCAATGGAATTGGTGTCAGCGACGATGCGCACGCACCGGACGCCGGGCCTTGCGAACCGCGTCGATCTCAGCCTGGATATCTTCTTCGCTCATCGGCGGGATCTTCGCTTTAGCCACCTGCTGCGCATTGGAGAGGAACGCCCGTGCCGCGCGCCGGCGCATCGCGTCGCGCAACAATTCTTCGATAGCTTTCTGCGTCAGCAACTCCGCCTTGAGTTCTGTCATGGCGTTTATCCTTTAGCGGCTTAAATACCAACGCTCTTCCTTTGCAAATCTGTCCTGCGCCTTTTGCTTCATAACATGGTTGCGTGAATCGCACCAGTCAACCAGGCAGATTGTAATGCAAAAAATCGCAAAACCTTTATGCCGTAAACGCCTGCAACTGTTGCGCCATGCGTGCCAGCACTTGGTCGCGGCCGATGAGCTCGAGCGTTGCGTCTATCGAGGGCGTTTGCGCCGTGCCGGTGACCATTACACGCAGCGGCATCGCCAGCCTGGGCATTTTGAGTTTGTGTTCGGCCACGACTGCCCTGATCGCCTCATTGATCGTGGCGCGGTTCCATGCAATGGCTGCCAGACTTGAGTGCAAATCCACCAGTGCGGGTTTGACATCAGCGGCGTAGTGCTGCTGTTTCAATGCGGCGGCAGGCTCCGGCGCGCGGTAAAAATATACCGCAGCATCCGCGAGTTCCACTATCGTTGAAACACGTTCCTTAAGCAGTCCCACCACGCTCGCCAGCGGCGCACCCTGCCCCCTGGTAACTGCGCAGCCGTCGCGCTCCAGAAACGGCTGCGCAAGTTCCGCCAGGCGCTGGTTGTCCGCCTGTTTCATGTATTGCTGATTCAGCCAGCGCAATTTGCCCGGATCAAAACGCGCGGGCGAGCCGCTAATGTGCTCGAAATCAAACCATTGCACCAGTTGCTCGCGTGAAAATTTCTCATTATCACCGTGCGACCAGCCCAGCCGCGCAAGGTAATTTACCAGCGCTTCCGGCAAAAACCCTTCGTCGCAATACTGCATCACGCTCACCGCGCCGTGGCGTTTTGAAAGCCGCTCGCCGTCCTGCCCCAATATCATCGGCACATGGCCGAACAGCGGCAGCGTCTTGCCCAGCGCATGGTAAATATTGATCTGCCGCGGCGTGTTATTCACATGGTCGTCGCCGCGAATCACGTGCGTCATCTGCATATCGATATCGTCCACCACCACGCCGAAGTTGTAGGTGGGTATGCCATCCGCACGCAGGATCACCAGGTCATCCAGTTCGCCGTTGGCGATGGTGATCGGGCCTTTGACCACATCATTCCAGGTCACTGCACCACTATCCGGGTTGCGAAAACGGATGACCGGCTCAACGCCTGCCGCCGGCGCCAGTCCCGTACGCTGCGCGTTCTCTGGCCGCCAGCGGCCGTCGTAGCGCGGCTTTTCATTGCGCGCACGCTGCGCTTCGCGCATGGCGTCGAGTTCTTCCCTGGTGGCGTAACACGGATAGGCGTGGCCGCTGCGCAACAATTCGTCGGCAACCTGCCGATAGCGTGCGAGCCGCTGCATCTGGAAATACGGGCCTTCATAATCGAGGCCCAGCCACCGCATACTGTCCATTATGGCCTGCACCGAGGCGTCGGTGGAACGCTCGCGGTCGGTGTCCTCAACGCGCAGCACGAAGGCGCCGCCGTATCTTTTGGCAAACGCCCAGCAGTAAAGCGCGGTGCGAGCGCCGCCAATGTGCAGGTAGCCGGTAGGGCTGGGAGCGAAGCGGGTGCGAGTCATGATGCGGCCCGAAGAAAAGCGCGCATTCTACGCGATGGGTAAAATAGTGTCTGGTTACGCTTTTTGCCGCTGCTTCATCGCTGCGGCTGCCGGCGCCGGAATTCATCAGCAGCCTCATCCACACGCATGAACACCGCGCCTTCATTTTTCAATTGCTGAATCATGCGTTCCAGCACCATCATGCGATGCCCGCGCCCACTGATAAATGGGTGGCAGGTATACGTCAACACACCCCATCCCACGGTCTCGCGCATATAACGAAAATCATCCACCCAGTTTTGCTCGACGTGATGCGCGTTTTTCAGCCCTTGCCGCAACGACGTTTCGGCACGCACGAATTCGTAATGCGGCGAATCGTCGGTAGACCAGTGTATGGGCATTTCCACCAGCGTGCTTTGCGTGCCGAATTTTGCAGGCTGTTCCAGCTCGATCACATCGCCTTGCCGCGCGTAGTACGGCGTGTAGTCGCCGCCCATCATGCTGCTGTCGTAGGCAAACCCGTATTTTAAAAAAAGTTTTACCGAGTGCAGCGACAAATCCCACGACGGCGAACGATAGCCGCGCGCGTAGTGGCCGCAGATTTTCCTGATCGCCTCGTTGGCGCGCACGAGCTCGCGCTCCTCATCTTGCGCGCTCAAACTGGCCGGCGGACGATGCGTCCAGCCGTGATGCGCCAGCTCGTGTCCGGCGGCGATCACGGCAGTCACTGCTGCGGGAAACGTTTCGATGGTGTGTCCCGGCACGTACCACGATGTCAGGATATCGTACTTGCGGAACAGCTCGATCAGGCGCGGCGTACCCACGCGCGGGCCAAACTCGCCGCGCGAAATCCACGACGGCCCCGCCTGTCCGCGTGAAATAAAGCCGGAGAGGCCGTCGAAATCGAAGGTTAAGCAAACAATATGCATTGTTTGGGGTGAGGGGGAAGGAGTTGTGAGTCAGTCGCGCTAATGAGATCATATCAAAACGCCTCACCCCTTACTCTTTTCGCCTCACGCCCAAAATGGAACACCTCGTCCAGAACTGGAATGTGCGTAAACCCGTTGCGCGCTCGCGCGGCGGTATTGTCGCTACGCAAAATCGCATCGCCGGCGAAGCGGGCATCAAAATGCTCAAGGCCGGTGGCAATGCTGTGGATGCCGCAGTCGCCACCGGCCTGGCCCTTGCAGCGGTTGAGCCGTGGAACAGCGGTCTTGGCGGCGTGGGTTTCATGCTGGTGTATCTGGCGAAGGAAAAACGGGTGCAGGTGGTTGATTTCGGACCGGTCTCGCCGCGCGCTTTGAATCCAGCGGATTTTCCACTGGTGGGTGGCTTTACCAGCGACTTGTTTACGTGGCCGACAGTCAAGGATGACCGCAACGTGCACGGTCCCCATTCCATCGCCGTGCCCGGCCATATCGCGGGCCTGTCACTGGCGCTGGAAAAATTTGGCAAACTCAAGTTCCGCGAAGTGATTCAACCCGCCATCGCACTCGCCGAGCAAGGCATGGCAGTCGACTGGTATCTCACTTTGAAAATCGCGATCACCGCGAAGGAACTGTCGCGGTATCCGAGCGCCGCCAACGTGTATTTGCCAGGCGGATTTCCACCGGTAACCGCAGCAGGTGCAACGCTCGAGCGCCTGCAGCTCAAGGGCCTGGCGAAAACCATGCGCAGGCTCGCCGAGGCCGGCCCGCGCGACTATTACGAAGGTGAAATTGCGCACAGCATCGCCAAAGACATCAAGGCGATGGGTGGCATACTCAGTGCTGAGGATCTGCAGCACTATCACGCGCGCGTCGTTGACCCCATCAACACTGAGTATCACGGCGCGCAACTGGCGCTCGCGCCCAATCTTACCGCCGGGCCGTCGATGCTGCGCACGCTGGATAATCTGCGCGGCCTCCATTTCAAGGCGGGTGTACCCGATGCCGATGCCTTCCTCGCCTACGCCAGAGTGCTGCGTGAAGCATTTGCGGCGCGGCTTTCCACCATGGGCGACGATAGTGATCATCGCGACCCGGCGTGCACCTCGCATTTCAATGTAGTGGATAGTGTAGGCAATATGGTGGCGCACACGCAAACGTTGCTGTCGGTGTTCGGCTCCAAAGTGGTGCTGCCGGAAACCGGCATACTCATGAACAACGGCATCATGTGGTTCGACCCGCGTCCCGGAACACCCAATTCGCTCGCGCCCAACAAACGCGCGCTCACCAATATGTGTCCGGTGATCGCGCACAAGGATGGCAAAGCATGGTTTGCCATCGGCGCATCGGGCGGGCGCAAAATATTTCCGGCGGTGCTGCAACTGACCTCGTTCATGATCGATCACGGCCTGAGCCTCGAAGAGGCTTTTCACCATCCACGCATCGATGCCAGCGGAGGTGACTTCGTGGGTATCGATCCACGCATGCCCGAGGCGATCATCCAAAAGCTCAAAGCCGAGTTTCCGCTGAGCCTTACGGAACTCGCGGTTTACCCGACAAACTTCGCCTGTCCCAGCAGCGTGTATCAGGCCGCAGATGGCGAGCACTACGGCATCAGTGATGTAATGTCGCCGTGGTCAGGTGCTGTAGCGGAATAAAACTATTTAAAAACAATACCTTACATAACTATTATGCTTAACGCCGCCATCGTGGGCCTCGGCCGCTGGGGACAAAATCTGGTCAACAGCATTCACGGCAAGAGCGACAAAATTCGTGTCGTGATGGGAGTGCTGCGCCACCCGCAAAATGCGCGCGAGTACGCGACTGCAAAGGGTTTTCCGCTGGTGGATAGTCTCGATAAAGCGCTGGCCGATCCGCAAGTGGAAGCGATCATTCTCGCCACGCCGCACACGGCACATGCCGAGCAGATTATTGCCTGCGCCAAAGCCGGCAGGCCGGTGTTCACCGAAAAGCCTTTCACACTCACCTCTGCAAGCGCGAAAGCCGCGTTGCGCGCCTGTGGCGATGCCGGCGTGACGCTGGCGGTCGGCTACAACTGGCGCTTTCAACCTGCATTGCAGGAGATGAAACGCGCTATCGCGGACGGCCGTCTGGGAAAGCTGCTGCACATGGAAGGCAATTTCAATGGCCCCAGCGTGTATCGCGTGGGCCGTGAACACTGGCGGCAGAATCCCGAGGAAGGCCCCGCCGGTGGCATGACCGGGCGCGGCGTGCATGTACTCGATGCGATGCTCTACCTTGCCGGGAAAATCGACACCGTGCATGCGCAAAGTTCGCGCCTCGCGCTCGATTACGGTACTGACGACACCACCTCCATGCTGTTCAAATTCAGGAGCAACGCCACCGCGTACCTGAGCACCGTGATCGCCACCGCTGAAACATGGCGGCTGCAGGTGCTCGGCGCCAAAGGCTGGATGGAAGCCGGCGATGTGCAGCATTTGACCACCTGGCAGTTGCGCACCTGTTTTTTTGATCCTGCGAACCCCTACATGCATCCGCAGCCGCAGACCATCCGCTTTGCCGATACCAGCACCGAGCGCGCAGAGCTGGAAAACTTTGCCGATGCGGTGAAAGAAAAACGCGCACTGGCGGTGGCCGGTGGTGACGAGCAGCACAACGTCGCAGTGCTGGAAGCGATATTGGCGTCAGCGGCGACGGGTGCGACCGCACGCATTGCCGAGTAGGGCGCGCTTGCCAACCCCAACAATATTTCGACAGGATTAACAGGATGCACAGGATAAAAGCTCCATCCTGTCAATTGATGTTTAAGCCCGTGTAGGACGCACCGGTTCCGACATCAAAACCGCGTCACCCGAAACGGATGCAGGTCCAAGCTCGGCGGCCGGCCGGCTATCAAGTCAGCGATCGCACGCCCGGTGGGCGCGCCGCCGCACAAGCCCACATGGCCGTGACCAAATGCGTACCACACGTTGGGCATCCGGGACGCCGCTCCGATCACCGGTAATGAATCCGGCAGCGACGGCCGCCGGCCCATCCATTTTGTTGCGTCAACATCGCTGATGCCCGGAAACACTTTTTGCATGTGCAGCGCCAGCACCTCCGCGCGCGCGTAATTCGGCTCGGCGTCATTGCCCGCGAACTCGCTTTGCCCGGCAATCCGTAATCCCATCTCCATCGGCGTCACAAAAACCTTTTGCTGTGGCAGAAATACCGGCATCGGTAACGTAAAATTCGGATCGGAATAGGTCACGTGGTAGCCGCGCTCCGCCTCCAGCGGCACGTGGTCGCCCAGCATCGCGGTGAATTCATGCGAGTGTGAGCCGGCGCAAATCACCAGCGTCTGCAGCGCCATATTACTGGCGTTGGTCACCAGTGCACGCGGCCCGTCGGGCGACACTTCGATATCCAGCACCTTGCGCTGCACGATGGTGCCGCCATCTTTTTGAAATTGCGCCGCGAGGGATTTCGTCAGCCGCTCCGGATTGGTCACATAACCCTGCTCCGGCAGGTAAAGCCCTGCTTCGTAATGGCCGCCGAGTTGCGGCACTTTTTGCCGGATGCCGGCGGCGTCGAGGTCTTGCATCAACACGCCGCGATCACGCCGCAACCGCCACGGCAGAGCGTCTTTCTGCAAACCGGCACGCGTCGCGTAGGCCACCACATAACCCGTTTGCCGAATCAAGTCCGCAACCTGCGCCTGCCGGACCAGCGGTTCATAGGCGTCGAAGGTTTGCTGTAACAGCGGACGCAATGCGTCGGCGATGGCTTCCACACGCGACAGCCGCGACGCGGCGACCAGCCGCAAAAACCACGGCAGCGCTTTCAGAAAGTGACCGGGGCGTATCGCCAGCGGCCCCAGCGGATCGAACAAATACCCCGGCACCTTGGACAGTACACCCGGCAGCGCTTGCGGCACACATGAACCCGGACTCAGAATGCCCGCATTACCGAATGAACAATATTCACCCGGCGGCCGCATATCGACCACCGTCACCGTATGTCCGTCGCGCCGCAGGTAACTGGCGGTGGCGATACCGACTATGCCGGCGCCGATCACCGTGATATTTTTAGCCACGCGGCTCCTCGCTGTAACGTATCTGGTTGCAAAGAGAGATTATAGCTGTAGCCTCAACACACGAATTGGCGGGATAAGCGCAGCAGTGGTAAAATCCTTGCCCAACCTCATCTGTATTTCCGTTCCATCAGGAGCGGAAATCTCGAATCTCCCGCCGGGACCAGGGCACGCTGGAAGCGGCGCAGAGGGGTCGGGGGTGAGGGAAGTTATAGCAGCTTTGAAATGTCTCTTCCGGGCGGTTAACTCAGCGGTAGAGTGCCACCTTCACACGGTGGAAGCCACTGGTTCGATCCCAGTACCGCCCACCATCAATTATCAGCTTGGCAAACCACCTACGGATGCAAAGCGGGTGCACGGTCGTGCTGACACAACAGTAAATGACTCAGGCATACAATCTTGGCGCGCTCCACGACGACCGCATCGGTGGCGAAGGTATCGCATTGATCGATGTCCTCGAATGGGAAAAACCGCGCCTCTACAGCCATCGTGACATCGAGGACGCCGCAAATGCGGTCGCACGCGGGTTACTCAAGCGCGAGCTCGCTCGCAGCGACGCGGTGGCAATTCTGTCGGCCAATCGCGCAGAGTTCGTCATTTCATTTCTCGGCATCGCACGCGCGGGTCTGGTGGCGGTGCCTTTCAGCCACAAGTTTCCCCGCGCAACCATCGAATAAGTGTTGCAGCACGCGTCGGTGAAACATGTCATGTGTGATGCCGCGCGCCGAAGCCTGGTGCCGGTGGGTATTCCGGTCACGGATTTCGACGACGCCGGAGCGTTCACGGCACTGTTCGACCGCGGCGAATTTGAAGCCATACGGCCGCGTGCCGGCGAAACTGCGAGGGTACTGTATACCTCGGGCTCGACCGGCGTGCCCAAGGGCGTGCCGCTCAGTCACGAGGGCCAGTTGTGGGCCATGCGCACACGCATGAAACGCGGCGCGCCGTTTAACGCGCAGCGCCTGCTGGTTGCGGCGCCGCTTTGCCACATGAATGGCCTGTGCACAACCTTGTTCGTGATTGCGTCGGGCGCGAGCGAAGTGCTGATGCCGGAATTCCATGCCCGTTGCTTTTTGCAGGCGATCGAACGTTTTCGCTGCACCTGGCTGACGGGCGTGCCGCCGATGTACGCGATGTGCCTGCGCGAGAAAGACCTCATCGAGAGTACGGACCGCTCCACGGTCGCCACGATACGCATGGGATCGGCGCCGATTTCGCTGAAACTATGGCATGCAGTCGAAGCGACGTTCCCGCAGGCGCTGGTGATGAACAGCTACGGCACCACTGAATCCGGACCGGTCATCTGCGGCCTGCGGCCCGACCGCAAGCTGCCGGCAACCTCGATCGGCTGGCCGTTCGAGGATGTCGAGCTGCGGCTGGTCGATGCGCAAGGCCGCGATGCCGAAGAAGGCGTGCTGTGGCAGCGCACGCCGGCCAACATGAGCGGCTATCTGAAGCTGCCCGAAAAGACACGTGAGGTCCTCAGGCCAGACGGTTGGTACATTTCCAGCGATGTCTTTCGCCGGGATGCCGATGGCGCCTATTTTTGTGTTGGACGCACCGACGAAATGTTTGTGTGCGGTGGCGAAAACGTCTTTCCCGGAGAAGTCGAGCAACTGCTTGAGCGGCACCCGGAGACCACGCAGGCGTGCGTGGTGCCGGTACCCGACGAGATCAAAGGCGAGAAGCCGTTTGCATTCGTGGTCGCGAAAGCCGGCAGCACGTTGTCGGAGGATGACGTTAAGCCCTATGCGCTCGAGCATGCACCGGCCTACCAGCATCTGCGCGGGGTATGTTTCGTTGATGCGCTTCCACTCGCCGGTCCCAACAAGGTCGACCGCAAAGGACTCAGGCAAAAGGCGGCCGGGCTATGGCAGGCAGCAGCATCAATCCCAACATGAAACATAATGCTCCGGCGCCTACGGCGGCTGCGCTGCCGCTCGACCTCGACCACGCGGGATGCATCGTCAGCGCATTCGCTAGCGCAGCTGCGCGCTGGGAGCATCTCGGTTTTCGTCTCACGCCGGTGAGCCGGCAGCGCGGCGCAGTACCCGGCCGCGAGGGATTTCACCCATGGGCCACGGCAAACCGTTGCGCCATACTGCGCGATACCTATCTTGAACTGATCGGTGTTGTCGATCCCGCCGCGTTCAACCCGTGGGCTGGATTTATCGCAAAAAACGAGGGGCTGCATATACTGGCGCTGCGCTGTGATGACGCGCAATCCGCGCATGTGATCCTGTCTGCCCGCACGCATGCGCTGCTGCCGCCAGTGCCCCGCGAACGCATGCTCGATGTCGATGGCGAACAGCGCGCGATGCGCTTTCGCAACATCTTCAGCCGCGACGAGGTCTGGCCGGAGGCGCGTTATCTCCTGATCGAGCATCAGACGCCGGATTTTCTGTGGCAGCCGCGCTATCAGCAGCACGAGAACGGCGCATGCGCACTCAAGGCCGTCACTTTCGTTGCCGACGATCCGTCGGTGTTGATGCCGCGCATGGATGCGCTTGGCGCGGCTGTTGTCGCACGGGCGGACGGCTTCATCAGCGCACAGTTGCCCGGCCGTGGCGCTATACACATCATGCGCAGCGATGCCTTTGCCGGCGTCTACGGGTTTGACCCGCGTTCAGGCATGCATGCAATCACGCTCGGTTTTCATGATTTTGCGCATACGCTTGATCTGTTCAAAAGCCGTGGCGTAGCGGTTGGAACCTCGCGTCATGGCGCGTGGATCGGGCCACACGATACCGGCGGATTCGTCATGCACTTGGTAGAGGACAAGCTGCGTTCATGAACACTTCAGTCAAACTCGATCATATCGGCGTCGAAGTACGCAGCGGGATGGATGACGGCATCTGGGTCGCCCCTGAACACGCGTGCGGTGCTACAGTTTATTTTTTCGAAGAATGATAGGTGGCGACCGGCCACGTGGAGGTGCTGCCATGAATTCGATAACCAAACGACGAGTACACACCGTGATCAAACGCCTCGCAATTTCATTGCTCCTCACTGCCGCGCCGGGTCTGGTCAACGGCGCGTATCCGGAGCGCCCGATCCGGCTGATCGTGCCGTCTACCTCGGGGAGCGGACCGGACGCGATCGCCCGCATACTCGCAACACGCTTAAGCGTAATGCTCGGGCAGCAAATAGTGGCCGACAATCGCGCGGGGGCGAACGGCTTGCTTGCCGGCGAGATCGTGGCGCGCGCAACACCCGATGACTACACGCTGCTGATGACTTCGGGCAGTCACACCATCAATCCGCACATCTACCGCAAGCTGCCTTACGACACGCTGGCTGACTTTACCCCGATCACATGTTTTGTGACCACTGGCGGTCTGATGGTGATTGTCACGCCGACGTTCTCCGCGCGCACGGTGCCGCAACTCATCGAGCTTGCGCGGGCTGCGCCCGGCAAGCTCGCGTATGCGTCGGCCGGTGTCGGCAATCTGACGCATCTTGCAGCAGGAATGTTCAACCAGAGGGCTGGCGTCAAAATCACGCACGTGCCGTACAAGGGCGGAGGTCCGGCCATCATCGACGTAATCAGCGGGCAGATGCCGCTCATGTTCGCTTCCGGCGCGGGGTCTATCCCTCACATCAAGAGCGGCCGGCTGCGCGCGCTGGCCTATACCGGCGTCAAACGGTTCGATCAGATGCCCGAGGTGCCGACGATGGACGAAAGCGGCCTCAAAGGTTTTGAAGCGATAGGCTGGTATGGCCTGTACGGTCCGGCGCGCCTGCCCGCACCGATCCTCGCCCGTCTTTACGAAACTGTGCGCGACGGCGTCCGTCAGGCGGAGACGCGCCAGGCCCTGGCGCAATTCAACATCGAACCCGCCGACAGCAAACCTGAGGCGTTCGCGCGTTTTCTCAGGGATGATCTGGTGAAGTACGGGAAGATCGTCAAAGCGGCAGGCATCGAGCCCCAATAATCAAATACGCCGCGCCGGGGCGCGGCCATGAGGAATCTCTACATGATAGTCTCCTTCAACTTCTACTACGCCGGTGCAGGCTTGGAAGACGCGGTGCTGAGGCAACGTCTGCGCGCATGCGACGTCAGACAAAACATCGGGATTGCGCGCGGCCGCGTGCTGGCGCGCACCGCAGGCGCCGCTGATTTGCCGGATGTGATTTGGGAACATCAATTCGAAGACGTTGCCGGCCATCACGCCGACATGGCGGTGCGCGCCGCGAGCGTCGATTTTGAATCCATACGCGCAGGCATGCGCAAACTATGCCGCAGGTTCGAACGCCCGCTATTCGAGATCTGCGGTAATCCGGGGCCACCCGCCGCGGCGTCGCCAAATCCCTCTGTCGTTACGCTGGATTGGGTTTTCTGCGTGCCGGAGAAAGCTGGAGTAGCGCTGGATCTGCCGCGCCTCGCACAACGCGGGCCCAATGACGGTCGGTTGCTGCGTCTAATCACACCCGGCAACGATTTACCAGATTTCATGTGGCAGGCTTACGGCACTGCCCAAATCCTGGACCTCGCGCATACGGCAAGCGCGCCCCGATCTGAGCCGCAAATTTGTACCTTGCCGGACAGTACTTTAATTAAGCGCGTGGAGCACAGTGTCTGGAAAGTGGTCTGATTCCTGCGCGCGGGACGCAATGGCAGAAATAGCGCGCTGGGTGCTGGCAGCAGGTCGTCGCGAAGACGCTTCGCGATACTGACTCCTGGACAGGACTTTGCAACCAAACCTCGAATACCAGGCGTGCATCCAGCGTTACTTCTTCTTCCTGCCGTCGAAAAACGCTCTCAGTCGCTTATTGGGCGCATCGCTCAGGAACGTCGCACCAAACGCGTCGATGCTGGCCTGAATGCCGGCGCCAATACTGGTGTCGAGCCAACCTTCGATCAGGCGCTTTTGCGTGCGAATGGCGGCGGGGTCGGCGCGCAGGATGTCGTCCACCCAGGGCTGCATTGCGGCGTCCAGACCCGCGCCGGGCGCGACGCGCTGCAGAAATCCGATACGCTGCGCTTCGCTGGCGTCGATGACGTGCCCTCGATACAACAGTTCGCGGGTGTGACCCCAGCCGATCAGCCCCGGCAATAGCGTCGCCTCGATCACCGACGGCAATCCTACCTGCACTTCCGGCATGCCGTAGCGGCTGGCTGTTGATCCCAGGCGCAGATCGCACGCTGCGGCCAGCTCCATCCCTGCCCCCAGGCACGGCCCGTCCACTCGCGCGATGCTGGGTACTGGCAGGGCGCGGAACAGGTGACAGACGGCGTGCAGCTGGGTGATGAACGCCCGCGCCGTCTCCGGCGTGAACGCCTGCATCTCCGCGATATCAGCGCCGCCGATGAAACCCTTCCCGTCAGCCCCCGTCAGTACGATCAGGCGCAGCTCTGGATCGACGCGCAAAGCTGCGCCTGCTTCCAACAATTCGCCCATCATGGCGCGGTTAATCAGATTTACTGACTTGTGGCCATGCATCGTCACCGTGGCGACGCCCTGTTTCCGGGTCACCTCCACGCGTGGCAGAGAAAGCGTCATTACAGAATCTCCCATAGCAAATGAAACATCAGCCCGCCGGCGCAGCATACTATGTGCCGCGGCAGGAATACAGGACGGTTTGGGGTATCCTAATGCTTGCGCAGTGCTGCGAACCTGCGTGCCGCCTTGCGCCCTGAATCTTATTTGCACAACCACGATACTCTTCGATGCATCCCGCACATAACCTTGGCGACCTCCTCGACCGCAACCTTCCCGCCGACAAAGTCGCGTTGATCGATTGTGTCAACTGGGAGCGGCCGCGCGAGTACACGCATGGCGAGATCGACCGGCTGGCGAATGCCTGTGCCCGAGGCTTGCTTGCACGAGGACTTGGGCGTGGCGACAGCGTAGCCATCTTGTCGGCGAACCGGGCCGAGTTTCTGATTGCCTACTTCGGCGCCATGCGCGCAGGCCTGGTGTCGGTGCCTGTCAATCATAAGTTCCCTCAAGACACGATTGACTTCGTGCTGCGTGATTGCGCCGCGCGCATGGTGTTGTGTGACCGTGAACGGCGCAACCTGGCGCCGCACGATATTGCCACCGTCGGCTTTGACGATAGCGGCGCGCAGGGTTTTGCGGCACTGCTCAATGCGGGACCATTCGAGGCCATCCATCCGCAAGGGGATGAAACAGCAATGGTGCTGTACACCTCCGGTTCGACTGGCCGCCCCAAGGGTGTGCCGTTGTCACACCGCGCACACCTGTGGGGTGTCAAGGCGCGCTTGAGCGGCGCTGGTCTCGACCGGCATCGGTTGCTGGTGGCAGCGCCGCTGTTTCACATGAACGGGTTGGGCACCAGCAAGTTTGCGTTTGCGGCACATGCATCGCTAGTGCTGCTGCCGCAGTTCGACACCCGTCGCTATATCGAGGCCATCGGCCGCTTCGGCGTCACCTGGCTGACCGCCGTGCCGACCATGATGGCGATGGTGTCGCGCGAGAAGGCGCTGCTCGCCGCGACCGATATTTCTACTGTTAAGCTGGTGCGGATGGGTTCAGCGCCGGTGACGCAGAAACTGATCGATAACGTCAAAGCCGAATTTCCCGGTTCGGTGGTGTCGATCGTTTACGGCACTACCGAAGCGGGTGCGGTGATGTTCGGCGCGCATCCCGACGGACGGGCAAAACCCGATCTCGCGTTAGGCTGGCCGCAACCGGGCGTCGAGGTACGCATCCTCAATGCCGGGGGACAGGAAGCCGACGAAGGTGTGCTCCACATACGCACGCCGGCGATGATGCGTGGTTATCTCAATCTGCCTGAAAAAACACGCAGCGTGCTGAGCCAGGACGGCTGGTATTTCTCGGGGGACATATTCCGGCGTGACGCGGCGGGCGCCTACTGGTTCGTGGGCCGCGCCGATGACATGTTTGTGTGCGGCGGAGAGAACATATTTCCCGGCGAGGTAGAATCGATGCTGGAGCGCCATCCCGATATCATGCAAAGCTGCGTGGTGCCGGTGCCGGACGAACTGAAGCACGAGAAACCGTTCGCCTTTGTCATTCGCCGCAGCGGCAGCGCGTTGGATGAGGCGTCGGTGAAACGTTATGCGCTTGAACATGCGCCGGCCTACCAGCATCCGCGCCAAGTGGTATTTCTGGATGAGTTTCCGCTGGCCGGGACCGACAAGGTCGATCGTAAAGCGCTGGCTGAACTTGCACGCAGCCATTGGCAAGCTGCTGCAGTGCAGGCCTGACGATGGCGCGCGCTAACGCATATTCAGAGGAGATTTTATGAAGGCAGCAGTGATTCATCAGCACGGCGGACCAGGGTCAATTCAAATCGACAAGAATTTTCCCGATCCGGTGCCGGGCACGGATGACGTGGTGCTGCGAGTGCGGGCGACCACGCTCAACTACCACGATGTCTTTACCCGGCGCGGCATGCCCGGCATCAAGGTGCCCATGCCTTGCATCATGGGCCTCGATTTCGCCGGCGACATCGCGGCGGTCGGTTCCAATGTCAAAAACTGGAAAATCGGTCAGCGCGTCTTGGTCGACCCGGTGGATCGCGCCGGGCCGGGCGGGCTAATCGGCGAAATGTGGCACGGCGGGCTTGCCGAGTACTGCAAGGTCCCCACGCACCATCTGGTGAGCTTGCCCGATGATGTGTCCTATGAACAGGCAGCCTGCCTGCCGGTGGCGTACGGCACGGCACTGCGCATGATGTACACCATTGGCGAAGTGAAAAGCGGCGACAAGGTGCTGATACTGGGCGCCTCCGGCGGCGTGGGCACCGGCTGCGTGCAACTCGCCAAAGCAGTGGGCGCGGAGGTGATCGCCTGCGCCAGTTCCGATTCGAAGCTCGCGCGCCTGAAGGCACTGGGCGCCGACCATGTGCTCGACTACACCAAGCAGGATTTCGTCAAGTGGACCTACGAAAAATTCAGCAAGCCGCATCGGCGACACTTTACCGGCGGCCTCGATATCGTGGTCAACTTCACCGGCGGCGACACCTGGGTGCCGTCGCTAAAGGTGCTGCACCGGCAGGGAAAATTACTGACTTGCGGTGCAACAGCGAGCTTTGATCCTAAAGAGGACATTCGTTACATCTGGACCTTCGAGCTGCGCATTCTGGGTTCGAACGGCTGGATGCGCGAAGACCTCTGCAAACTTTTCGAAATGATACAGAAAGGTACGCTCAAACCCGTAATCGACCGTGAACTGCCGCTTGAAGATGTGAATGAAGCGTTCCGCCTGATCGAGGCGCGCGAAGTTTACGGCAAGGTCCTGCTCAAGCCTTGATCGATGCCAGCCAGGGGTTGAATGCCCACTGATGTGAGCGCACGGACTTTCGCATACCGCGGCCGGCGCGGCGCCTAAGCGCGCTGTGGCGGCGCAACAGGCATATCCCCCGGATCGCGAAAGCGCTCGCGGACGGTCAGAATTTCGGGCAATATTTTCACAAACAATCCGACCAGATGCGGGTCGAAATGCTGCCCCGCCTCGTGTTGTAAAAATTCAATCGCGGATTCTACCGTCCATGCCACCTTGTACGGCCGCACCGAGGTCAAGGCATCGAACACATCGCAAATGGCAACGATGCGCGCTTCAATCGGAATAGCCATGCCCGCGAGCGCGTTCGGGTAGCCACTGCCATCCCACTTTTCATGGTGATTCTGCGCGATAGTGCAAGCCACCTGCAGCACCGGCGCGGGGTGATTACCCAGCATCGCGACGCCATATTGAACGTGCTGGCGCATGATCACCTGCTCCGCCTCACTCAGGCGCCCCTTCTTCAGCGGTATGTGATCCGCGACACCAATCTTGCCGATGTCGTGTAGCGGGCTGGCCATGTAGATCATTTCCATACCATGCTGATCCATCCCGGCTGCCCGCGCCAGCGCACGGCAACTGTGACTGACGCGCGTCACGTGGTTATCGGTGTCGGTATCCCGAAACTCACCGGCTTTGGCGAGACGGCGCAGAATTTCCGCCTGCGATTCTTTTAATTCCTGGGTGCGTTCGGCGACCTTGATCTCGAGGATTTCATTTTGCATCTCGCGTTCACGGTAGAGCATGCTTACTTCAAGATGGTTGTGTATGCGGTGCGCGAACTCGGTGGCCACAAACGGCTTGGCAATATAATCGCGCGCGCCTTCCTGCAACGCCAGCAGACGCACGTCGGCGCCTTCGTGTGCAGTCAATACAATCACCGGCATGAAGCCGCCCCGCAGCTCGCCTTTCAACTGGCGCATGACTTCAATGCCATTCATAACCGGCATTTCCATGTCGAGCAATATCAAGTCATACGGCCGGGACGCGTAAGCGGACGCCACCGATGTGGGATCAGAAGTCAATTCCACGTTGGGATAACCCTGCCTGCTCAGCATGACTGCGATCAAGTCAAGCTGGTCGGGATTGTCGTCCACCACCAGAATGCGCGCTGCGCGAATTCTGGATTCGAGATCCCCGGTGACATTAGGCTGGGAAATAGTGCTGCTCATGCATTACGCTTTTCTACATCGCAACTTTCGGATACAACATGCATGATCCGCAAGGCGCTGCAGGGGATATTCGCGATTACCCCCAAAATAATTGAGGCTAATTACCAAGAGCATCGCGCATCCGGCTCCGTGTTACTGCGCTAAGTGCCGGAAAAAACACACAACCTAAGCCACTGCCACCGGCACAATCCGCCGTTCAGCTATGCTTTGCAAAATCGCGTTGGTCACCGCCACCGTATAAGCGCCGTCATCACCGTCGGCGAGGTTGCTGCGCTTACCACGCAATTCGCCTTCAAACGCCTGCACTTGAAACTCATACGCAGGGCTGGCGGGAAAACGTTCCTCGGTTGCGCCATTTTTGTCGCGCACGGTAATGATGTGCTCCTGCGCCCAGCGCAGCGGCGATGTCACCAGCGTCGCTGCCGAGCCTTCAATCAGCAGATTGTTTTCGCCCTGCGGCACTTCGCGAGTGGCGCGCACCTGCGCGTGGCCGCCGCCCGACAAGCGGCCCAGCACGGTAAAGGTGTCATCCGCATGGCCGTCGCGACGATCGGGATGGGTGTACGCGCTGACTTCAACAAACTTTTGCCCACTGACCCACTGCACCAGATCGAGCAGATGCACACCGACGTCGTACATCACGCCGCTTTGCGAATTGTCGAGCCGCCAGGTTTTGCGCGGCGGCATCGCCGAAGTGCGTTCCAGTGTCATGGCAACAATTTTGCCCAGCCGCCCCGACTGCACGATTTCCCGCACGCGTCCCACCGCCGCATCCATGCGTATCTGGTGCGCAATGCGCAATATCAAGCCTGCCTTTTTGCACGCATCCGCCATCTCGCGCGCATGATCGGTGCGTATCGCAAAAGGCTTTTCGCACAGCATGTGTTTTTGCGCCTTGGCGCCAGCCAGTACCGCTTCGTGATGCAGGGCATTCGGCAATGCGATATAAACCGCGTCGATGCCGGGATCATGCAGCAGCGCATGCAAATCCGTGTGTGTGCGCGCGACCTTAAAACGCTGTGCAAACGCCTGTGTTTTTTCCAGCGTGCTGCCCAGACAGGCGGCGATTTCCGAGCCCGGACTGTTAATCATTGCAGGCGCAACAAAATCCGATGCCGCCCAGCCCAGACCGACGATGCCCCAGCGCACGGGCTTGGTTTCACTCATGTTTGGTAGCTCCAAAGTTTATTAGGAACCGCAGCCCAACCGGCGCCGCGCCTCCAAATACTCCCGCTCCAGCCGATCCACCAACGCCGCCACACTCGGCACGTCATCAATGTCGCCCACACCCTGCCCCGCCCCCCAGATCTCTTTCCAGGTTTTCGGGCGATCTTCGCGATTGCGGTAGAGCCCCGGCGTTTCGATCATCGGCAAATTATCTGGGTCCAGCCCCGCATTGCGTATGCTGCCTGCGAGGTAGCTGCCGTGCACGCCTGAAAACAGCGGCGTGTAGACCACATCCCCGGAATTCGAATCGACGATCATTTTCTTGTAGCCCTCCACCGCCAGCGATTCCTGCGTGGCAATGAAGCGCGTGCCCAGATAGGCGAGATCGCAACCCATAGCTTCCGCAGCCAATATCGCGGAGCCATTGGTGATCGCCCCCGACAGCACCAGCGGTCCTGCATGGATACGCCGCAATTCATTCACCAGCGCGAACGGATTGAGCGTGCCCGCGTGCCCACCCGCGCCGCCGCACACCGCAATCAGGCCGTCGACGCCGGCTTCCAGCGCTTTTTCCGCGTGCCGCACTTTGATCACGTCGTGAAACACCATGCCGCCATAGGCATGCACCCGCGGCACCATGGCGGTGGGCGCGGACAGCGAGGTAATCACTATCGGCACTTTGTGCGCGAGTACGACTTCGGTATCCTGCTCAAGGCGCTTGTTTGCCTTGTTCACGATGAGGTTCACCGCGAATGGCGCGACTTTCCTGCCGGGATTCTGCTGCTGATACAGCGCCAGTTCGGTTTCGATGCGTGTCAGCCACTGGTCAAGGTCTTCCTGCGGCCGTGCGTTCAGCGCGGGAAACGAGCCGATCACGCCGGCTTTGCACTGCTCAATTACCAGTTCGGGGCCGGATACCACAAACATCGGCGCGGCCAACACCGGGAGCCGCAAATGGGCTTTGATGCCATTGGGGATACTCATACTAGCCCTTTGTTTATAAACATTTATTTTTAACAGAGCCAGGCTGAAATTTCACCGGCACGCGTTCGCTCAAGGTTTCGAGAAACGCCACCGCATCGCTGATTTCCTGGTCACTGAGTTTCAGCGGCTGCAATACGCTATCGGTCGGCACCGCTTCCGCCATCACATCGCCGGCGTAGATGTGCGCCTGATGCAACAGCGTCACGTCAATCCCGGAATAGTGCTTTAACACATCGCGCAACGTCGCCAGGTGACCATTATGCATATAGGGTGCGCTGAGCGCGACATTGCGCAGACCCGGCGCCTTGAATTGTTCGAAGGTCTGCGGCGCAAGCTCTACAAAACGCGTGGATTGCCCGGTGGCTTTGGTTCTGTCGTCGTTATACGCGCCCAGCAAATTAAAGCGGCTCGCGCGCAAACTTTTGATGCCTTGATAACGTCCCCAATCGATGCCGCCGGATTTTTTGACAATCGGAATACCAATTTCGTGAAACTCGCCGTTCGAAAAATTCGGCCCGAAATGACACAGGCTGCAGTTGCCCTTGCCCATGAAAATACGCGCACCGCGCAGCGCGTTCTCCGGGTAAGCTGCGGCCGCTTTCCAGTCGTTGCGCATTACCGCGTCGCGAAAATCGTCGAAAAGCGTGCGCCCTGTGATCAGCGTTTCCTGAAACGCAGCCAGCGCCTTGCCCACATCAATCATCAACATTTCGTCGTCGGCCAGTGGCGCGCGCGCGAACGCCTTGCGGTAACGGCACGCGAGATCAGGGTCACCGCGCAGCAACTGCGCTACATGGCGTTCGCTCGCCCCCATCTCTTTCGCATCCAGCAGCGGTCGCACACTCTGCGACCACAAATTATCGTTCGCACCGTCCCAGCCAAACCAGCGCTGATAGCGCACGTTCAACACGCTCGGCGTATTGCGATCCACCTCCCCCAGCGCCACACCGAGCTTGCGCCCGTCAGCCCAGTTTTTGTCGGGCACATGGCAGGTTGCGCACGATACGCTGCCGGTGGCGGAAAGAGCAGGCTCGAAAAAAAGCCGTTCGCCCAATGCAATCGCCTCCGGCTTGCCCGACACCCTGTTACTGGCATCGCGCGTCCACGGCGCGGGCCACGGGCCGTGACGCAATATCAGGCGGATTTCCTCGGCGTTCAGCCCCAGCGGGTTGCCTTGCGCCATCGCCGTCAGCGGCAGCGCCAATGCCGAAACAACGGCAATGATCGAGCGAAATTTAAGCATTCGGTGGAAGTTGCGTGCAATTGCGTAAAACAGAGTTGGATTATGGCATTAAATGGGCGAAAATCCGTTGTCGTACGAAGAGCAAACGGATCGGCCACTTAACGCAGATCAACAGGATTCAACATGAGCAAAGAGTATCTTCCGCATTTCAAAGCACCGGAAACACGCAGCAGCAGCGCGTTATGGTTCGCCTTTGAAAGCGGGCGCGTGATGGTGCGCATGACAGACGACAGCCCGGTGCTGCTCACCTGCGCGCATCCCGCCGAACACGGTCTCGAAACGCTGCAGGAACACTACCTCGGCACTTACGGCGGCGAGCATTGCTACGCCGCTGAACTTGCCACCGCGCAGACCGCGCCCAACGGCCATGCAATGCTGGGTCTGCGCGACCTGCTCGGGCACCTCGATGACACACTTGCCGGCGTATCCGGCCGCGCGATTCAAATCCTCGAGTGGAACCGCAACCATCGATACTGCGGGCGCTGCGGCGGCGAAACCGTGCCACGCGAAAATGAACGTGCGCGCATTTGTGTTCCTTGCAAGCGCACGAGTTACCCGCCGGTCGCACCGGTGATAATGATACTGATTACGCACGGCCGCAAATTGTTGCTGGCGCGTAAAGTCGGCTGGGGCAACACGCGTTATTCGGCGCTGGCGGGGTTTGTCGAGCCGGGCGAGACGCTGGAATCGACGGTGATACGCGAAACCCGTGAAGAAGTCGGCGTCGAAATCAAAAACATCCGCTACTTCGGCAGCCAGCCGTGGCCTTTCCCCAATAACCTGATGATCGCTTTCACCGCCGAGTATGCCGGTGGCGCGGTCACACCCGATGGTGTCGAAATCGAAGAAGCGGCATTTTTCGATGTCGATGAGATGCCGAACCTGCCGCCGGGCATCAGCATTTCACGGCGCATGATTAACACCATCGCGGCAGAGCTGAAAAAAATGCCCAGAACCTGATGAACGCTCTACGCCAAACCAAACAACTCGGGCAGAGCATCTGGCTCGACAATCTGTCGCGCACACTGATTCAGGAAGGCGGCCTGCAACAGCTGATCACTGAAGACGGCATCAGCGGCGTCACTTCCAATCCGGCGATTTTTTTCAAGGCCATCAGTGAAAGCCCGTATTATCGTGACGACGTGCAACGGCTGAAGGCGGCGAAAACGGCCGCCGAACCGCTGTATGAGGCGCTGGTAATTCCTGACATACAGGCCGCCTGCGATTTGATGCAGCCCGAGTACCGGCGCACCGGCGGACGCGATGGTTATGTCAGCCTCGAAGTTTCACCCGCACTCGCGCACGACGCCGCAGGCACGGTAGCGGCAGGGCTGCGGCTCAAAGCCGCAGTGCAACGCGAAAATCTGCTGATCAAGGTACCGGCTACCGCTGCCGGGCGGCAAGCCATTGAAGAACTGATCGCGCACGGCTGCTCGGTCAACGTCACCCTGATGTTCTCGCTTGCACATGTGCATGCGGTAGCACAAGCTTATGTGCGCGGCCTGCAACGGCTGGTAGACGCCGGTGGTGATCCGCGTCCGGTCAAATCGGTTGCGAGTTTGTTTTTAAGCCGCGTCGATACGCTCATCGACAAGCAACTTGACGGCATAGGCGGCGCGGCATTGTTACTGCGCGGAAAAGCAGGCGTTGCGCTGGCAAAACTGGCGTATCGTGACTATCAAAAAACCTTTAAGTCCAGCACGTTTGCGCCCCTCGCCGCGCGCGGCGCTCAACCGCAATTCATGTTGTGGGCCAGCACCGGTACCAAGAACCCGGCGTATAGCGACGTACTCTACGTAGAGTCATTGATAGCTGCGGACACTGTCAACACCGTGCCCGATGCCACACTCGCTGCGTTTCGCGATCACGGTAAAGCCGAGGCCACACTCGAGCGCGGAACGAACCAAGCGCAGGCGCATTTCGAGGCGCTGGCCATGGCCGGCATCGACCTGCAGCAGGCCGGGGAAACACTGCAAGCGGACGGCGTTAAACTGTTTGCGCAGGCGTTTGATCAGTTGTTGCAACTGCTGTCGTAACATAGCGATATGTTTTTTACAGGTTTTTCCAAACACACTTGCCGCCACTGGCTTTGTCGATATCCGCCAGTTGCTGCTGGTGTGCGGCGAGTTCCTCAGCACTGGCGTGTAACACCAGAATCGAAACTTTCTCGCGCGCGTTAATTTCAAACGGCGTTGCGGCGGCTGGCGCGGTATCGATCAGCAGACTGTTCTGCCCGCGGGTCATTGCGAGATAAACTTCGGCCAGCAGCTGTGCGTCGAGCAGCGCTCCGTGCAAGGTGCGGCCCGCGTTGTTAACTTGATACCGTTCACACAGCGCATCAAGGGTGTTGCGCTTGCCGGGATGCAACTCGCGCGCCTGCTTCAGGGTGTCGATCACGTCCGGACAGTATTCTTTCATCGGTTGCATGTCGAGCAAGCGCAACTCGTGATTCAAAAACGCGATGTCAAAAGGCGCGTTGTGTATCACCAGTTCGGCGCCGGCAACGTAATCCAGAAATTCACGCGCGATCTCGCGAAACTTCGGTTTGTCCGCGAGAAATTCGCTGGTAATGCCGTGGACCTGCAGCGCCCCTTCCTCGCTCTCGCGCTCGGGATTGATGTAGCGGTGAAAATGTTTGCCCGTCGCTTGCCGGTTCACAATCTCCACGCCGCCGATTTCGATAATGCGATTGCCCAGGGCCGGATCGAGGCCGGTGGTTTCGGTGTCGAGAATAATTTGGCGCATGTTTTTTTAGTTGAGAGTTCGGAGTGACTGTGCGCGGGGTGACGATCAACGCCCGACGCTATACGCCACGCTGCACTTGCTCCACGCCGCGATTCGCCAGCTGATCCGCACGTTCATTGCCCTCGTGTCCGGCGTGGCCCTTTACCCACAACCACTGGATATCGTGCTGCTGCGCGAGCTGGTCGAGTTGTTTCCATAGATCGTCGTTCTTGACCGGCTTTTTGTCAGCCGTGCGCCAGCCATTTTTTTTCCAGCCGTGTATCCAGGCGGTGATGCCCTGCTGCACGTATTTAGAGTCGGTGTGCAATTGCACTGCGCAGCGGCGCTTTAACGCTTCCAGGGCACGGATCACCGCAGTGAGTTCCATGCGATTGTTGGTGGTTTGCGCCTCGCCCCCAAACAATTCTTTTTCCTGGCCGCCCACTTTGAGCCAGACACCCCAGCCGCCGATGCCGGGGTTTCCTTTGCAGGCCCCGTCGGTATAAATTTGCACCATGCCGCTCACTGCCCCCTCACTGCCCCTCTGCCGGCGTGGCGCCACGCGCGGCAAGTTGATCTTCCTGTTTTTGCGGCACGGTGGCGAGCTGTTTGCTGCGCAGCGGCTGCGGCCACTGCGGTGTGATTACCCGCATGCCGCGCACGCGCTTCACCGCGTGCAGAAAACTCACGGCGCCGCTGATCGGCCACCAGCGATCGCCGGCGGATTCCATGAACTGAAAGCGTGCAAGCCATTTTTCGCTCGCACACGGCGGCATATAACAGCCCATCGCACCGCCCGCCACCTCAAAACCCAGCAAAGCCAGCCAGTCTTTCAAGCGCATGAGATGAATAAAACGGCCGCGCCATGGATAACTGTCGCGTTTGGCGAAGGAGTGCCACGCGCCCCACAGACTCACCGGGTTAAAACAGCTCACCACCAGATGGCCCTCCGGCACCAGAACGCGCTCGACTTCGCGCAGGATCTGGTGCGGCTTATCCGAGAATTCAAGCACATGCGGCAGCAATACCAGATCGACGCTGGCGCTGATCACCGGCAGTTCGGCGCTATCCGCGCGCAGGCACGCAGGCGCGCCAGAATCAACCGTGGCCCGCAACGGCATGCGGTTGGCGCGCAACAAGTCGAATGCCGGCCAGCCGATCTGCAACGCGTTGTAACCAAAAATATCAGCCACGGTTTTGTCGATGTAGGCGCGTTCACGCGCCAGCAGATACTGCCCCAGCGGCGTTTGCAGCCAGGCAGCGGCCCCGGAATTGGCGGAAATAGGCGTTTCGATTGACACGCGCCGAGTTTAATTCAAATCATCGGCCTGCGGAATTATGGATTAAAATATCATTGTAAGTATCTGATTTTAAATGATTATTTAACTTGACGCCGCAGCGCTCCCGCGCTACTATGCGGCAGTCAATTGGAGCGGAGGAACGGTGATGATACGACCCGTGCGTAACACTCAGTGGTTGCTGGTTGTAGCTCTCTTCACCGCTGGTTGCGCTCAAACGGGAGGCACTTACACCGCTGGACTAAACGCTACCGGGACCACTGCCGCCGATTGGCCGGCGCCTACGATAGACAACGCAATGGCGCCGATGGCCGCCGAACCCACTTTGCTGGCGGAAGCGATCATGCCGGCAACGGCAGTAGAACCGGCTTCAGAAGTACCTGCCCTCCGCGCCGTGGCGCCGCGCCGTGCTGCTGCGCCCCGTGCCGCCACGCCTGCGGTTGCAGCGGCTGCCGCCCCGCGCGATGTCTGGCAGCGCGTGCGCGACGGCTTCCAGATGAATTCCGCGCACCACGCACTGGTCAACGATTGGGAAAAGTATTATTCCAGCCGCCCCGAATATTTCGCGCAGATGATCAATAACAGTGGCCACTTCCTGTATCACATCGCCAACGAAGTCGAGCGCCGCGGTATGCCGCTGGAAATCGCGCTGCTGCCGATGATCGAATCGGCCTACAACCCGGTGGCCTATTCCAGTGCACACGCTTCCGGCATCTGGCAGTTCATACCCTCCACCGGCAAGACCTACGGACTCAAGCAAAACTGGTGGTACGACGGCCGCCGCGACGTGATTGCCGCCACCGGCGCAGCACTCGACTACCTGCAAACGCTGCATCGCATGTTCAATGATTGGGAACTGGCCCTCGCCGCTTACAACTGGGGCGAAGGCGCGGTGCAACGCGCGATAGAGCGCAATCAGGCGCGCGGGCTGCCTACCGATTACGCCGGAATCGCCGCTGCCAATATGCCCGCCGAGACGCGCAACTATGTGCCCAAGCTGATGGCGGTTAAAAACATAATCGCCAATCCGGCACGCTTCGGCTTGACGCTGGCGCATGTGCCCAATGAGCCGTATTTCGAAGTGATTACCGTGCGCCGTCACATCGACGTTACGCTGGCTGCACGCTTCGCCGGCATGTCGCTCGACGAATTCAAATTTCTCAATCCGGCGCACAACAAACCAGTGATCAACGCCGACAGCGCCGAAACGATTGTGCTGCCCATGCACAAAGTATCAGCGTTCATGACCAACATGGAGCAATATTCAGACAAGCCGCTGGTATCGATGAAAACGCACCGGGTAAACGCCGGCGAGCGCGTGGAAACCATAGCCGCGAAATACAGCATTTCGGTGGCCGAACTCAACAATCTAAACGGCATCGGCGGCCGCCGCCACATCACCACCGGCCAAACCCTGATGGTGCCCAATCGCGACGATCTGCATCCAGTGCTGGCGGATATTCCCCTTGCCAGCATCGCGGCAGTTATGCGCCCGGTCTACAACCGTGTCGCTGTGCGCCGCACCGTGGCCGCACCCGTGCAGCGCGTGACTGCGCGCGCGCCGGTGCGCCGACCCGTGGCGGCGTCAAAGCCCGTCGCACGCACAGTGGCTTACGTCAAGCCGGTGGTGACGGTTCGCAATCAGTAGTTCGTCGAGATGGCCATTTTTGTAGGTATGGCATGAAAATCGCCTTTTGTTCCTCTGCTCGTTGTATTTCCGGCTCTATGGTTGCGGCAATCAAGTATGTGCTGCGCCTGCTCATCTTGCTGCTATGCGGACTACTGTTCTCCGCGCATGCTTACGCGGAATGCGGTGGCACAGCCCTGTGTATAGGCGTGGGTGCGATTCAAACTGATGTCTGAAGTTGCTCAAGCGGCCTGCTTCAAATCGTCTGCCCAATACGCATACCACTGCCGGTTTGCTCGATTCAGTCGTAAGGCCTGCATGTGTTCGGCATTGGTCGCACGCCACCAGGCTCCCGGTCGTTTTAAGCGTTGTTGGACGATGTAGCGGTGCGCGCTTTCAATTTCGCCTGATCCAATCGGCAAATCCCGCTCAATTGTACTTTGGTAGTGGAGTTGGTCGAGTCGCTGACTCAAATACCGGTGACACTGGCGCACGGGCGCGTCGCTGTCAGCAACGCCCGCGTCTTCAAGTCGCGGCTGTAGGGCCTGCAACAACTCACCAGCGCGCTGCGTTTTGAGCCGGGCCTTTTGCTCAACCGTGTTTGCGCGTTACTCGACGTGGTCAGCAGCTTGCCACTGGTCAAACGCAGGCCGGTAACCGTCGTGGTCGCCTTTTTTGCCCCCTCGAGGACAAGCCGGCTATCCTCGCTCAGTATCATCGAGTGACCGCCCACCACGAACACCACTTCGCTGTTCTTGCCCGTTACAACCGTATCCCCCACGCGTACCAGGGTCTTCAGGGTCGCCGCCACGCCGTTAACGGTTACCGCACCCTGCAAACTTCCTGGCACAGGGTACAGGAAAAAGAAGGCAATAGCGCCCCTCTTCTCCCCCCATGCGTAACGCCAACGATTCACCCCAAACTTGCCTGCATCAACGTGCGTGTATATTCCGACTGCGTGTTATTGAACACGTTTTCGATAGTGCCGCTTTCGATAATCTCGCTGTCTTTCATCACCAGGATGCGGTGTGCCATCGCGCGCACCACGTCGATGTCGTGCGTCACCAGGATGTAGCTCAGGCTGTACTTAAGTTGCAGTTCGCCTAAAAGTTCCAGCACCTGCTTTTGTATCGTCACATCCAGCGCGCTAGTGGGTTCATCCAGCACCACCACCTGCGGTTTGACGATCAGCGCGCGCGCGATGGCAATACGCTGGCGTTGTCCGCCGGAGAACTCATGCGGATAACGCTGCAACAGCGGCTCGATCTCACCGTTTTCGCTTAAGCCCACGTCCTGCAAAGACTGTATCACCCTTACGCGGCGCTGCGCTTCGGTTAAATCGGGCTCATGGATTTCGAGGCCTTCGCCGATAATGGCCTCCACCGTCAGGCGTGGCGACAACGATGACAGCGGATCCTGAAACACTACCTGTATCTTGCGGCGCAGCGCGCGGCGGGCATCGGCATCCGCGCCCAGCCACGGCACCCCGCCGATGTGTATGTCGCCTTGCGCGGCCACCAGATTCAGCACCGCCAGCGCCAGCGTGGTTTTGCCCGAACCGGATTCGCCGATCACACCCAGCGTTTCGCCCGGCGCCAGTTCAAAATCCACCGCGCGCACCGCGGTGGATTTCCCTTTTTTGAACCAGCCCTTAATCCCCGGCAGATGTTGCGGATAATCCACCTGCACGTTTTTCGCGGAAACCACGCAGCCTGCACCCGGCGGCGAAACCCTGCGTTGCGGGCGGCTGTTGATTAGTTTTTGCGTGTAGGCATGTTGGGGGCGTTGCGTCACATCATCGGTGCGTCCCTGCTCCACAATTACCCCGCGCTCCATCACTGCCACGCGATCGGAATAACGCTTCACCAGATTCAGATCATGCGTGATCAGCAGCAAAGCCAGACCGGATTCAGAGCGTAATTTATCAATTAAATCAAGAATTTGTAGTCGAATCGTCACATCCAGCGCAGTGGTCGGCTCATCCGCGATTAACAAACGGGGTTTACACGCGAGCGCTATCGCGATCATTGCACGCTGACGCTGCCCGCCGGACAGCTGATGCGGATAACTGCGCGCACGCACTTCCGGCTCGGTAATTCCCACGCGCTCAAGCGCAGCAATCGCACCCGCACTCGCCTCAGCGCCGCTCATGCCCATGTGCAGTTGCAGCGACTCGGCGATCTGGAGGCCCACGGTGTAGATGGGATTCAACGCCGTCATCGGCTCCTGAAAAATTACCGCGATGTCGTGGCCGCGCATGCTTTGCAGTGCTGCGGCCTGCATCTGCAACACGTTCTTGCCGTCAAAAACAATTTCGCCGGACAAGCGCGCGGTATCGATCAACCGCAGCAAGGACAGCGCAGTAACCGTTTTACCGGAACCGGATTCGCCCACCAGCGCCAGTTTCTCGCCGGCATCCAGCGTAAATGACACGCGATCCACCACACGGCGCGCGCCAAACTCGATGCTCAGATCGCGTACTTCCAGCAGGCTCATTGCTGATCCCCTTCCAGCACCTTGCGCGGATCCAGCGCATCGCGCAATGCATCGCCGATCAAAATCAACAGCAGCAACATGATCACCAGCACACCGAACGTCGAAATGGAAATCCACCACGCGTCAAGATTTTCCTTGCCCTGATTGAGTAACTCGCCGAGGCTGGGCGTACCGGGCGGCACACCCAGCCCCAGAAAATCCAGGCTGGTCAACGCGCCGATAGCACCCGCCATTTCAAACGGGATCAGCGTCACCACCGGGGTAAGACTGTTGGGCAAAATGTGCCGCCACATGATCTTCGGGTCACTTTGCCCCAGCGCCCTGGCTGCGCGCACGTAGTCGAGTGTGCGGTTCTTCAAAAACTCCGCGCGCATGTAGGCGGCGATCCCCAGCCATCCGAACAGCGACAGCAAAATCACCAGCAACGAAAAACTGGGCGCAAACAGCGCCGACAAAATGATCAGCAGATACAACTTGGGCATTGCGCCCCAGATTTCGTTGAAGCGCTCCATTGCGATGTCCATCCATCCCGCGAAATACCCTTGTATTGCGCCGTACAACACGCCCAGCACCGTACACACCGCGGCCACGATCAGCGCGAAAAAAACCGAGATGCGAAAACCGTAAAGCAGACGCGCAAACAGGTCACGGCCCTTGTCATCCGTGCCGAGTATGTTGTCGCGGTCGGGCGCTGAAGGATTGGGGTTCCTGGCGAAGTAGTTGATGGTTTTGTAGTGATACGGATTCGGCGGATACAACGCAAAGTTGCCGGGCGCGGATAGGTTTTTGCGTATCAGCGGATCCAGGTAATCGGTGGGACTCGGAAAATCTCCGCCAAAGGTGGTTTCGGGCAGTGTTTGCAGCAGTGGCAAATACCATTTGCCCTCATAACGAACAACCAGCGGCTGGTCGTTGGAGATCACTTCAGCGCACAGGCTCACCGCGAAGATGACCAGAAAAATCATCAGGCTGCGATACCCCAGCCGGTTGCTACGAAAACGCCGCCAGGCGCGCCGGGTTGGACTCTCAGCCTTCCTGGCAGGTGGCAGTGTTGCGATTTCAGCCACGATCATTCGAACTTCACGCGCGGGTCCACCCACAGATAGCTCAGGTCGCGCAGCAGATGTGCGACCAGCCCGATCAGTGTGAACACAAACAGGTTGGCGAACACCACGGGATAATCACGCCGGATTACAGACTCGTACGACAGAAGCCCCAGTCCATCCAGCGAAAACAACGTCTCAATCAACAGCGAGCCAGCAAAGAATGCACCCAGAAACGCGGCCGGAAAACCGGTGGCTATCGGTATTAACGCATTGCGAAACACATGCCGCCACAATACCGTTGATTCCGGCAATCCCTTGGCGCGTGCGGTCAGCACGTATTGCTTGCGGATTTCTTCGAGCATGGAATTCTTGGTGAGAATGGTAATGATCGCAAACCCGCCCAATACCATGGCAGTCACCGGCAGCGTGATATGCCACAGGTAATCGCTTACCTTGCCCCACATGCTCAGCTCAGCCCAGTGGGTCGAGGTAATGCCGCGCAGCGGAAACCATTGCACAAACGTGCCGCCCGCGAAATACACCAGCAACACCACACCCAGGACAAAGCTGGGTATCGCATAGCCCAGCAGAATGACAAAGGTCGTCGCCGTATCGAAGGGTGTGCCCGCGCGCACCGCCTTGGCAATGCCCAGCGGGATGGAAATCAGGTAGGTCAGAAAAAACGTCCATAGCCCCAGTGTGATCGACACCGGCAGCTTTTCCTTGATCAACTGCCACACATCTTTATTGTGAAAAAAGCTCTTGCCCAGATCAAAGCGGGCAAACTGCCCGAGCATCTGGAAAAAGCGTTCGTGCGCGGGCTTGTCAAAACCGTAGAGTTTTTTGATTTCCTCGACCTTGGCCGCATCGACACCCTGCCGGCCACGGTAATTGCTCTCGGAGGGGGCTGCCCCGACTTCGCCGCCCGCATCGCGCCCCTGCAACTGCGACATCATTTGTTCCACCGGCCCGCCGGGCACGAACTGGATGATGGTGAACGTGATCAGCAGTATGCCAAGCAGCGTCGGAATCATCAGCAACAAGCGCTTCAGGATATAAACCCACATGGCTACTACTTTCTCCACCAGGTTCTAAGCACCCAGTCTTCGGGCTGATAATACTGCGGCGCTACCGGCGGCTGCTCAAATTTACCCGCGCGATAGGCCACGCGAAAACCCTCGGCATACCACTGCGGCACAGTATAGTGACCGTGCCGCAGCACGCGATCCAGCGCCCGCAGGCGCGCAACCAACTCTGCCCGCGTGGTGGATGCGACCGCCAGGTCCAGCAACTGATCGACAGCGGGGTCGCGCACACCGATCATGTTGCTCGAACCTTGCGTCACCGCGGATTGGGAACCATAACGGTCGAGCAACTCGCTGCCGGGCGCCTCCGAGCCGCGCAGGCGCACGGTCGTCAGGTCAAAATCAAACACATCCCAGCGCTTTTGAATCAACGCAAAATCCGCGCGCCGGTAGCGCGCATCGATACCCAGCTTTGCCAGCGCCTGCATATAGGGCGCAAATGTCCGTTCGCCCGAGCCGCCATCGAGATACTCCATTACAAAGGGCTCGCCTTTGGCATTGCGCAATGCGTCGTCACGGTAGGTCCACCCCGCTGCATCCAGCAGCGCCTTGGCCTTGCGCAAATTATCACGCAAGCTGCCGGGCGTCGCGGTTGAAGGCGGCTGCGGCACCGGCTCGGTAAATACTTTTGCGGGCAGTTTGTCTCGTAACGGCTCCAGCATCGGCAACTCATCCACGCCGGGCAGCCCTTTGGCCTCGAAATCGCTGCCCACAAAAAAGCCGCGTATGCGCACATAGGAGTTGTAAAACAACTGCCGGTTCATCCATTCGTAATCCATCGCCAGTGCAATCGCCTCGCGCACGCGCGGATCCTTGAATTTTTCGCGCCGGGTATTGATCAGATAGCCCTGAAAATCACCTGCGTTGCGGGATTTCAGATGCGTACGGATCAACTCGCCGCTGTCGAACTTCTTGCCCGTGTAGGCTCGCGCCCAGTCGCGCGCCGAGAAAACCTGCACGTAATCGAATTCGCCGGCCTTGAACGCCTCGGTCTGTGCGGTATTGTCCCTGTAGATTTTGAAGGTGATGCGGTCGAAGTTGAACATGCCGCGGCGCACGTTCAAATCACGCGCCCAATAATTAGGATCGCGCTCATAGGTGATGTCGCGCCCGAAATTCATGCGGCCTATCTTGTAGGGGCCGCTGGCAATCGGCTTGTCGGCAATGACTTCAGTAAACGGTTTTCCTGCGCCCCACGCCTTGCTGAATACAGGCAAGCTGCCTACCAGCAGCGGCAATTCCGCACTCGCGCGTTTGAAATCAAAACGCACGCTCAGCGGACCGCTCACCACCGCTTGTTTCACATCGCCAAAGATCACGCGATACTGCGGCGCGGCGGCCTTGCTCATCAGCGTATCAAAGGTATGCTTGACATCAGCCGCCGTCACCGGCGTGCCATCCTGAAACTTTGCCAGGGCGTTGATGCGAAACGTTACCGACAGCAGGTCGCTCGCGACTTCGATATCCTCGGCGAGCAGGCCATAGGCGGTGTTGGGTTCATCGTAAGTACCCGTCATCAGCGTCTCGAACACCAGCGCACCCAGAGCGGGGGCAGCCGCTCCCTTTAATGTATACGGGTTGAACTTGTCGAAGTTTGTCAGGCGCGTCGGCGCCACCAGTGAAATCTCGCCGCGTTTGGGCGCCTGCGGATTTACCCAATCGAAATGCGCAAACCCCGCCGGATATTTGATATCGCCGAATTGCGCATAGGCGTGCGCCGCATGCGCAGCACCTGCCAGCACCTGCGCCGCCACAAACAGGCACGGGAGTAACGCGCGCATCATCACGCAGCGTGCCCCTGAACTCTGGCGTCTATTCGCGGCATTGACATAAGTATTTGTTTTGTATAACTATTTTGTGGGTTAGCGTAAATCGAATCAGCGTCATTCATTTCAACAATCTCACCGTCCTGCATCACCATGATCTGGTCGGACAT
>CAMBCF010000054.1 GCA_945864585.1 Bordetella parapertussis | reverse complement strand
CAAGCGTGCGATAGTTACCGGCCACATCAGCGACTCGTTAGCGGAACATCTTACAGCGGTGCAGCGTGGCGCTGCCAACAAGGAAAAAGTCGAGCGCGCAATTGCGCAGCACAATGCAATAGTCGCGGCGCAACTGGCGCCGGTGTCGCGTGGCGCTGTATTCGCGCCTGTGCCGTGGCTGTGCTATCGCACGCAGGGTGAACTGGAACTGATTGAGCGCGAGGCCGTGCTGGAGGAAGTTACGCTCGATTTGCTGGCGGATAAGGTGGTGCTGCCGGGTTTTCAAATCGTTGAGCAGGCGAATGCGTTCGAGGTTTATCTCGACGGTGCAAAAGTGAAAGTCGGAAAGGCCGACGCCGGACAACTGGAACTCGGCGCTCTCGGCACCACACTCACAGAAGATGACCTGGTGCGCTGGCTGGATAGGGAAGCGCGTCAGCCGGATATCATGCAAGCACACCTACGCACTTATCTGAAAGCCGTGATCTTGTATCTGATGAACGAGCAGCATTTTTCATTGGCGTCGCTGGCGCGAGCGCGCTATCAGTTGGCACGGCGTCTCAATTCGCGGATCGAAGAACTGCGAGCGGAAGCAGCCAAGCGTCAGTTCAAGCAATTGGTGCTGGATGGCGGTTGGGAGATCAGGGCCGATATACACAAGAGTTTTGCGTTTCTGCCCGGCAATTACGCCGTCGGTGCGACGGATCGGTATCGCGGCAAGTGGCGATTTGATCGCCACTTTTATCCGGTGATCGCAAAACTGGAAGACGGTACCGAAGAGTTCAAGTGTGCAGTCGTTATCGATAGCCATCCGAAAGTGAAACATTGGGTGCGCAATCTTGAGCGTGATGCTGCCGGTGCATTCTGGTTGCCGACTTCACACGGCAGATTTTTCCCGGACTTCATTTGCGAACTGCTCGACGGGCGCATTTTGGTCGTCGAATATAAGGGCGAGCATTTGCGCCAGATGCTAAGCGAAATTGAAAAGGATCAGGTAGGGCGACTGTGGGCAGAGAAAAGTGAATGTAAGTGTTTGTTTTTGATGGTATTTTTAAATGAAGATGGAATGGACGTGCGAGGGCAGTTAGACAAGATGCTTCTATAGGATTAAATCAGAAGGGTGGCTACCTGTTAGCCGTGCGTTGGCTGGACATAACCATTTAAATACCTTTCGCCATCGAGCACATCAAATCCCGTGGAGATGCTTACAAATGACTTTGCAAAAAATCAGATCACTGGACGGCAAAGACGAGTATGTCCTGTTGCCGATTTCGGTCTATCGCACGCTGCGTGCGGAAATCGCCGGCCAGCTTGCCGGTCGCAAGACAACACGATCAAAGGATGGTGATTACGTGCCGTTCGAGTTGGAGGACTATGTTGATAACCCGATTGCGCTGGCCAGGATACAGGCGCGGCTTACCCAATCGGAATTGGCGAAACGCATGGGCGTGACGCAAGCGTACATCAGCAAGATTGAGGCGCAGAGCCAAGTGAGCAGCACAGTGCTCGTAAAACTGCATGCCGCGCTTGCGCAGAGCGCGGCATCAAAGCCGGCGCAGAAACGACGCGCGGCGTAGCGCCACGCGTGGCGCGTCAGGCGACAGCGGCCTCCGCCTTCGCCAGCCCCGGCATATCAAAGCCCAGCTTCTGCAGTCCGTCCACCACCGTTTGCGCCTGCGTAGCGGTGAGTTCCACCAGCGGCGGGCGCACTGTTACCCACTCGGGATCGCGTGCGTAGTGCGCGATTACCGCTTTCAAGGCGGGGATCATGATGTACTGGCCGGTGGTTTTGCGCACCACATCCAGGTGCGCCTGCTGTGCATCGGCGTCGGCGTTTTTCCACTCGCGGTAGAGTTTGTCGATCGCCGCCGGGTTCACATTCGCGGTGGCGGAGATGCAGCCCGCACCGTGGTTGCGCATGTTGGCAAGCAGGAAGGATTCGCTGCCCACAAACACATCGAAGCCCTGCTTCGCGAACGCATCGAGGAAGACTTTGGTGTTGTTCCAGTCGCCGGAGCTGTCTTTCATGCCGGCGATGGCTTTGGGGTAGCGCTTCAACAGCCGCTCGACCAGCTTGGGCGTGATCGCGACCACTGCAACCGGCGGGATGTGATAGAGATAAATTTGCAGCCGCGCATCGCCCACGTGTTCAATGACTTCGGAGAAGGTGCGGAACAAACCTTCTTCAGTGACATCCTTGTAGTAAAACGGCGGCAGCATCAGCACACCCGCGCAACCGGCTTTGACTGCGTGCTCGGTGAGGCGCACGGTGTCGGTAAACGCGCAGCAGCCGGTGCCGGGCATCATGCGCGCGGGGTCCAGCCCTGCGGCAAGCAGTGAGTCGAGCAGCGCCATGCGTTCGTTGACCGACAGAGAATTCGCTTCGCTGTTGGTGCCGAACACCGCAAGGCCGGAGCCCTGGCCCAGCATCCAGCTGCATTGTGCGACAAAGCGATTGTGGTCGGGGCTGTAGTCGGCTCTGAAGGGTGTGCACACCGGGGCGAGTACGCCTTTGATGCGTTTGGCTTCTGTCATGGGGGCTCCTCGGAATGAAGTTTGAGTTTGAAATCGATAGGCGCAGATGTGTTGCACGCGACAAACGTGCCGCGCTGTCGATTACAATCAAGAATACCATAGAGCCAGCATGTAGAGTGGGCACGTGTTTTGTGCCCACCGTTCGGAGTTCCGCGTTTACGTGGCGGCGTGGGCAAAACAAAAAACGTTTTGCCCACCCTACCCTTGCTGCTTAACATAGTGCCATCGGAGCCTTTCATGTCACTCAAAGTATTGTCAGCGGGTGCGGTGAAGGGCGGCGTTGCGCAAATTGCCGCAGCCTATGGGCGTGCGAACGGCTGTAAAGTCGAAGTCGAATTCACCCAGGTGCCGAAGTTGCGCCAGCGCATCGCCGCGGGCGAGAGCGCCGATGTGCTGGTGGCAACGGTGGGCGCAATGGATGAGTTTGCCGCCAGCGGAAAAATCGTTGCCGCCACCCGCGCGCTGCTCGGCCGCTCGCGTGTGGGCGTGGTGGTGCATAAGGACGCGCCGGCGCCAGACGTGTCGGACACCGAAACATTCAAACGCGCGTTGCTGGCGGCCAGCGCGGTGGTGCATAACGATGCATCCAGCGGCGTTTACATTGCGGCGCTGCTCGAAAAGCTGGGGCTGAAAGCGCAACTGGGAGACAAAATCGTGGTGGTCAACAGTGGCTCCGCCATCATCACCACGGTTGCGCAGCGCGGGCCGGGCGCTATTGGCATGGGACAGATTTCCGAGATCATGGTGATGATCGACAAGGGCTGCGCCGCCAAATTTGTCGCGCCGCTGCCGGATGCGATCCAGAATGTTTCGACGTACCATGCTGCCGCAACTTCAGCCAGTGCGCTGCCCGTTGCTGCCACAGCGTTGGCGCGCGAGTTGACAGCCGACACGGCGAAGAAAATATTTGCAGCCACCGGCATCGACTGAAGTTGAGTAAGCCATGAAAACTCTGATCACCGGCGGCGCGGGATTCCTCGGTCAGCGACTCGCGCATACATTGCTAAAAACCGAGCAAAAACAAATAGTTACGGAGCTGGTGCTGGCGGACATTGCGCCCTTGCGTGATGCCGCATTGTTGGCGGACGCGCGTGTGCGCAGTGTGACCGGCGATCTGCAACATCTGCTCGCGGAAGGTCTGATGAACGGCGTGGAGGGCGTGTTTCATCTGGCGGCGGCGGTGAGCGGCGAATGCGAAGCCGATATCGATGTGGGCTTGCGCGCGAATCTCGATACAACGCGCGCCTTGCTCGATGCGTGCCGAGGGTTGAAGCATCCTGCGAAGCTGGTGTTCTCCAGTTCACTGGCAGTGTTCGGCGGTGACATGCCAGAGGTGATTGCCGACAAGACGCTGCCGATGCCACAAAATTCATACGGCACGCAAAAGTTTATTTGCGAGCAATTGATCGCCGATTACACACGCAAGGGCTACATCGACGGGCGCAGTGTGCGTCTGCCCACAGTGACGGTGCGGCCCGGCAAACCCAACCAGGCCGCGTCCGGTTTCATGAGTGGCATCATTCGCGAACCACTCGCGGGCGTGAACGCGATTTGTCCGGTGGATCCGCAAACCGGCGTGTGGATTACCTCGCCGCGATTTGCGGTGGCGGGATTGATCGCGGCCTATGAAACGCCGGTGCAGCGCTGGGGCGGCAGAACCGCGATGAATCTGCCGGGACTATCGTTGCGCGTGGCGGACATGCTGGCGGCGTTGCAGCGTCACGGCGGTGCAGCGCTTTCAGCACGGGTGCGTGTGGAAAAAGTCCAAGCGATCGCGGACGTCGTCGGCGGCTGGCCATGGCGGTTCGATACGGCGCGTGCGCGCACGCTTGGATTATCGGGGCCTGCGGCGATGGACGATTTGATTGAAGAGTATGTTGTGGATTACCCGCAGGCGGTTGCTACAAATCCTTGATACTCAATCCACGCAGCTGTTTCTCAACCACCAGAATGCCCGGTGCTACCCATGCCTTGGGACGCGTAGATGAGCGCATCGGGTTTGCTTTTCGCATGACGATTAAAGTACGCTATTTCGCCGGAATAATCGGCAGCAACAGCGCCGCCGGATGCTGCGGGCCGAAGTGCAGTGTGACTTTGCCGTCGAAGATTTCTGGTGGACGATCCAGCGGATCGTCGTGCATGAAGGGGCCGCAGCCGCTCATCGGGTTCTTCATGTTGGAGAGCGAGGCGGCCGACTGGCCATGATCGTAGTCTTTGCCTTTGATGGTGAGTGCCACGCGATGGCCTTTGGGCATGATGATGCATGAAGGCCAGATTTCGATATCGAGTTCGACAATCTCACCCGGCGTCAGCGGTTGTTTTTCGTCGTGCGTGTGATAAGGGCGATACGGCAGCGTGAGCGCGCGGTCGAGTTTGCGGTGCGAGGCGCGCAGCCAGCCTTGCGCGATCGGCGTCTTGGGATCGAGCGCGCCCTGGAACAAAACTTCATTATCTCGCGCGTCGAAGACGCGCAGGATAATGAACAGATCGGCATCACTGGTGGATGAAGATAAAAATAATTTTAGCGCCGATGGACCAGTGATTTCGGTTTCCGTTTCCAGTGGCGGCGTGGAGAACGTGATGCCATCGCTCATAGCATCATAAGTGATTGTTTTTAAGAAAGTATTTTTATATGTGCCGAGAGCACGCTGTGCCGGATCAAGATAAAAAGTCGTCCACTGCGTGCGTGCAAGCGGCCATTCGTTTTCATGACGCAGCACGAATTTTTCGCCCGGGTGGCGGATTTGCAATTGCACTTTCGGTTGCTGGTCCCAGCCGTTTTGTTTGCCCTTGAGAAAGTAGTCGAAGAATTTTTTCTGCAGGCCGACACCGTAATCAGTGTAGAACGGCGCCCAGTGCGAACCGCCGTGCGCCTCCAGCCATTTTTGGGTGGAGGCGGCGCGTGTGTAACCTTCGAAGTTTCCGCGCGGATGCAACCCTTGTCCGCCCCAGTTGGCGGCGGAGAGCAGCGGCACGGTTACTTTCGACAAATCGCCACTGCGCTCGCGGTAGTAGGGGCCGTCCACGGTGTTCCGGATGAGATTGGACCACATGTCTTCGCGGTTTTTTACCAGCTGCGCATCGCTCAGCGTTTCAGGTCCACACGCGAGTTCACCGGTGAGTTTGCTGCGCGTGCCCTGTTCTCCCACGCCGTGCTGCACGGTTTTCACCTGCATCTCCTGCCAGTTTTTGCGGAACACGCAGATGATGCCGCCGTGATGCGTGGAGTCGCGGTAGTTATCGACCCAGCCTTCCCACACGCAGATCGCGGCCAGATGCGGCGGTTGTGTGGCCGCCACGCGCCATTGGTTGGCGGCGTAGTACGAAATGCCGTTTAATCCGATTTTGCCGCTGCACCACGGCTGCAGCGCCGCCCACTCGATGCAGTCGTGAAAATCCTGGTTCTCGCGCGCGTCGTTGTGACAAAGAAAACCTGGCGAACGTCCCGCGCCGCGCGAATCCACGCGCACGCAGGCGTAACCGTCAGGCACCCATTTTTCGGGATCAACCACTTCCCAGTTTTGATACTGGTTGGTGCTGTTGGCGACCGCATCGGGATTTTCGCGGCACATGATTTCCCACGCGCTCTTGTAGCCTTCCTGAAACGCGAGGCCTTTGCCGTACGGCCCATAACTCACCAGCGCCGGATATTTACCCTCGGCTAGCGGTCGAAACACGTCAGCACGCAGCACCATGCCGTCGTCCATGGTGATGGGCACATCCCAGTCGACGCGCATGTGGTCGCGGATTTCGGATTTGTAGGCGGTCATGTTTATGTTCCTTAGACGATGCGCCAGGAATGCCGCAGCGGAAAAACCATTTTAGCTACAGATTTCACAGATGAACACAAATAAGATCAAAATCAGATTTCTTTTTTTAATCTGTGTTCATCTGTGAAATCTGTGGCAAAGATTTTGAAGTCAATCCACCTTCGCTCCGATGAGCTTGACGATTTTTCCGTATTTTTCGTCCCGCCCGGCGAACCGCGTTTACCGTGCGCTTGGGATGCCTTCAGTCACCATCACGTTCGACTGGGTTGTGCGTATTCGAATCGCAAGCAGCGGCCGGTATTCGGGCGACGCGTACCAGGTCTTGAGTTGAGCCATGCCCGGAAACTCGAGAACGACCAATCGCCTGGGTGACCAACCACCTTCAAGCACCTCGGTAGCGCCGCCTCGTGTTAGATAGCGGCCTCCGTAGGCGGCAATCGTAGCGGGAACCTTTTGTTGATACTCGGCAAATCCGGCGCTGTCGATGATTCCGATGTCTGCAATGAGGTACGCGGCCATGGTGCTTCTCCTTGCCCTTAGATCTCCGCGCCTATGGCGCCGGCGATGAGGCGTGCTTCCAGGGTTTTGTAAGTCATGACAATTTCTCGATTGCCAGCTAGGGCCATAGTATAGTCCGCGTGTAAGTGGAAAGAATTCGGCGCGTCAATGCAAACACACTTTGTGGAATAGGGAGAATCACACATGACAGACAACACCAAAGAACTGGCCGGTAAAGTTGCATTGATCACCGGCGCAGCGAAAAACATCGGGTGTGCCACTGCGCTGGAACTGGCGAAAGCCGGTGCAGCGGTGGCGGTGAATACCCGGCATTCTGTGGACGACGCGAAAAAAGTCGTCGCAGAAATACGCGCTGCGGGTGGTCAGGCGGAAGTGTACGTCGCCGATATCGCCGACCCTAAAGCCGCAAAGGGCATGGTCGATAGCGTGATGCAGAAATTCGGACGAGTGGATTTTCTGGTGCTCAATGCTTCGGTGCGCACCGAAAAACCGTTTCTGGAATTGAGCTACGACGAGTGGCGTGTGCCGCTGTCGATCACGCTCGACGGCGCGTTTTATCTGGCGCAGGCGTGCCTGCCGTCGATGATCGTCAACGGCGGCGGCAGCATCGTCACACTCGGCGGCATGATGTCCTTATCGGGCGCGAAAAAACGCGTCCACGGCTCCGTGGCCAAACATGGATTGGTCGGTTTCACGCGCGGCATCGCGCGCGAATTCGGCGACCGCAACATACGGGCGAACTGCATCGCGCCGGGACAGATGAATACCGTGCGCGCGGCGGGGCGCGCCGCGCCGCCGGCCGATTCAGTGATTCAGTCTATGATTCCCTTGGGACGCAAGGGCGATGCGGAAGAAATTGCCACGGTGGTGAGATTTCTGTGCGGGCCTGCGGCGAGTTATGTGAACGGACAGTCGCTACAGATCAATGGCGGGCAGATGATGTTTTAGTACCAACGGTGGGTTAGGGCGCAAAGAACGCGCCTAACTCACCCTACAAATTACTGTGCCGCGCTGCCGAGCTTTTGTTCCCAATCCCTCAGCAAGTGTATTTTCTTGCCGACGGGATATCCTAAAAATCCGTTATGCGCGAACACGTACATGTTGTTGCGCAGCGGATCACCCGATACCACAATCATAAAATCTTCCGGCTTCCACACAATCGGCACCAGGCGATTCTCGTCATCCGATTCGTAAAACACTTTGGGGATGCGGCCCATGCGCACGTCGTCTTTGAGGTCCCACACGCCGCGTATGTTCCAAACGCGCAACTGGCGCTCAAACTCCCACGCCGGCAGCCGCGCGTGATCGAACAGATATTGTTTCACATCCGATTTCGACCAGCCCGCCTTGGCGATGGTCTCGGCCAGGATCGGACTTAACACTACCAACGGGCGCAGCATGCCGTTGCCGTGGCTGGTGGTAAAGGTGATCTGCCACATGTGGTATTTCAAAACGGAATCCGCCACGTACGGCAGCAGCATCTCGGGCGTGCTGCCCGATACCGACGAGAACGAACCGCCGCCGGTGTAGCGCGCGATGGTGACTGTATTGTCGCCGGCGCTATGGCCCATTTCCTCGGCGGTGTTTTTCCAGCCGATTTGCCGGAGCACGTCGTCGTTTTCGGCGAGCACCACGCGCCAGGTGTTGCCAAACGTCGCCTTGTCGGTTTTGTGTGGCAGAAAGCCTGCAACGTTGCGCTGATACAGGCGCCAGAAACGGCCGATCGAGGTATTCGGCATGAAGCCGTCGCGCAGCGCGCCCTGCGTGTAGTTGAAACCCAGTTGCTTGATGATCGGGCCGTTCAATTTCGATCACCTGCTGCGCGGTGACTTCGATGATGTCGCGCCGTAATTCGTCGTCACTCTTGATGCCGATGTGTCCCGGCACCAGCGCCAGCGGAATATTTGGCACGCCGAGTCCGATGGAGGTCATCGCCGCCTGCCGCATAAAACCTTCACAGGTGAGTGAAGAAGTCGGGTAGCCGAGTTCTTCACACGCTGCACTGGCCCGCAACACGGCGGGTGTGCAGGAGCCTCAACACGCCATGCCGGAGACCACGGCATCAACACCCATCGCCTTGAATTTTTTTGCAAACGCGGCGAGCGCTTCTTTTTCTTCGCCGCCATGCGAGCTGCCGAACTCGCGCCAACTTATAAACTTGACCGCAGGAAATTCTTTTTTGATCGCTTCTTCGAGCAGTGCAAATACTTCGTCGCCGCGAAACAAAAAGTCCCACACCTGCGCGATGGTCTTGCCGTTCAGCGATTCAAGCCGTCCGGCGAGCGGCTTGATGCCGGTCTGGCGCGGCGTGCGCGGCCAGTAAACTTCATAGTATCCGTCGTTTTTCATGGTATGTAAGTACTTGTTTTAAATAGAAAATAGTAAAAAACATTAGACAGGATTAACAGGATTAACAGGATTAACAGAATTTGTTTTTATCCTGTTCATCCTGTAAATCCTGTCCAAAAATGTATGGCGCTTATGTCTCTCGACTACTGCACCATCCCCGATTCGCTCAACACATCTTCATGACTGGAACACGGTATCATGCCGCAACTTTTTTCTGATGGAGTGCAATATGTCTGTTCGCAAATTAATTTTGTCGCTGATTTTCGCAGGCTGTGCGTTCGCTGCGGCGGGTAATACATTCGCCGCAGATGCTTACCCCACGCGCGCCATCCGCTGGATCGTGCCCTACACGCCCGCCGGCACCACCGACATCCTCGCGCGCATCATGGGCCAGCGCATGGCCGAGCGCATGGGGCAAACCATAGTTATCGACAATCGCCCCGGCGCCGGCAACAACATCGGCACCGAGATCGCGATCAAGGCCGCAGCCGACGGCTATACCTGGTTTCTGACGAATCCGGCCAACGCCATCAACGCCACGTTGTATTCGAAGCTGAATTTCAATTTCCTCAATGACATGGCGCCGGGAGCGGGGCTGATACGCGTGCCCAACGTGATGACGGTGACGAAAAATCTTCCCGCGCGCAATGTGCAGGAATTCATCGCCTACAGCAAGGCGAATCCGGGCAAGCTTAATTTTTCATCGGGCGGCGCCGGCACCTCGGTGCATTTGTCCGGCGAATTATTCAAATCGATGACCGGCATCAACATGGTACACGTGCCGTACAAAGGTTCCGCGCCCGCGCTGATCGATTTATTATCCGGGCAGATGCATGTCATGTTCGACAATATGCCAACGGTGCTCGCCTATGTACGCGGCGGCGAATTGCGAGGGCTCGGCGTCACCAGCGCAAAACGTTCTGCCCTGTTGCCCGACGTGCCCACGGTGGCGGAATTCGTGCCCGGCTTCGAAGCCAGCGCGTGGTTCGGTCTGGCGGTGCCCAAAGGCACACCCGTGACCATCGTCGCGCGCATCAATCGCGAAGTGAACGAGACGCTGAAGGAACCCAAGGTAATGCAACGGCTGACGGATATGGGAGGCACTTCCATCGCCGGCAGCCCGGCGGAATTCTGGGCTTTGCATACCATGGAGACCGAGAAGTGGGCGAAGGTGGTTAAGGCGTCCGGGGCGAAAATTCAATAAATAGTGCTCAACCCCAATGCCCGCACCTGCCGCCTGAATGATTGTATATCCACCCGCAGCAAGCGGTCGGTCTCATCCGGCAGGGTATGCGCGATATGAAACCCCGTGTCCTGCAAGCGCTCGCGCACGTCCGTCAGTTCGAGTATGCGGCCGACTTCGTGGCTGATTTGTTGCAGTACGGCACGTGGCGTGGCGGCGGGTGCGTAGAGCGTCTGCGAGCCTTCACGTGTGTAGCCGGGCAGCACTTCAGTGATGGCCGGCACATCCGGGTATAACGGCGAGCGCTGCGGGCCTACCGCCAGCAACACCAGTTTGCCGTCGTTCACCAGCGGCCGCGCACCGCCCAGCACCGCAACACCAAAGTGGATGCGTCCGGCGGCGATGTCGATCAGAAATTCCGGCAGTCCCTTGAACGCGACATGTAAGGCCTTGATGCCGGCTTCGCTGATAAATTTTTCGCCAGCAAGATGCACGGAGGTGCCGGTGCCGGACGAGCCGAACATCAGCTTGCCTGGATGTGCGCGGCCATGCGCGATGAGTTCGCGGATGGTTTTAACGCCGAGCGCCGGCGCGGCCACCAGCGCATCGGTGCTGTAGCCGATGTTGGCGACACCGGCCAAGTCTTTCAATGGGTCGTAAGGCAGCTTGGTCTGCAGCGCGACATGGATCGCGATGCTTGCGGAGGTGGCGAGCAGCGTATAGCCATCGGGCGTAGCGCGGGACACCAGATTCGCGGCGATCGTGCCGCTGGCGCCGGGGCGGTTTTCTATGATGACGGGCTGCCCCCAGTTTCCGCTCATTTTCTGCCCGATGATGCGCGAGAGCGTGTCGGGCGTGCCGCCGGCGGTGAAGGCGACGACGATGCGGATGGGCTTGCTCGGGAATTCTTGTTGCGCGTGCGAAAGACTGTTGTAAAGCGCCGCAGAGGCAATGATGAGGGCTGCAATCCGTATGCCTGTGAAATTTTGCATAATTTTTTACTTTGGCCGTAGTCCCGCGTCCGTCACCACTTTGGTAAATGCCGCGATATCGCTGCGCAACATGCGGTCGGTTTCCTCGGGGGTGGTGGGCGCTACGTGAAAGGCGAAATTCACCAGGCGTTCCTTGACCTCGGGCACGGCGAGTGCGCGCGCGACTTCCCTGCTGATCTGTTGCAGGATGGCGCGCGGCGTGCCGGCAGGGGCGAGCCACATCTGCGAACCATCGCGGCCCGCGCCGGGCAGTACTTCCGGCAGCGCGGGCACCTCGGGCAACAACGGTGTGCGGCTGGGCATCAGCGCCAGCGGCAACAACTTGCCATCCTTGATCAAGGGCATGGCAGAGCTCAAACTGGCCATGCCGAATTGCACGCGTCCGGCAACGATTTCGATGATGAATTCCGGCTGGCCCTTGAACGCGACATGCACGGCTTTGATGCCGGCGGTGTAGCGGAAGCGTTCCGCACTGATGTGCGTGCCGCTGCCAGAACCCGCGGAACCGAAAAATATTTTGCCAGGTTGGGCGTGCGCGAGTGCGATGAGTTCCTTCACCGATTTCACGCCCAGCGCAGGCGCCACCACCAGTGCACTGGTGCTAAAGCCGATACTCGCGACCCCGGAAAAATCCTTGAGCGGATCGTAAGCCAGGTTCGGCTGCAGGGCTGCGGTTATTGCAATAGCGGGCGACGTCGCCAGCAGCGTATAGCCGTCGGCCGCGGCCTTGGCAACGATACCGGCGGCTATGGTGCCGCCCGCGCCGGGACGATTTTCGATCACCAGCGGCTGCCCAAAAGCCTCGCCTACGCGGGGCCCCAGCAGGCGCGCCAGCATGTCGGGGACGCCACCGGCGGTGAAGGCCACCACCAGACGGATCGGCTTGGTCGGGTATTTTTGCTGGGCGTGCGTAATGGCCTGTGACAGGGCGACGAACGTTGCCGCAGCAATGACTGCGGCAATCACGGATTTGAATTTCAGATGCATGAAGTTTCCTTTGAGACGCCGCATGGGTTCCCGCCGCAGCCTGCCCTCGAATGCTTTAGTCGGGGGCGGGAACGAAAGGCTAATTGCGCATTATGCCGAATGCCGGCGTGCAACGGATTACAATTCGCCTTATCACACAGGGAGCACACAATACATGGTCACCCACCTCGATATCCAAACCCGCGCCACCGTTCTCGACGGGCAGTCCTTCGGCGCTGTCGGCGCTTACGAAAAAATTGCCGGGACCATGCATTTTGCGGTTGATCCTGCGCACCCGCTGCATGAGCGTGTCACCGACATGGGCCTCGCGCCGCGCAACGCGCAGGGCCGTGTTGAATTCTCCGGCGACTTTTATATGCTGAAACCCGTTGACATGGGCAAGGGCAACGGGCGCCTGCTGCTGGATGTGGCCAATCGCGGGCGCAAGGTGGCGCTCGGCATGTTCAACAGCACGCCGCGCGTGCCCGATCCAACGACGGCAGTAGATTTTGGCAACGGCTTTCTGATGCGCCACGGCTATACGGTGGCGTGGATCGGCTGGCAGATTGACGTGCCGCGTCAGGATGGATTGATGGTGCTCGATGTGCCGCGCGCGCAGGGCGTCAGCGGATTCATCCGCTGCCGTCTGCGTCCAAACTCGCGCGTGGTCACGCTGCCGCTGGCCGACCGTTATCACATACCGAATGCGGTAGCCGATCTCAATGACGCCGCAGCGCATGTGACGATGCGTGAGCACGGCGGCGCCGATCCGGTGACGCTGCCACGCTCGGCGTGGCGCTTCCCCGATGCCGGCCACATTGAAATGAAAGACGGATTTGCGCCCGGCGCGATTTATGATGTGGTGTATCGCTCGACAAATCCACCGCTGGTGGGACTGGGGATGCTGGCGGTGCGCGACACCGCCGCGTGGCTGCGCTGGGCCTCGGCGGCAGATGGCAATCTGTGCGCCGATGCGCTGCAACGCGCGTATTTGTTCGGCGTATCGCAGAGCGGCCGCTTTTTGCGCCAGATGCTGCATCTGGGTCTGGACCAAGACGAACAGGGCCGCATGGTGTTCGACGCGGTGCTGCCGCATGTCGCGGGCGGACGGCGTGGCGAATTCAATTTGCGCTTTGGCCAGCCGTCGCTTAATTCGCAGGAATCCGTGGGCGGCCTGCCGCCGTTTGACGACGCGGGCTTGTATGCAAAGCTGATCCAGCGCGGGCATACGCCCAAAATTTTCGCCACCAACACCTCGGCGGAATACTGGCGCGGCGACGCTTCGCTGATACATACCGATGCCACGGGCACAAGCGATACCGAGCCGGCGGATTTCGTGCGCACCTATTTGTTCGCGGGCACGCAGCATACGCCGGGTGCGATACCGCCGCCCGACGCCGATGCCAACACCGGCAGCCGTGGCGCGCATCGCTTTAACATTACCGATTACGCGCCGTTGTTGCGCGCGGCGCTGGTGAATATGGATCGCTGGGTCAGTGACGGTGTGGCGCCGCCGCCGAGCGCGTTTCCGCGTCTGGCGAATGGCAGCGCGGTCGAAGCGGAATCGCTGGGCGCGTTTTTCCGCAAACTGCCCGAGGTGACGTTTCCTGCGCGCATCGTGCGTCCAACGCTGCTTGATTTTGGACTCGATGCCGGGCGCGGCATTGCGGTGTATCCACCGAAAGTAGGCGCGCCGTACAAAGTCTATGTGTCCGCCGTAGACGCCGATGGCAATGAAGCCGCCGGCATACACCTGCCCGATGCCACGGTGCCGCTGGCTACCGTGACCGGATGGAATCCGCGCCATCCCGATCAGGGTGCACCGGGCGATCTGATGCAGATGATGGGTACCACTATCCCGTTCGCGCGCACGCGCGCCGAACGCGATAGGAGCGGCGACCCGCGTTTGTCGATTGCCGAGCGCTACGTGTCGCGCGCAGCATATCTGCAGAAAGTGCGAGACTTGGCGCAACAATTGGTCACCGCACGGCATGTGCTTGCCGAAGATGTTGAAGCCATCGTTGAGCGCGCGGGTAAGCGCTGGGAGTGGGTGCATGCTTCGAGCTGAAATCAGTCGTATGCGTTGGGCACAACCCAATATTGCCGTTCCCGCCCCCGACAAAAGCATTCGAGGGCAGCCTGCGGCGGGACTCTTTACGAGCGCGAGAAATTGTAGCCCGGAAGGAGCGCAGCGTATTCCGGGGAGCGTGCATGGCCATCCCGCATGCGTGTTTGGACATGTATGTGCTGCCGGTCGGTTAATGGTGCGGACGACGTGTCATGCTTGGAGACGTTCCCGGAATACGCTTTGCTTCTTCCGGGCTACGGATGCTGCGCGTCGTTGTTGCGTACTGATCGCAACGTTATCGTCAGTATGGGCGGGGGTTTTTTTTGCGGGCGCGGCCATCGCGCAAGTCTACCCATCTAAAACGGTGCGTCTGGTAGCGCCGTATCCGCCGGGTGGCCCCAACGACCTCATTGCGCGCATCGTCGCGCAGCGCATGACGCAGACGCTCACCCAGCAATGGATCGTTGAGAACCGCGCGGGCCGCGGCGGCAATATCGGCACCGAATTCGTGGCGAGGGCGCCCGCCGATGGTTATACGCTGGTGCATGCCGGCATGGGCACGCTCACGCTGGCGCCGTTTCTTGGCAAGGTGCCGTACGAGGCATTGCGCGACTTTGCGCCGATTACGCTGACGGCGCGCGTGCCCAACGTGATTGTGGTGCACCCTTCGCTGCCGGTGCGTACGGTCAAACAACTGGTCGCGCTGGCGCGCGCGCAACCGGGCAATCTGAACTATGCGACCAGCGGCGTGGGTAGCACACCGCATCTGGCTGCCGCGTTATTCCTGTCACTGGCCAAGCTCAACCTGGTGCACATTCCGTACAAGGGCGGTTCGCCGGCCGCGGTGGATCTGGTGGCCGGGCAGGTGCCTATAGCGTTTCTGCCGGTCTCCCCGCTGTTGCCGCACATCGAAGCCGGCAAGGTGCGTGCGATCGCTGTCAGCAGCTTGCAGCGCTCCGGCATGTTGTCTGCGGTTCCGACCGTCAGCGAATCGGGGTTTGCCGGCTTTGAAATGAATCCGTGGTTTGGTGTGCTGACGCCGGCCGGAACTGCGGCCTCCAGCATCGCTCGCCTTAATACAGAAATCGTGCGTTTCCTCGGCACGGCCGAGGCGGTGAAGCAACTCACCGCGCTGGGCGCCGACGCCGCTGCCAGCAGCACCGATGAATTTATTGCACTGATCAAATCCGATCTGGCGAAGTGGGGCAAGGTGATTCAGGAGAACGGTATCCGCGGCGAGTAGTGCGCCGGTTATTTCTTGCCGGCCGCCTCTGGATTCAACACATTGAGCGGCTTGCCCGCCGCATACGCGAGCAACTGCCCCACGCCGCCGGCGTAGATGTCTTCGTAGCTGCCTTTTTCGCTGTAGCCCAGGTGCGGCGCGCACAGCGCATTTTTCATTTTCAGCAGTGGGTGGTTGGCGCCGATCACCGGTTCTTCCTCGTACACGTCTACCGCGGCGAAGCCGGGACGCCCTTTTTCCAGGGCTGCGACCAGCACGCCTTCAGCGATGATGGGTGCGCGGCTGGTGTTGACCAGCAGTGCGGTTGGCTTCATGCGCGCGAGGTCTGCCGCGGTAATAATGCCGCGCGTGGCGTTGTTGGAGGGAATGTGCAGGCTGATCACATCGGATTGCTCGAAGAAGGCCTCGCGGCTGGCGGCGGCGTCAAAGCCTTCGGCCTTGGCTTTCGCGAGTGAACCTTCACGGCCCCAGCACACCACGTTCATGCCGAACGCCTTGCCAACGCGCGCCACGCCGCTGCCGATGTGGCCGAAGGCGTAGATACCCAGCGTGTGGCCGTAGAGCCGCGTGCCCATGGTGGAATGCCAGTGGCCGGCCTTGAAGCGTTCGACCTCGTACGGCAGATTGCGCATCGAGGCGAGGATCAGCGCCCACGCCAGCTCACCGGTGGTGGTGTAGGGGCTGGCGCCGTCATGCCCGCCCGCCGACACTGTGATGCCCAGATCGGTGCACGCCGCCACATCGAGGTGACTTACGTTGCGGCCGGTCTGGCTGATGAATTTGAGTTGCGGCAGTTGTTCGAGTATCTGGCGTGTGACTTTCACGCGCTGTTGCGTGAGCAGCAACGCGTCGCAGCCTTTGACCTGCTCCACCATGCGCGCGGGATCGGTGTAGGCGTCGTTGTAAATCGTAACTTCATGCCCCTGCAGCTTGGGATAGGCGCGGGTGTTGCGCAGTGCGTCGGCGTAGTCGTGGATGACGGCGATTTTCATGAGGGATCCTGTAAAAATAGTTGTTTAAAAACAAATAGTTACGTTAATGTAAGTGCTATTTAAGGCGCTGTTCAAAATAATCCATAAATAAATCAAACGCCGCCTGCTGCGCGGGATTCGGCTGATACGAACCGCCCGCGGCGCGCTCGATAAACGGATAACCGTGGGCCGGATGATCGAAGCTCGCCCAAGTGGAATCTTTGCCCGCTTCCAGCATCCATTCATGCGCGAGTTTGAATATGCCCTGCAAATGATCGTTGTCGCGGCCGATATGCAGCATCGGTGTGTTGATGCGGCGGATGCGCTCCATGGCGTGCGCCTTGTTAGCATTGTTGCGTGCGACTTCGATGTCGTTGTATTGAACTTCGCTGCCGATGCGCGGCGCGGTGGGGCCGGTGTTTACCGAGAGGAATTCATGCGATGCGCCCTCGATCGCGATGCCACAGGTGAAATCCATTTCGGCAGCGGCTTTCAAAATGGTTTCGCCGCCGTGGCTGACACCGACCGCGCCGACTTTGTTCGAATTGACGCAGGGCAGCGCGCGCACATAGCGGATGACCGACTGCAAATCGTCGGAGTCGACAATGGCGGTGGATTTCAGGGTGCGGCCTTCGTTTGCTATGTCGTCGGCCACGTTATGCGCGGCATGGCGCGTTTCGTAGTGATACGGAATCTCGTTGCGATAGTTCACATATACCACCACATAGCCACGCGCGATCATTCGGTCCTGCAGCGTGCTGTAGAGCGCAACCTTTTGCTCCACCAGAGGCAGGCCGCCACGCCCATTGCCGCGCCCCATGATGATCGCCGGAAACGGGCCATCACCTTTAGGTTTTCGCACCGCGATCGGCACATAGATTTCGTCGCGTGTGAGCACAAAGGTGTAGTCGGCTGGTATATCCGAACCGGGCACAGGTTTGGTGATCACATAGCCGTGCTGCGGCAGTTCGGCGGCGACCGGATGCGGGGTGCTCATGACTATCCTTTGCGTGAAAGCGTGCATAGTAGTCAATGCTCGCGAAAAATCCAAGGGCGCGTTAAGCTAGCCACGTGGAGCTTCCAGTTTCGTGATTACGCTGCGGCGGGACTGGCAGAACTCTTCTCCTCCCCCTTCAAGGGCAAGGGAACACTTGTAGCGAAGCAGGAGGCGGGGAGGGGGATGGGGTAATGACGCAAATTGTCACCCCATCCCCATCCTGGCCTCCTGCCATGCTTCAAGTGTGCCCTTGCCCTTGAAGGGGAGGGAATGTCTTATAGATTGCGAAGCATCGCACTTATCGCAAGGAATGCGCCATGATAAGAACCCTTGGTATTCTGTTGTTCGTTCTCGCTGTTACGTCCGCGTTCGCACAGGACTACCCCTACCGCCCGATCCGCATCATCGCGCCTAATCCGCCCGGCGGCGGTTTTGACCTGATCGCGCGCGTGGTGTCGCAAAAACTGGGTGAACAACTCAACCAGCAAGTGGTGGTCGAAAATCGCAGCGGCGCCGGTACGCTTGTGGGCACCGAGGCTGCTGCAAAATCCACCGCGGATGGTTATACCCTGCTGGTCGGCGGCTTGAGCAACATCGCCGCCAACGTCGGGCTCTACAAGAAACTCGTGTATGACCCGCTGGTGGATTTTGTGCCGGTGGGCATGGTGGCGAGTTACAGCTACTCGCTGGTATCGCGCAAGGATCTGCCGCAGCAAAACCTGCGCGAACTGATCGACTTTGCTCGCGCGAATCCCGGCAAGCTCACCTATGCCTCGGGTGGCGTGGGCACCGGCCAGCACATCGCCGCTGCGGCGCTGGCGCACATCACCGGCGTAAAGATGGTGCATGTGCCGTATCGCGGCGCGCAGGCCGCGCATCTCGATTTACAAAGCGGGCGTGTTGATCTGTTTTTCGATAATGCGGGCACGGCCAAGCCGTATGTCGATGATGGTCGCGTCAAACCTTTTGCAGTATCAAGCGCGCAGCGCTTCGCCGGCATGCCGGGCGTGCCGACGGTCAACGAAACCGGCGTCGCACAAATGGACATGGAAGCGTGGTTCGGCATCTTCGCGCGTAGCGGCACGCCGCCGGCGGTGCTCAAGCGCCTGCAAACCGAAATGGCAAAAGCCATACAGGCGCCGGATGTGGCGAAGCGCTTCGAGAGCGGTGGCGGGCGCATACTGCGCATGAGCGCGGCGGAAACCGATGCTTTCGTGAAATCCGAGATCAGGAAATGGAGCACGTTGATTCGGGCGGCGGGGATTAGCGCCGATTGATTTCTGTTCCCAAATTTTCGACGTTGGCGGTCAATGCCGTATAGTAATGAAAAGGTATATACTTAGCCATTACTTTTAGGGGTATGACCCATGCCAAAAGAAGCCGTTTTCAACATGAAACTGGAGCTGGAACTGCGTGCCGAGTTCATGGCGGAGGCCGAGGCCGCGCATCGGCCTGCGTCACAGGTGCTGCGCGATCTGATGCGTGAGTTTGTGCAACGCCAGCGCGATGCGCGGGAGTACGAGCAATTCCTGCAACGCAAAGTCAAGACGGCCCGAACCTCAATGCGCGCCGGCCGTGGACAGTCAAATAGCGAAGTTGAAGCCGAATTTGCCACACGGCGCACCCGTACGGCGAGCCGTGCGTGACGGTTATTTGGACGCCGGAAGCACAGCAAGACCGCGGACATAAGGGATTACATAGCAGCGGAAGACCTGCGCGCGGCCATCCGCATGGATCAGCGGTTCAGCGATGCGGCTGCTGCCCTGGTCACACACCCAAGGCTGGGCAAACCTGGCAAGATCAGCGGCACCCACGAACTGATTCCACATGAAAGTTATCGACTGGTGTATGAAATAGATCGGGACACGGTGTGGATTCTGGCCCTAGTGCATACCGCCAGGCCGTGGCCACTGGTTCGGAAATAAAAAAGGCGTTTATGGTATGGACCGGATCGAAAGCGAAAAATATTACGTAGTGTAATCCTCAATAACGAGGTCATGCCGGCGGCTCACGTATACTCATGCGGCGTCCTGTTCAATACCACCATGCGCGACTACTGGCTGAGCAAACTATTCTTCGATCTGCAGACACCGGCTGCGGCGGCGGAGTATCGCGCCGGGCGCGAGGCGGTGCTGGCGCGTTATCCGTTGAAGCCCGAGGTGCTTACGGCCATAGCCGCCGATGACGTGGCGACACTTGCACCGCTGGTCAACGCGTATCTGTTGCGTTTTTATTTTCTGGTGAGCGGCATGCTTGAAGAGGAATTCTTGCGTCGCATTCAGGCCACGGGCAAGGATAAACATGGCTGAACTTGTCGGCATTTACGCAGCCAGTCACGGGCCGATGATCGTGCGCAAATGGGATGCGCTGACAGCGGCCTGCAAAAACACCATCACCACCGCGTTCGACGAACTCGGCAGGCGCATTAACGCCGCGCGGCCCGATGTGCTGATTGTGATCTCGCCCGACCACTGGGTGAATTTTTTCATGGATAACCTGCCGTCCATCTGCGTCGGCGTGGGCGAAATGCACGATGGTCCGCCGGAGCCGTGGCTCGCTGCATTTCCCCACAAACAAATGACGGGACACGTGCCGCTGGCGCAACACATTGTCAAACATGCATTCGCGCGAGGTTTTGAGCCGAGCGTGTCGTACAAACTCGCGCTCGATCACGGTTTTTGCATCCCGCTGTGGAAGGCGGGCATTGCGCCATTGCCGGCCATCGTGCCGGTGGTGCTCAACACCGTAGAGCCGCCGTTTCCCAATGTACGCCGATGTTTTGAATGGGGCGCGGTGCTGGCGGAGGCGATAGCAAGCTATCGCGGCAACGCACGCGTGGCGATCCTTGCCACCGGTGGCTTAAGCCATTCCATAGGCGAGGCAACCATGGGCGCCATCGACGAAGCCTTCGACCGTGAATGCCTGCAATTTCTTGCGTCGGGTGAACGCGATGCGCTGTTTGAGTTTTTGGATCGCCGCATGCTGGCCGCTGGCAACGGCACCGCGGAAGTGCGCAACTGGCTCGCGGCACACGGCGCCGCCGGTGCACGCGGTTTCGATTTGATTCACTACAGCGCACTGCCAGAAGTGTACGTGGGCTGTGGATTTGTGTCGTGGAAAGTGGAGCGATAACTATGGCTAATCCTGAATCCGGCGGACCGGTCGAACCCGCACTAATGGCGGACCTGGCTGCCGCAGGGCGAATTTTGGTAACGCAAGGCGTGATGGACGGCTTCGGCCATGTGTCGCTGCGCCACCCGCAAGCGCCCGGCCGTTATTTTATGGCGCGCTCGATTGCGCCGGCGCTGGTTACGCCTGACGACATCATCGAATACGATCTCGACAGCAATCCGTGCAACGCCAACGGCCGCGGCAGCTTTCTCGAACGCTTCATCCACGGCGAGATTTACAAAGCGCGCCCGGACATTGTTTCGGTGGTGCATAGCCATTCGCCATCGGTGATTCCGTTCGGGCTGGTCAATGTGCCGATACAGGCGATGTTTCACAACGCAGCGTTTCTGGCGGTGGGTGTGCCGGTGTTCGATATACACGAGAAATTCGGCGCCACCGACATGCTGGTCGGCAACAGCGCGAAAGGCATGGCGCTCGCCGCAGTCATGGGCAAAAGGGATATCGCGATGATGCGCGCGCACGGCAGCGTGGCGTGCGGGCCGACATTGCAGAGCGCGGTGTTTCGCGCGGTCTACACCGAGGTTAATGCACGCATCCAGCACTGGACGCTCGCACTGGGTGGCGGCATGCCCATCGCCGCGCTGGACAGTGAAGAAGGCCGGCTTGCCGACGCGGTTAATCAGACGGCCGGCATGCGGGCGTGGGATTTGTGGCGCAGTCAGGTGCGCGCGTCGGCGGGCTGGTGATGAAACAACGACTCGTGGGCACGTTTTTGTGCCCACGCGTTGATCAATTTGCGGCGTGGGCAAAACAAAAAGCGTTTTGCCCACCCTTGTATTCAACCAGTGCCATCGTGCTTGCTCCCTTAGTGGCGTATAAGTGACGCGTATGGTGGTGCGCCCGCGAGCACGTTCGCGCGCGGCGTTGCGGCGAGTGCCGCCCCGTCAATCGAGTTTGACGTTGGCCGAACGGATCACCGTGCGCCAGCGCTGCGCTTCTTCCTTCATGAACAGCGCCATTTGCGCCGGTGTATTGCCCACCGCATCCGCGCTCAATTCGACCAGGCGCCTGGCGACGTCGGGCAGCCTGAGCGTCTCGACGATGGCGCCGCTCAGCCGGGTTGCGATGCGCTCGGGTGTTTTCGGCGGCGCAACCACGCCGAACCAGGCCACCGCGACAAAGCCGGGATAAATTTCCGTCATTGCTGGAACGTCCGGCAACGCAGCAACGCGGCGTTCACTGCATACCGCCAGCGCATTCAATCTGCCGCTGCGCACATGCTGTAGCGACACGCCGAGGTTGTCGAACATCAGGTTGACTTCGCCCGCGATCAGTGCGGCAAGTGCGGGCGCCGTGCCCTTGTAGGGCACGTGCGTCGCCTTCAATCCGCCGGCCACCGACTTGAACATCTCGGTGGTCAGGTGCGAAGTGGTACCGCTACCCTGCGACGAATAGATCAGGCGTTCCGGGTTAGCCTTGGCCCACGCGATCAGCTCGCGCACGTTGGTCGCCGGTAGTTTCGGATTGACCAGCATCACGTTGGGCACCGCCGCCATCACGCTCACCGGAACAAATCGCGCCGGATCGAATGCGAGCTTGGGGTAAAGACTCGGGTTGATCACCAGCGGCGGCGGCGGCGCTGCCAGCAGCGTGTAGCCATCGGGTTCCGCGTTAAACACCATCTCGGCGCCGATGTTGCCGGCTGCACCTGCACGGTTGTCAATAATCACCGGCTGGCCCCAGCTCGCGGACAGCTTTTCGGCGATGATGCGCGGCAGCAGGTCGGCGGTACCGCCGGCGGGGAAGGGCACGATGATACGGATTGCCCGCGCCGGGTACGGTTGTGCTTGCGCGGGAAATGCGGCCGCGCAGGCGTACGTGGCGCAGGCGAACAGCCAGCTGCTTCGTGCCATCGTTGCTCCTCTGATATGACTTAACGCAGTAGTGGATTTTACAGTTAAAATTCACGGCAGCAGGAGTCTATACCCGTCCAACGGAGTCGCCAGTGTCGATTGAGCAACAAACCCGCGTGTGGCCCGCTGACCGACTTACGCGCGTGCCGTACTGGGTCTACCAGGACGAGGCCATTTACCGGCGCGAGCAGGAATTAATCTTTCGCGGCAGAACCTGGAATTTCCTCGGCCTCGAGATCGAGTTGCCGTATGCGGGCGACTACAAAACCAGCTTCCTCGGCGACATGCCGGTGGTAGTGACGCGTGACGAACAGGGCGAGTTGCGCGCCTTCGAGAACCGCTGCGCGCATCGTGGCGCGTTGCTGTGTATTGCGCCACGCGGCAACGTGAAGCGCATCACCTGCGTCTATCACAACTGGAGTTACGATCTGCAGGGCAACCTGAAGTCGGTGGCGTTCCGGCAGGGCATTCAGGGCAAGGGCGGCATGCCTGACTCCGCCTGCCCGCAGAGCCAGGCGCCGCGCAAGTTGCGGGTGGCGACGCTGGCCGGTCTGATGTTCGGCACGCTGTCGGAGGCGACGCCGCCGCTTGAGCAATATCTCGGCCCGCAGATTGTCGCGCGCATCCGGCGCGTGATGCGTGCGCCGGTCAAATTGCTGGGCGGCTACAGCCAGATGTTTCCGAACAACTGGAAACTCTATCTCGACAACGTCAAGGACACCTATCACGCGAGCCTGCTGCATCTGTTTTTCGCCAAGTTCCGGTTGAACCGGTTGTCGCAACAAGGCGGCGTGATTGTCGACGGCGATGGCGGCAATCATGTCAGCTTTACCATGATGAAGACCGACCGGCGCGACAGTGAGTACGAGAATGCCGGCGTGCGCTCGGTGCAGGGCGGCTATCGGCTGGAGGCGCCGGAACTGCTCGACTCCGTCGATGAAATCGGCGACGGCATCACCTTGCAGATACTCGCGGTGTTCCCGAACTTCGTGCTGCAGCAGATCATGAACAGCCTCGCGGTGCGCCAGGTGGTGCCCAAGGGTGTCGGCGAAACCGAATTGGTGTGGACCTGCTTTGGCTACCAGGACGATGACGAGAAGATGACCGAGCTGCGCATGAAGCAGTCCAATTTCATCGGCCCGGCTGGATTTATTTCGATGGAGGACGGCGCCGCTACCAGCTTCGTGCAGCGCGGCGTCAAGGGCGCGGACGGGCACGCCTCGGTGATCGAAATGGGCGGCGATCACATCGGCTCGGATGAATCGCGCGTCACCGAATCCTCGGTGCGCGGGCTGTGGCAGGCGTACCGCGGCCACATGGGCCTGTGAATGGACATCGAACTCCAGTTCACGGTCGAGAACCTGCTCGCGCGTTATGCGCATGCCATCGACGATGACCGGCTTGAGGTGTGGCCGGATTTTTTTGTCGTAGATGCACGCTACCGCATCACCACCGCCGAGAACCATGAGCGCGGACTGCCGCTGTCGCTGGTCTATGCCGATTCGCGCGCGATGCTGCGCGACCGTGTGAGCGCGCTGCGCCACGCCAACGTCTACGAAGCGCAGCGCTACCGCCACTGCGTGTCGGCGGTGCTGGTCGAGCGCATCGACGCACACACCGCGCGCGCGCTGTCTGCGTTTCAAGTGGTGCGCATCATGCACTCGGGTGAGACCCTGCTGTTTGCGAGCGGCCGCTGCCTCGACCGCATCCGCATCGCGGGTGAGGGCGGGCTGGCGCAATTCGAGGAGCGCGTGGTCGTGATCGACAGCCGGCGCGTCGACACACTGATGGCCATCCCACTTTAAAGATGGGGTCAGAGACAAATTATAAGTGTAAATATCTGTTTTTAATGCATTTTTTGTGTTTTTTGAAATAATTTTTAACTAATTTTACTCTGACCCCATCGTTTTTTATTTTTCTCCCTTCGATACATACGCCCACAGCGCTTCAATTTCATCGGGCTTGAGTAGCGCGCGCCACGGCGGCATGGCGTTTTTGCCGTTGCTGACTGAGCTGATAAAGCGCAGCCGCTGATCTGCGGGAAATGTTTTAAGGTTAAACAGCATCGGGTCACTCATGCGCTCGCCGTGACACGGGGAACAATGGTTGGCAAAGGCTTCCGCGCCACGCTTGATTTGTTCCGGCGAAATGGTTTCAGCAGCGGAGTTTTGTGCCGCGGCAGGCGCAACGATACATGTAACGTATGCCGCAGCGAGCAGCAGTGCCCGACGCATCACGTAACAGCCGTATTAGTCCGGCATCAGCGCAAAGGTCCACATCGAGCCGCCCGTGGGCACGGTGCCGCGCGCCATGCGCCGCGCAGAGTTGCCGGCGAGCCCCGACGCGATGCTCACGTACTGTTTGCCTTTGTGCGTATAGGTGACAGCGGTGGCATTGACCGTGGAACTGGTCTGGAAATCCCACAGGGTTTTGCCGGTTTCTTCGTCGAGTGCGATGAACTTGCCGTTGACATCGCCGGTAAACAAGAGCCCGCCGCCGGTGGCGAGCATGCCCGCCGAGCTGGCGCGCTCGACCAGTGGAATCGACCATTTTTTCTTGCCGCTGATGGGATCCATCGCGATATGGTAGCCGACGACATCACCGGGCTTCACGATGTACTCGCGCGAAATCACGCCGGTCGAGCGCTGGCCGATGACCTGCGGCTTGCCGGATGGCGGCGCGACTCTGAAGATGCGTGCGATGTCCCAGGTGCTGGTGTAGATCAGCCCGGTGTTCGGGTTGTATGCCACGGGCACGGCGTTTACGCCGCGTTGCGGATAAATCGACACTTCCTCGCCCTTGGCCAGCTTGTCGTAAATCTCCGCGTTCACCACGGGGCGGCCCGTTTTAAGATCGATGTGCGAGGCCCAGTTCACGCGCGTGAACGGGTGCGCGGCCAGCAGTTTGCCGTTGGTGCGGTCGATGGTGTACATGAAACCGCTCTTGTTGACCTGAAACAACACCTTGCGCGGCTGGCCTTCGAATTGGATGTCGGCCAGCACCGGCTCATCGGTGCCGTCCACGTCCCACACGTCGTTCGGTGTGTACTGGTAGTGCCACACAATTTCACCGCTCTTTGGGCGTATCGCGAGCAAGGTGCTGGCATACAAGGCGTCAAGCCCATTGCGGCTGCCGGGCGTCCACGGCGCGGGATTACCGGTGCCCCAGTAGACCAGATCAAGCTCCGGGTCATACGCGCCGCCGCGCCACGTCGGCGCGCCGCCATATTTCCACGCGTCGGTGTCCGCAGGCCAGGTTTCCGAACCGGGCTCGCCCGGCGCGGGGACGGTATAACGGCGCCACAGGTGCTTTCCGGTATCAGGGTCCCAGCCGTTGAGGAAGCCGCGTGTGGTGAATTCACCGCCCGCCATGCCGGTGATCAACACGCCGTTGGCGATCAGCGGCGCGCTGGTGGCGGTGTAGCCTTCCTTGTGCTCGGCGAATTTCTGCTTCCAGATTTCCTTGCCGGTTTTCATGTCGAGCGCCAGCACATGATTGTCGAGCGTGATGCGAAACAATTTGCCGTTGTAAATGGTCGCGGTACCGCGCGCGATCACGCCGCAGCAGGCCTGTGCGGCGGTTTCTGGTGGCCAATGGGCTTCGGTGCGCCACAGTTGGCGGCCGGTGGCCACATCAATCGCGAACGTCCACTTGGCGTTGATTACATACATGACGCCGTTGTAGATGGTGGGCTGCGCGGTTTCGCCAAATTCGTTCATCAGGCTCATGCTCCAGATGGGCACCAGGCGCTTGACGTTCGATTTGTTGATTTGCCGCAGTGGACTGTAATTCTTCAGGTCATAACCCATGCCCTGCACCGGCACGTTGTCGGTGTTTTTGCCTGCGTTAATCAATTCTTCGGCGGTTTGCGCATAGCCCCACCCGCACCACGAACACAAGCAAGCAGCCAAAAGCTTTTTCATGATTTTCCTTCCCGGTGTAACTGCATGGCGCACATACAATGTGGATCATTGTAATTCCCGCTGATTGATTCTATTCCAGCGACAGCCATGATGCCAGCGCACTCGCATTTGATAGCGCCGCTTATCCACTGAACAGGATGAAACCTCAATCCAGGTCTATCCTGTTAACGCAGAGATCGGTCAAGCGCAGGCGTGAAATATCGCGGGAGTGAAATTGACAGACCACAAGGTGGTTTGTATATTCCGTGCAGCCGTTTTCCCTTCCTTCCAGCCCACATTTCGGAGACCATGATGCCGCTGACGCTAAAGCAAGCCAATACTATTTGCGACAAGGCGCTTGAACACGCGCGCACGAAAAATTTCGCCAGGCTGACTATCGTGGTGCTGGACGATTCCGGAAACGTCAAAGCGGTGCAGCGCGAAGATGGCGCCAGCATGTTTCGTTATGATGTGGCGCTGGGCAAAGCCTGGGGTGCGGTGGCGATGAGTTGCTCCAGCCGGGCATTGGCGAACCGCGCCAAGGGCAATCAGAATTTCTTCCTCACACTGGCGGCGACTGCACAAGGAAAGTTTCTGCCGCAGCAGGGCGCAGTGCTGATACGTGATGCCGGCGGCGTGATTCTCGGCGCGACGGGCATCAGCGGCGCCAGCGGCGACGAGGATGAAGAATGCGCAGCCAAGGGTGTGGAAGCGGCAGGACTAAAACCCGACGCCTCGGCCTGAGCAGTGCCCGTTCACCCCTCACCTGTTCACCATCGGAGCCAGCTCATGACCCGTCCCCGCCGCAGCCCTGAACAATTACGCAGTTACAAATGGTTTGGCGTGAAGGATCTACGCTCGTTCAGCCATCGTTCACGCACCTTGCAGATGGGCTACTCGCGCGAGGATTTCGCCGGCAAGCCGGTGATTGGCATCATCAACACTTGGAGCGACATCAACCCCTGTCACGCGCACTTTCGTACGCGTGCGGAAGAAGTCAAACGCGGCGTGTGGCAGGCGGGAGGATTCCCGCTGGAGATGCCGGCGATTGCGCTGGCCGAGCCGTTCCAGAAACCGTCGACCATGATGTATCGCAACCTGCTGGCGATGGAAACCGAGGAACTGCTGCGCTCGTATCCGATAGACGGCTGCGTGCTGATGGGCGGCTGCGACAAGACCACGCCGGCGTTGATCATGGGTGCGCTGTCGATGAATTTGCCGAGCATTTATATGCCGGCGGGGCCGATGCTGCGCGGCAACTGGCACGGCGAACATCTCGGTTCCGGCACCGATTCGTGGAAGTACTGGGCCGAGCTGCGCGCGGGCAACATCGATCAGAAAGCGTGGGATGAAGTCGAAGAAGGCATTGCGCGTTCCTATGGCCACTGCATGGTGATGGGCACGGCGTCGACCATGACCTCGATTGCCGAGACGCTGGGGCTGACGCTGCCCGGCGCCGCGTCGATACCCGCGGCGGATTCCAATCACCCGCGCATGGCCACTGCCAGCGGCAAACGCATAGTCGATATGGTATGGGAGGATTGGAAGCCCTCCGATTTTCTGACGGCGAAATCCTTCGACAACGCGATCATCGCCACGCATGCCTTGTCAGGCTCGACCAACGCGCTGATACATCTGCTGGCGATGGCGGGCCGCGCCGGTATTCCGCTCAAGCTCGGACGCTTTGATGAACTTGCGCGCAGCGTGCCGGTGCTGGCGAACATCCGGCCCGCGGGCGACAAGTATTTGATGGAGGATTTTTATTACGCCGGAGGTTTGCGTGCGATGCTGAACGCGCTTGGCGAATTATTGAATCTCGATTGCCAAACCGTCAACGGCAGGACGCTGGGTGAAAACATCGCCGGCGCCAAGACCTATAACCTCGATGTCATCCGCCCGCGATCAAACCCGGTATCCGCCACCGGCGGGCTGGCCGTGCTGCACGGCAATCTTGCGCCTAACGGTGCGGTGATCAAACCCACCGCCGCCGAGGCGCATCTGCACAAGCACACCGGCCCGGCGGTGGTATTCAAGGATTACAACGAGATGAACGCGAGGATCGACAGCGACGACCTGAAGGTCGATGAGAATTCGGTGCTGGTGCTGCAAAACGGCGGGCCGCTCGGCGGCCCCGGCATGCCGGAATGGGGGCAACTGCCGATCCCCAAAAAATTACTGAAAAAAGGCGTGCGCGACATGGTGCGCATTTCGGATGCGCGCATGAGCGGCACTTCGTATGGCACCTGCGTGCTGCATGTAGCGCCGGAATCCTACATCGGCGGGCCGCTGGCGCTGGTGCGCGAAGGTGACATGATCGAGCTGGATATTGACGCGCGCAAACTCGAACTGAAAGTGAGCGACGCCGAACTCGCACGCCGCCGCGCCGAATTAAAGCCCAACCCGCCGCGCTTCGAACGCGGCTACGGCGCCCTGTTCGCGCAGCATGTCACGCAGGCGGATCAGGGTTGCGATTTTGATTTTCTGCATCAGACCGCGGTAACAAAGGATCCGGAGATACATTGAGCACACTATTTTCCCCGCTGCAAATCGGCAATGTCACGCTGCCTAACCGCATCACGGTCGCGCCGATGTGCCAATACAGCGCGATCGACGGGTCGATGACCGACTGGCATATGATGCATTTGGGCAATATGGCGCTGTCGGGCGCGTCGATGCTAGTGATTGAAGCCACCGGCATCGTGCCCGAAGGGCGCATCACGCCGCAGTGTACCGGGTTGTATAGTGATGCCAACGAGGAAGCGATGGCGCGGGTGGTGAAATTCGTGCGCGGCATTTCCCCGATTGTGCTCGGCATACAGTTGGGGCACGCCGGGCGCAAGGCGTCAGCGGCGCGGCCGTGGCAGGGACGTGGTGCGCTGAAAGCGGAAGAAGGCGCCTGGCGCACCGACGCGCCATCGGCAATCGCACTTGCCGCGGACTGGCCGACACCCCATGCATTGAGTGTGCAGGAAATGGCAAACATCAAAGCTGCATGTGTGACATCGGTGAAACGGGCCGCACGTATCGGGCTGGATTTTGTCGAACTGCATTCCACGCATGGTTATTTGTTCTCGGAATTTTTGTCGCCGCTTGCCAATAAACGCACGGATGATTACGGTGGCAGTCTCACCCAGCGCATGCGCTGGCCGCTGGAAGTGTTTCGCGCCATGCGCGAGGCGTGGCCTGCGGACAAATTCATCGGTGCAAAAATTTCCGGCAGCGATTTCGCCGAGGGCGGATGGAGCGCGGATGATGCCGTGGTCTATGCCGGCGAACTGAAGCAGGCGGGGGCGGCGTACGTCACCGTGTCCGGCGGCGGCGTGGTGCTGGATGCCAAAGTGCCGGTAGGCCCGGGCTATCAGGTGCCGTTCGCCGAGCGCGTGAAGCGCGAAAGCGCAATTACCACCGGCGCGGTGGGCTTGATCAGCGATCCCCGGCAAGCGGAAGAAATTCTCAGCAGCGGCAAGGCGGATTTCATTTCGCTGGCGCGCGCGCTGTTGTTCAATCCGCGCTGGGCTCAACATGCGGCAGTAGCTTTGGGTGCGGAGGCGCTCGCCGTGCCGTATGCGCCGCAGTACGCCAGAAGTTCACCGAAATTATGGCCGCCTGCAAAAAGTGCAATAAAAACAAATAGTTAGAATAGTAACCCCAGTGTCATTAATTCGCCGATCTGGGCTGCGCCCGGCTGCGCGTCGGATTTCACGATTTGCGCCTGTTCCGGCGTGAGCTGCACCAGGCCATGCAGCGCATTGGTGACCACGTTACTGCGCGCCGCATGCCAGCGCGAGTACGGCGACACGCGCGCGGCGTCGAACGCGGGCCGGTTCAATGGCTCGCCATACAGCGTGAGCACACCCTGGCCGAGCAACACTGCAAGCTCGGAGGAGACGTATTGAGCCGTGTCCAGCGGCAGGCCTGCCGCATTCGCGTAGGCATACACTGCTTCAACCACCTGCGCAAATGACACTGTGTAGGGCGACGCCGCCACCAGCGTGTCGAGCATCACTTTGGCGTGCGGCTGATTGGCGTTGACTTGCCGGCCGTGGGCGTCGGTATACACCGCGTGCGCGGTGGGCTGCGGTGTCTTGGTGGTTTGCAGTACTGGCTCCGCATGGGTGACTTTGAGTTGCGCACTGATATGCAGATCGCGAAAACTCGCGCCCGACAAAGCGCGTTGCACCGCAGGCGCGCCTTCAGCGCGTATCAGCAGTGTTTGGCGGAACGCGCGATTGGTCAGCAGACCCACGTACTGTTCGCAGGCGATGATATTGCCGTCGGATATCTGCCGCGCGGTGTTGGCCAGATCAGCGCCGTGACGGTCCGGCAGCATGTCCGACAACGCGGATTCGCCCAGATACGACAGCTGGTGTTTGGCCGCCGCTGCCACGAACTCATGAAAGTAGCAGGGCCGGTTATTCGGCTCGAGATGCCCATGATATATGTAGCTGTCTGAGCAGCGCATCAGCAAGTTCGCTTCCTCGGCCATCAGGCGGCCAAACGCGGCCTGATTGTTGGCGTGCAGCTTGCCGGCATATTGCAAAATGGCGCGCGCTTGCGCGAGCTTGGTGTTGTGATCGGTGAGATGGCCCACGTGAAACAGCATCATTTCACGCACCGCTTCGCGCATTTTCCAGCTGGGATAAACGTTGTAACTGATATAGCCCACACCACTGGCTGAAAGCTGTTTGCCGTAGAGTTGCAGCAGGGCGTTCTGCACTTCAGGCGGGATCCAACTGTAAACGCCGTGGGTGATTATGTAGTCGTATTGCGCGGATTCCTGCGCCAGATCGAATATATTCGCCTGCCGGAAGGTGACGTTGTTGAAGGCAAAGTTGCACAGACGAGTAGACCGCCGAGCAGATAGCCAGTTCGCGCATACGCCTGTCGGTCCACACCTCGCGCAGCGGTGTGAACATCGCCGAGAAACGCAACGGCTCAAGCGGTGTGCGGTCGCTATCGTAAAGGGCGCGAAACGGTTGCAGCAAGGAAATGAGCGCGAGGCATATCGCGGCGATGACGAGCAGTGCCAGATGCCAGCTCATCAACAGCAACAGGGCGGGCAACAGCAGCCCGCAGATGGCGGCACCCAGCGGCACGCCAGTCTGCTTGATGGAAAACACCATCACCCGCACGCCGGGCGGCGCGGCGCGCGCGAGAATTTGCGAACTCGCCGGATTTACCAGACCGTTGGCGCCGCCGATCACCGTCAGCGCAGTGAACAAGCCATGTTCCTCGGCGAGGAACTTTATCGATACTTATCGTCCAGCGCGCTCGTTAATCTCCACGACCGTCTGTTGTCCATCAATCGTCAGCAGCACCTGCATGGGAAGTGCCCCATTGGGTACTGCAGAGACGGTGAAGCTCTTGGTGTCAACATCGTAACGCAACCATGAAGGCAGGGGCGCCCCCTGCAACGTGGTGATCTGTAGCGTCGACTGGTTCGAGATCGTTTCAGCAATCTTGGCGGGCATTGGGAAGCGGAATCCTTCCCCCGTGGCGACCGTATTCGGAGGAAGGCTCACAGAAACTGCGCCGTTTCCATTAACTGAGGGTTCGCGAACCAACGACACAAAAATGCCCTCCCTATTCGGAGCAGTTGCCAGGAGAGCAGCGGGCGGAAGCTGAGTTCAGAATCGTCGAACTGTTGGCACTCGGTGTCCAGGTGCCTGCGGAGAAGCTGCCATTGGCGCTCGGATTGGTAGTGTTAATGGTGATGTCGTACGGGTCGAATGGCCACAGGCCGGCATTGCCTTGGGGCGCCGCCGCGGAACCCCGCGCACCCTGCGTGTCAAGCCAGTACCCTGAGGTCTCAATCCGTCCACCATCGCCATCGTTGGGCCCACCCCTGGCCTCAAAGCTGCCGTAAGCGCGGGTAACGGAATCCGGATGATGGAAATCCGACCAGACCACCACCGTGCCGCCATTGCCGCTGTCGGTCGCATTGGCTTGGAGCTGGGCGCTAGGTGCAACCGTCGTGCTGATGGCCTGGCGCACCGTGGGCTCGCTGTTCTGCCAACCTTCAGATTCAGGCCAAAGCTTGCGACCCAACGCGCCGAGAGACCGGCACCTTGGAGGGTGTAGGCGTTCAGAGGGGAGGCGCCTATGAAGCCGTTGTTGCGGTTGACCGGGGCCCCGCCGCCCCCGAGGCTGTCAAACAGGTTGCCGTTGAGGCTGGCGGAGAAGGCGGCGATCTGGTAGCGGGTGGTCGTGGCCCCACCCGATTGGTTGTCAAAACGCTTCGTGTCGTAATTCAATCCGAGATACAGGTTCTTCAATCGCGAGCGGATCAGGGGATAACTTGCCTCCAGTCCCACCGTCGATGAAGTGCCGCGGACATCGAGCGCGGAGAATTCGGGCGCGATCAGCCGGTAGGCAAGCGTCGAGGCGTTGGCGCCGACCCGCCAGCCCCCATATCCCGCCGGCAGGGTGAGTGCGAGCCGGCCGTAGTCGGTGCCTTGGGTGTGAATGAGGTTCGCGGTCAGTTGCTCAGCCATCCCCAAGGGACTGTTCAGATTGAAGTTACCGGTCAGGCGCTCCCTGCCGGTGGCGCGCGCGCCGGTATTGTCGGCGCTGATCTCGCCATTTAACAAGGGCTGGTCGGCAACCTTCAGCACCAGGTCAGTTTCCTTGTCGTTCCGGCCTTCGGCGAGACTCCCGCTCACGGCCACGCCGGGCAGATCGCCGGCGAGCTGCAAGGCGCGGCCGATCGCCTCGACATTGAGCAGTGCCCCTTTCGCCTGCCCGGCCTCTATGCCCGCAATTAAACGCGAGGGCGCGATGCGGCCCGGCGCAGCGCCTTCGAAGCGGGCGCCGCCAAACACCGCTTCGACGATCTGCAGGGTGACGATGCCGTCGCGGATTTCCTGTTGTGGCAGATAGACACGCAC
>CAMBCF010000053.1 GCA_945864585.1 Bordetella parapertussis | reverse complement strand
CGAGAGAGCCTGGGTGATGTGGGTTCTTCTGCTTTTGCGTCTTTGCCTCCAGTGTCGGCAGTATACGCTGCAAGATATTAATCTCCTGCGCGTCGAACACGTCGCTGGCTTGAGCGGCATGCTGCCCATCACGGGCCAAGGTCAGTTGCAAGATGCGCACCGCAGCTTGCACCGCCAGACAAGCCAACTTCGTCCAACCTTCCCCGGTTTCAACCTGGCTGGATTCAACCTTCAGTCCCTGCTGCTTCAGGGTTCTGAACAGTTGTTCGATATTCCAGCGCTGCCGGTACCAGCCCACGCAGCGCAAGGCATCATCAAAACACGCTATGTGGTGCGTGGTCAGCAGTCGCCAGTGTATCGGCTCTTCATTGCCGATAACGCTGTCGGGCAACTCCTTGAGCTCAATCACGCTCAACGCGATTTGTTTCGGCGCCTGCTTGTCCGGGCAGGAGGCGGGGCGTTTGATTACGATACGCCCAAAGCGTACCGTAAGCCGCGCGCGGTGGGCGCTGCGCTTGCCCGGACGGGCCGGTACGTCAAAGCTATAGGTGCCTTGCACGGGCTGGGCATCAATCCATGCAAACAGTTTGCCACCCGTCGCCAGAGCGCGATCGCGGCAAACGCGTGTGAGCAGGTGGGTGCGTTCATCGGGCAGCCGCGCCCATTCTTCGTAAATATCGCTTTCCGGTCGGCGACCAGGGTCACCATGGCCGCCTCCGACAGGCATTTTTTGCCGGCCTCGGCAACCTTAACCCAACGGTAGGATTCCTTGCGCTCTATCGGCAGTCGCCGGTAATGGGGATGCGCTTTTTTCGTTCGCATCCAATGATGCAGGTGCGCCAACCCAGGGCAAGCGCCATCCGTTGCATCAACAGCCAGCAGCGGATGAATAAACAACCCCAAGTCGCGGCCATTGCCCACCGTCCCCAAGCCGCGCACGCGCCCGGCATGCGCTTGGCACCACCAAGTCGGCGGTGGAGATGCATACGTTGCTCGACTTGCGCGGCAACATCCCCAGTTTCATTCATCCTAGAAACGGCAGTAGAGAAGATTGTAATGTTGTAACCTCATGAAGCGCAAAGGTAAAGCGTGTTGAAAGGGGACACCAAATGGGTGAGGCGAAAAGGCGCAGCGTTGCGGCAGTGCAAGAAGCACTGGTAGCCATGAGCGTGGAGGCAATCGGCGCACGTGTGCAGGTGCGCTGGAACCGGAACGAAGCGGCCACGCCGTTCGGCCAGATCGCCTACTTTGCCGAGTTTCTTAATCTCACGGGGCTTTACCGGCGCTGGATCGAGAGCTGTCCATTGCGCTATGCAAGCCCGAATGGCTCGAAGATATCGGACGTGCTGGGCACCCTGTTTCTGTCGGTGCTCTCGGGGCACTGGCGCTACGCCCACATCGCGGCGCTGCGTGCCGATGGGGTGAGTGCAGCGATGTTGGGAATGGACGCTTTCGTGTCCGAGGACACCGTACGCCGGGCATTGCGCGCAGGTGGAGGAGGTTGCGGGCGTGAACTGGCTGCAAGATCACCTGGACGCGAGCGTGTTGCCGCTGCTCTCGGCGCCGTGGATACTGGACACTGATGTAACGGTCAAGCCGCTATATGGAAAGCAGGAAGGTGCGGTGGTGAGTTACAACCCGCACAAACCGGGGCGCCCCTCGCATGCCTACCACACCTACCAGATAGCGGGACTGCGGCTGATGTTGGGTGTTACGGTTGCGCCGGGCAACAAGAGCCAGGCGAACACTACGCTGCCGGGGCTGATCGAACTGATCGAGGGTTTGCCGCAGGATAAGCGCCCGGCGCTGGTGCGCGGGGATTGTGGTCAGGGCGGTGAACCCACCATGGCGGCACTCGAGGCGCGCGGGATGCATTACCTCTTTAAGCTGCGGCTGACAAAGAACGTCAAGCGCTACATCGAGCGCATGTTCGCGACCTGGCCACCGAGGCAGGCAGCTTGCCGCTGTGCTACCGGCTGTATCTGCCAGAGGAGTGGGCCCAGGATAAAGCGCGGCGTGAACGCGCGGGCGTGCCCAAGCAGATTGCGTTTGCGACCAAGGGCGCGATTGCCCGCACGCAGATCGAGGCGGCGCTGGCCGCCGGCATCCCGCGCGGCACGGTGCTCATCGATGCCGGTTACGGCGATGAAGCGGCCGTACGCGACTGGCTGAGCGCGCAGGGCCTGCTTTACGCGGTGGGGGTGCGCCCGGCGACTGCGGTGTGGTGCGATGCGCATCAACCTGCGCCCGCACCCGAAAAGCGGCGCCGCGGCCGGCCCCGCACCCGGGTCGTGCGTGATGCAACCCACCGCCCGATCACCGTACGTGATCTGGCCCAATCGTTGCCGCGAAGCAGGAGGTCGGCTTGGGGCATTACGAGGGGCGTAACTGGCGTGGTTTTCATCATCATGCGAGCTTGTGTGTCGCTGCCTATGGCTTCCTCATGTTGGAGCGATTGTCCGGCGTTAAAAAAAACACCGCTCGACTTCAAACGCCTGTCATACCCGAAGGCTTCCTCCCGCGCGGGTCTGTCCCCCATGCAGCGCCACGTCCCGTGGTCCATCGCAACCGTACGCTATCGGCTGGGGCGCGCCATCGCTCGAAGTCTTTCGCTATGCCCGTGCTGCGGGAAGTCGTATGTACGGCCAGCTAGACATTAATAACACAGTACAATTAATTAAATGCCATTATTGGAATTCAATTAAGTTAAATGGTCACCGAATTAATTCATCCGCGCGCAGCAGCAAAGTCCTCGGTGGCGTAATACCGAGCAGGCTCGCGGTCTTCAGATTGACGACCAATTTAAAGTGTGTGGGCTGTTCAATCGGCAGTTCGGACGCGCGGGCGCCACGCGCGAGCTTGTCGACATACGCGGCCGTGCGCCGGTAGCTGTCCTGAAAACTTTCGCCATAACTCATGAATCCGCCTTCGGCCACGAATTCGCGGTGGCCATACATCGTCGGCATCCCGCGCTGGTTCACCGCATCAATCACCCGCCGCCGCAGATTGAATGTCATCGGATCATCGGACAGAACGAGCAGGCCATCGGCGGTGATCTTTTTCAGTCCGTCGAGCGCGGAATCGAGATCGGCGGGGCCGCGCACTTCGAGGCGCACCGGTGTTATCCCCAGCGGACGTGCCGCGGCTTGCATATCCGACCATAGCGCTTCGTGCGCGGTGTTGATGGTGTTGACCAACACGGCGATGCGTTTTGTCCCCGGTGCTGCCGCGTGCAACAGCTCCAGCATCTTGGGCATGAGTTCGCGCGATTGGCTCGAACGGCCGGTGACGTTGGCGCCCGGCTGCGCGAGCGTTCGCACAAAGCCCTGTCCCACCGGATCGGCCACACTCACCATCACGATCGGAATCTGCGTGGTGGCCTGCATCGCAGCACGCGTCGAACCGGTGCAAGCGGTGATGATGACATCGGGCCGCAGCCGGGCGAGCTCGTGCGCGATCGGCAGCATCTGATCGCCGCGCAACTGGGCATAGCGGCAGTCCACCGTGAGATTCTTGCCCTCGACGTAACCCAGTTCGCGCAGTCCGGCAAGGAACGACTCACCGTGAGAAACGTAGTAAGGCTCGAATCCGGAGAGCAGAATCGCAACCCGAAGATTCTTGCCGGCAGCGGCGGCGATGCCCGCTACGGCCCACAATGCCGACAGGCTAATGGCTTGGCACAGGGTTCTGCGGGATTTTGAAATCATGCGCGTTCTCCTCCAGTGATTCGTCTGCACCAGTGTGACGCAAAACCGGCGCCGCAGGCAACGTCGCGCCTCCACGCGCGCTTACTGGCGTGCTTATTTTCGAGAATAATCGATGAACCCCTCGCGATTGGGCATTTTCACCAATGGCAGCGTTTGTGCGTTCATCACCGCCGATTCGGGCACGATGCCGTTGAGGTGCAGCACGTACGCAGTTACCGCATAAACCTCTTCGGTGGTCAGCGTCAGCGGCGCGGCGGTGGGCATGGCGCGGCGCGTGTAGTCAAACAGCGTGGTGGCATACGGCCATTAACTGCCGACCGTGCGCACGGGCTTGCCCGACGCAAGCGAGCCGATGCCGCCGACCAATGCGTCAGCCGGTTTGCCCACGCCTTTGGCGCCGTGACAGCTCTGGCATTTGGCTTCGTATACTTTTTGACCCTGTGCCACGTTGCCGCTGCCGGCGGGCAGGCCCGCGCCGCTCGGCGGGATGCTGATGTCCATCGCCGCCAACATCGCGGCGGAAGGGGTGGCGCCGAGGTTGGGGCCGCGCGTAGGCGTGGTGCTTGTGCCTTCCGGTGTCGATGCGCACGCTGCTATCAGCGTCGCCGTGATCAATCCGCCCGTTATTTTCTTATGCGTAGACATTGCTGATACTCCCGTCGGCAGCGATGCCCCAAGTCTGAAGGTAATTGTTGTGGTAGTTCATGCCGGCTGCGTACTCGACAAAGAATGCGCTGCGCGTCGGCTGCACGTTGCCCTTTTCGTCGGTAGCGCGGCTTTGCAGCGTTGCCGGCGTTCCACCCCATTCCCACGGCAATCGAAAGCGCGTAAAACTCTTGGATAAAATCGGGCCTTGCAAGGGCGCGTCACGCCAGTTGGCGCCGCCATCGGCGGAAACTTCCACGCGGGCGATGCGCCCGGCGCCGCTCCACGCAATGCCGCTGATTTCATACAGACCGTGCCGCTCCAGCTTGTGTCCGAACGAGGGGAAGGTGATGACCGATTTCACGCCCATCTCAAACGTAAACTGGCGCGCTTTGCCGTCGCGCTGCAAGTTGGAATACTTGGAGGTCTCGTCCTTGGTGTGCGTCGGCCCGTCAACGACCTTGATGCGCCGCAACCACTTCACGTTCATATTGCCCTGGAAGCCGGGCAACAACAGCCGCATCGGATAACCCTGTTCGGGGCGTACCCGCTCGCCATTCTGGTAGAGCGCGACCATCGCATCGTCCATGGCCTTGGACAGCGGCACGCTACGGCTCATCGCCGCGCCGTCCGCGTCCTCCGCAAGCAACCATTGCGCGCCACCGGTGATACCCGCTTCATTCAGCAGCAGCGACAGCGGCACACCCGTCCATTCGCTGGTCGATGCCATGCCGTGAATCGCGCCGGCGCTAATCTGCGGTGGCGTTACGCCGGAATTCGCTCCGCTGTTGCCCGCGCACTCGATGAAGCAGATGCGGCTGGTCAGCGGATAAAGCGACAGCGACGCGAGATTGAACACCAGCGGGCGATTCACCAGGCCGTGTATCAACAGTTCATGTTTTGCCGGATCGATATCCGGCACGCCGCTATGGTGGCGTTCGAAATGCAGCCCGCTCGGCGTGATCGTGCCGTCGAGCGACTGATGCGGTGTGCGCGCGGCGCCCGCCCCCGGTGTGACCGACGCGTAAGGGGAAACAACCGGGCGCTGCACCGGCGCCTCGAATTTGGACGGCGTGCCGTAGGCGCGCATCGGCGTGCCCATGGTTTACATCCACGGCAGTACTTCCTGCGCAGCCGCGTTGGCAACCACGCCACCCGCCGCGAGCGTGCCCGCGATCGATGCGCCGTGCGTCAGAAAGCGCCGGCGCTTCGCATCTGCCGGTGCAATTTGTGCTTCAGGCACTACAACGATTTCTTGCGATGATTTAAGGGGGTTCATTTTCATCCTCCTGGTTGACCCATCGAGAGCGGTCGGCGTTGAACGAAGTAGCGAGCCCATGCTATTTGCCCGTCTCGCGCGCGGCAATGTGGCTGAAGGGCTGGCCCTAAAGGGCAGTCTCATGCCGCATGCGCGGGTGTAGACTGTGGTTCGTGAAAATCCTCATCGTCGATGACCATCCGCTGGTGCGGGATGCCATGTCCCGCATCGTGGTTGAACTCGCTCCAGCGGTGGAGGTGTTGCAGGCGGCGGATTGCGCGCGCGGCCTTGAACTCGCGCGAAATGTTCCCGACATTGATTTAATACTGCTGGATCTGAATTTGCCGGGTGTGCGCGGCTTCGAGGCATTGGAACAGTTTCGGCGTGAGCATCCGGCGCTGCCGGTAGTGGTGGTTTCCATGCATCACGACGGCGACACCGTGCGCGAAGTCATCCGGCGCGGCGCGCTGGGCTTTATTCCCAAGGTTTGCACTAAAGAGACCATCCTCGGTGCGCTGCGTCTGGTGCTGTCCGGCACGGTTTATGTGCCGTCACAGGCGATGGCGGTGGATACGGACATGGGCGACGCGGCGCAGATGCAATCACCGGGGCGCGCGGCGGTGTCGCTGTCCAAACTCGGCGAACTCGGTTTGACGCCGCGTCAGGGCGAAGTGCTCGCGCTGATGATGCGCGGCCGCAATAACAAGGAAATCTGCCGTGATCTGGGACTTGCGCAACGCACCGTCAAGCTGCATGTGTCGGCGGTGCTCAACACATTACGCGTCTCGAGCCGCACGCAGGCAGTGATCGTAGCCGCGCACTTGGGACTGACCGCCGAAAATATTGCGCGCGGCGTTGGCGGGCGCTGATTCAATAAAACGGCAGTTCAATCACAAAGATTACGCAGTGCATAGGCGGTAGGATGCCAGTGAGCAAAGCGAACCGCATCAAGCGCGGTTGTGCGGCGTGCATTTCCAACCGATGCGGTTCCTTCGTCACCGGCATCCTACGGGCTGCCGTTTTTAGGTTTAGCGCTCAGCGTCCGCAGCGCGCAGGTGATGCAGCATCGCGCGCAGTTTCGCGGCCTGCAGCGGTTTGTGCAGCAGGTGCAGTGATTGCCGCGCGGCGTGGGCGCGCAGTTCTGCCTTGACATCGCCGCTTACCAGCACGGCGGGTATTTCCCGGATGCACGCGGCGCGGATGCGCGCGATGGCGTCTGCACCGTTCTCATGTGCGAGGTGATAGTCGCTGACGATCACATCGGGCATACGGGCGTCGCGCGTTAGCGCGGCGAGCGCGTCCTCGCTGGAGCTGGCGCTGATGACCTCCCATCCCCACTGCCTGAGCAGTCCAGACGCGGCGTCACGCGCATTCGCATCGTCATCGATGATTAGCGCAAGGCCGCCGGCGAAACCGGACTGCGGGATTTCGCGCGCTGCCGGCGCATCGGGCGTCGATCCCGGCGGTGCGAGGGGTAGCTTGACGCTGAGCAGTGATCCCTTGCCGGGCGTGGAACGCAGCGTGACCGTGACATCCAGCAGTCGCGCGAGGCGGCGCACGATCGCAAGGCCGAGGCCAAGACCAATGCCGCCGGATTCACCGCCACCGGCATGACCACGGTAGAACTCGTCGAAAATGCGCTCAGATTCATCGTGCGCAATGCCCGCGCCGGTGTCCCATACGTCAATGCGTGCGTGCGAGCCTCTGTACCGCACGCCGACCAGCACGCCACCCGCGGGAGTATAGCGCAAGGCGTTAGACACGAGGTTCTGCAGGATACGTTCGACCAGCAGCGGGTCGCTCGCCAGCACCAGGCGCGACGGTCGCACTCGCAGGCGCAGGCCCTTGGCATGCGCCAATACCGCGAAGCTTTGTTCGATGCTGTCGAGCACGGACTGCGCCGCGAAGTTCATCCCATTTACCTGAAGGGCATTGGAATCGAGCTTTGAGATGTCGAGCAGAGCGTCAAGCAAGCCCGCGATCGATTGCCACGACGATTCTATTCTGCCGATCAGCGGTTCGCGCATGGCGTCGCCGCGCGCCTCTTTCGCCTGTGCGACGAACAGGCCCAGCGCATGCACCGGCTGCCGCAGATCGTGGCTCGCCACTGCGAGAAAACGCGACTTGGCGCTGTTGGCGTCGGCCAGCGCGTGCGTGCGCTCCTCGATTTTCTGTTCGAGGCCGGAGCGCGATTCCTGGAGACGCTGCGCCATGGTGTTGAACTCATGCGCGAGTGTTTCCAGTTCGTCGCCGGTGGAAATGGAAACGCGCTTGTCGAGCTTTCCTTCGCCGATTTGCAGCGCGCGAATCGGCGCCGTCATGTGCCGCGCCAGTGCGACGCTGAGAACAATGCACAGCGCGAGGCTCGCGATCAGCACCAATGCCGTGTGCGCAACCGTGGCATAGAGCGGCGCAAAGGCTTCCGCCACAGGCTGCTCGACGTAGACGAACCAGCCTGGGGCGGGTACGGGCATCCATGCGGCAAGTGACGACCGCGCCTTGCCGTCGGCTGCGGTGTCTGAGATCAATACGGCTCCAACGCTGGATTCGGGACGGGAATCGTGATTGGAGACCACTGCACGCACCTGTGGCAAAGCGGATAAATCCGTTTGCTTGAGCACGAGGCTGATATCGGGATGGGATATGAGCCTGCCTTGCCTGTCAACGACATAGGCGTAGCCGGAATCGCCGATGTGCAGGGCCGATACCAAATCCCATACGAATTTCAGATTAATCTCGGCGACGACGATGCCCGCTTCCGGCTCGTCGCCCGCGACCGCTATAGACAAATAAGGCTCGGTTTGCTGACGAAAATAGACAGCGCCGAAAGCGGTTTTATGCGCTCTTGCGGCAATAATTACCGGATCGGCGGCGCGGTCTCGCGAACCGCGCAAGACATCGGGCGCAATCCGCGACAAGCGCAGACGTTCGGCGCCGTTTGCATCGATCCACGCGGCTTCCACCACCGCCGAATTGATGCGCAGGAGCTTGATGAATTCCTGATGCTGCTCATTGAGGGCAGTGTCGGGGTGCGCAGCCGGCAGCGCGAGCAGCGCTGCGCGCAAGTGGCTCTCGACCGTGCGCAAATACTGTTCAATGGCCGCCGCCGCGCGCGCCTTCTCGCGATGCAGTTCATTCACCAGCACCCGGGTGTCGCGATAACTGAAAGCAAAGCTGACCAACCCGCTCGCCAGCACGCCCAAGGTCACCACCGCAGCGAAATAGGCCGCGTATTTCCGCAACAGGCGCCCGCGTATCGGCATGGCGGTCTCGGAGAGGGTTAGTCGGAACTCTTGTTTGAGTCTAACAGCCTCACCTGCCGCTCCCTTGCCCGGGGCTTCACGGGCGAGCGACCGCGCGCAAACAAAAATCCCGGCACGCGCCTATATTTTTATGATTTAAAACATATACTTACCGCAAGCTGGCGTTGATACGCTCCAATGCCACCGAACCCGGACACAGTTCCTTCGCGCTCAACTGATTCAGCGGTGTTTCCACCGTATTCAGATGCTCGTGCATATCCACCGCGCTGGGGTCGATATAGAGCAGGCCGGTGACGACTTCACCTTTGGCGGCGTGTTCCTGCACGTAGTTCATGGTCTTGATGCGGTCGGTCGGATCGTGATCCGCAGACAGCTTGCGCAAACGTAGCACGCTGCCGTCGTGTTGCGTAACGTTGACCACTTCGCCCGGCGCGTAGTCGGCGGTGATTTCCTCGCGCGCCTCGATGAAGTCGAGAAAGTTCACGACCTCATTGTGCTGGCGCACGTACTCGTAGCTCTTGGTGGAGCCCGCGTGATTGTTGAACGCCACGCACGGTGAGACCACATCGATGAACGCAGCGCCTTTGTGCTCCATCGCGCCCTTGATCAGCGGCACCAGTTGTTTTTTGTCGCCGGAGAAGCTGCGCGCAACATAGGTCGCGCCTAGCAGCAACGCCATGCCGATCATGTCCAGCGGCTCATCCGAGTTGACAATGCCACGCTTGGACTTGGAGCCTTTGTCGGCGGTGGCGGAAAACTGACCCTTGGTCAGACCATACACGCCGTTGTTCTCGACGATGTAGACCATGTTGATGCCGCGGCGCATGGCGTGGGCGAACTGCCCGATGCCGATGGATGCGGAGTCGCCGTCGCCCGACACGCCCATGTAAATCAACTCACGGTTGGCGAGATTGGCGCCGGTGAGCACCGACGGCATGCGGCCATGCACACTGTTAAAGCCGTGCGAATTGCCCAAAAAATAATCCGGCGTTTTTGACGAGCAGCCGATGCCCGACAGTTTGGCCACCCGATGCGGCTGGATGTCGAGCTCCCAGCACGCCTGCACAATGGCGGCGCTGATGGAATCGTGACCGCAGCCCGCGCACAGCGTGGAAATTTTGCCTTCGTAGTCGCGACGGGTGTAGCCGACTGAATTTTTGGTCAGTGCGGGGTGGTGCAGTTTGGGTTTGGCTATGTAGGTCATGTATTTTTCCTGAGTACTTACTGCCCTCACCCCTTCCCCCTCTCCCGAAGGGAGAGGGGGAAAGGTCAGGCGCTGATGCGCCCGGTATTGATGGGGACCACGGTGTGTGCTGCGATATGTTTGGAAATATGATCGACGATGAAGCGGGCGGTAATCGGCGTGCCGTCATAGTGCAGCACCGAGATCAGGCGCTTGGGATCGATCTGGCCTTCATTGACCAGCATGGATTTCAACTGTGCATCGCGGTTTTGCTCAATCACGAATACCCCCGTATGCGCGGCAATGAACTCATTGACCTCGTCCGCGAACGGAAAGCCGCGCACGCGCAGCGCGTTCACATGAATGCCGTTCCCGGCCAGCACGTCGAGCGCCTCCTGCATTGCCGGGCTGGTGGAGCCGTAGAAAATAGCGCCCATGCGTGCGGGCTTTTTCGAAGCATGTAATACCGGCATCGGCAGCATCTTCTTCGCGGTTTCGAACTTGCGCAGGAGACGCGTGACATTCTCGATGTAATCCGGACCGGCTTCGCTGTAGCGCGCGTAACGGTCCTTGGTGGTGCCGCGGGTGAAATAAGCGCCGTGCTGCGGGTGCGTGCCGGGGTAGGTGCGATAGGCGATGCCGTCGCCGTCCACGTCGTTATAACGGCCAAAATCCGCGCCGCCTTCGAGTGCTTCGTAGGTCATCACCTTGCCGCGGTCGTAGGCGCGTGCGTCGTCCCACGCCAGCGGTTCGCACAGGCGCGTGTTCATGCCGATGTCGAGATCGGTCATCACGAAAACGGGTGTTTGCAGCCGCTCGGCGAGATCGAACGCCTGCGCCGTCATGTCAAAACATTCTTTCGGATCTTCGGGGAACAGCAACACATGTTTGGTGTCGCCGTGCGAGGCGTAGGCGCAGGCCATCAGGTCGGATTGCTGGGTGCGCGTGGGCATACCGGTCGAAGGGCCGCCGCGTTGCACGTCGATCAGCACGACCGGGATTTCCGCGAAATAGGCAAGGCCGATAAATTCGGTCATCAGCGAAATGCCGGGGCCGGAGGTGGTGGTAAACGAACGCGCGCCGTTCCAGCCCGCGCCGATGGCAATACCGACCGAGGCAAGCTCGTCTTCGCCCTGAATGATGGCGTAGCGCGCCTTGTGGGTTTCGGGTTCTGTGCGCAGCTTCTGGCAATAACCGATAAACGCCTCGGCGAGCGAGGACGACGGTGTGATCGGATACCACGCGCACACGCTGGCGCCACCGTAAACCGCGCCCAGCGCGGCTGCGCTGTTGCCGTCGATGAACACTTTGTTGCCGACGTTGTTTGAGCGCTGCACCTTGATGCCGAGCGGGCAGGTCAGATGTTTCAGCGCGTAATCGCGTCCGAGTTTCAGTGCTTTAAAGTTTGATTGCAGCAGCGCTTCTTTGCCTTTGTATTGTTCGGTGAACAGTTTTTCGATTTCTGCCGGGTCCATGTCCAGCAGTGCCGACAGCGCGCCGACATAAATGATGTTCTTGAACAACTGGCGCTGGCGCGGATCGGAATAGGTGGTGTTACAGATTTCGGTGAGCGGTATGCCGATGACGTTGATATCGTCGCGGAACTTCGACTTCGGCAGCGGCTTGGAGCTGTCGTAAAACAAATAGCCGCCGGCCTCGATTTCCTTGATGTCCTTGTCCCAGGTCTGCGGATTCATCGCCACCATCAGATCGACGCCGCCGCGCCGGCCCTGGTAACCGGCTTCATTCACGCGCACCTCGTACCACGTCGGCAGACCCTGAATGTTGGAGGGGAAAATATTGCGTGGTGACACCGGCACGCCCATGCGCAAAATCGCACGCGCAAAAATCTCGTTGGCCGACGCCGAGCCGGAGCCGTTGACGTTGGCGAATTTAACGACGAAGTCGTTGGTGGCGGTAATGGGTTTCATGTTATGCCGCCTTACGCTGCGGTTTGCGGCAGCCCGGGCCGGCATTGGTCATCTCGATCAGATACTTCTGCATATCCCATGCGCCCGTCGGGCAGCGCTCGGCGCACAGGCCGCAGTGCAGGCACACGTCCTCGTCTTTGGCCATGATGCGCCCGGTCATCTGCAGCGTTTGCGAAATATACAAGTCTTGCGTCTTGGCGTGCAGCGACGGCGCGCTCAACTGCGTGCGCAGTTCGGCCTCTTCAGCGTTGGGCGTGAAGGTGATGCAATCCATCGGGCAGATATCGACGCAGGCATCGCACTCGATGCACAGCTTCTCTGAAAACACGGTTTGCACATCGCAGTTCAGACACCGCTGCGCTTCGGCGAAGCCCGACTTCGCATCAAAGCCGAGTTCGACTTCGACCTTGATATCTTTGAGCGTTATTTTCTTGTCTTTCCACGGCACCTTGTTGCGCAGTTGGTCCGAGATATCGTTGTCATAGCTCCACTCGTGAATGCCCATTTTCTGCGAAATCAGATTGGTCATCGGATCGGGGCGTTCCTTGATGTCTTCACCCCGGCAGAATTTGTCGATCGACACCGCCGCGTCATGCCCGTGCGCCACTGCCCAGATGATGTTCTTGGGACCGAACGCCGCATCGCCGCCGAAAAATACTTTCGGGTGGGTGGATTGCATGGTGACTTGATCGACCACCGGCATGCCCCATTTGTCCCACTCGAGGCCAACGTCGCGCTCGATCCACGGGAAAGCGTTTTCCTGCCCGATCGCCACCAGCACGTCATCGCATTCAACCCGTTGCTCCGGCTCGCCGGTGGGCACCAAATTGCGGCGGCCCTTGGCATCGTACTCGGCCTTTACCTTCTCGAACGTCATCGCGGTCAATTTGCCGTTGGCATGTATGAACGCTTTGGGCACCATGTAATTGAGTATCGGTATGCCTTCGTCCACCGCGTCTTCTTTTTCCCACGGCGAGGCCTTCATTTCCTCGTAGCCCGAGCGCACGATCACTTTCACATCATCGCCGCCGAGGCGTTTGCTGGAACGGCAGCAGTCCATTGCGGTATTGCCGCCGCCGAGCACGATGACCTTTTTGCCGATCTTGGTGGTGTGGCCAAACGACACGCTGTTCAACCAGTCGATGCCGATGTGAATGTTGGCCGCGGCTTCCCTGCGGCCGGGCGCTTCCAGATCGCGGCCGCGCGGCGCGCCGGTGCCGACGAATACCGCGTCGTAGTTCTCGGCGAGCACGGCTTTAAGGCTGTCAACGGTCTTGCCCGATTTGAGTTCCACGTTGCCGATGTCGAGGATGTAGCCGACTTCTTCGTCGATCACCTCTTCGGGCAGGCGAAAGCGCGGCACCTGCGTGCGCATGAAGCCGCCGCCTTTTTGATCCGCTTCATAAATTGTGACGTGATAACCCAGCGGCGCCAGATCGCGCGCCACCGTCAGCGATGCGGGGCCTGCGCCGATGCACGCGATACGCTTGCCGTTTTTCTGCTTCGGCGCACGCGGCATGCGCGCGGCAACAGCGTCTTTGCCTTTGTTGTCTGCCGCGACACGCTTCAAGCGGCAGATTGCCACCGGCTCAGCATGCGGCGTACCGTGCTCGCTGGGCTTGCGCAGCTCTACGTTGCCTTCTTCCACACGGCCACGGCGGCAGGCGGGTTCGCATGGACGATCGCAGGTGCGCCCCAAAATGCCGGGGAAAACATTCGATTTCCAGTTGACCATGTAGGCATCGTCATACTGGCCTGCAGCGATCATGCGGATGTATTCGGGGACAGGCGTGTGGGCCGGGCAGGCCCACTGACAATCAACTACTTTGTGAAAGTAGTCGGGGTGCGCAATATCAGTGGCTTTCAATCAGTACTCCGGGATGATAACGATCCATAGTAACTATTTGTTTTTATTGAGTAAATTATACAGTAGCCGAGGGAGCGGGACGGCAAAGTGGCGATAATACTACCTCTTTGTGAGGGCGCTGAGAAGTGCAGTTAAAACAAGGCTTAAAGCCGCCGTTCACATGCCTGTCGCGACAGACTACACTGCGCGTGAATACACCCTGGAGATTTCATGACTTGATAGTGCGCAATTCAGAAAATATCTCGATTCGCGGCGCGAGGAATTCCGCGGGTTCCTCACGCATATCGGGCTACTGAAGAAGCAGCTGGTTTTTTTACCCCAGAAAAACATACCATGTTGAAATTATCAGGATTGGTGGCTGCGATCACTGTTTTCGCAGGCTACGCAAGCGGCGCGGTTGCACAGACGTGGAAGCCCGAGTCACCGGTGGAAATCATCGTCAACTGCGCGCCCGGCTGCGGGCCGGATCGCATGGCGCGACTGATGCAGCGTGTGTTTCAGGTGAACAAGTTTGTCGATCCCGCCGTCACGGTGCAAAACAGAACCGGCGGTGGCGGCGCGGTGGCGCAAACCTATCTGAATCAGTTCGAGGCCAACGGGCATTATCTGTTTCACACCGGAAAATCGGTGCTGACCACGCACGCGATGGGCCGCAGCGTCGCACCGTACACCGAGCTTACGCCGGTGGCGAATCTGTTTGGCGAGTACATCGGCATTGCGGTGAAAGCAGATTCGCCGATCAAGTCAGGGCGCGATCTGATCGAGCGCCTTAAAAAAGACCCGACTGCGCACAGCTTCGGCATCGCCAGCAGCCTCGGCAATACCAATCATCAGGGGGTGGCGGGGGCGTTGAAGGACGCCGGCGTCGACATCCGCAAGACGCGCAACGTGGTGTTCCAGTCGGGTGCGCTGGCAATTGTCGCCATGCTCGGCGGACACATCGACGTGGTGCCGGTGTCGGTGGGCAGCTGGGTGCCACATATGAAAACCGGTGCCGTGCGAGTGATCGCGGTGTCGTCGGCACAGCGCCTGCCGGGATTTTTTGCGGACATACCCACATGGCGTGAGCAAGGCGCGAATTCGGCGGTGTCCAACTGGCGCGGTGTATTCGGCCCGCGCGGCATGCGTGCAGCGCAGACGGCATATTGGGAAAGCACGTTTCAGCGGCTGATGGAAACGCCCGACTGGAAAAACGAAATGGTCACGTTGAACGGCTTGTCTGAATTCATGGGCGCTGCGCGCATGAAAAAATTCATTGAAGAAGACTACACCGAGGTCAAAGCGTTTCTGGTTGAGCTGGAATTGGCGAAGAAGTAGGCGCATGGCCAGCACCCCTTGGTGTTACGTCCTCGGTGGCCGGTCCTGCAAGACATACCAGAGCACGGCGATGCCCGTCAGGGCGACCGGAATCAGCGAAATGTAGTTGAGCAGCGTCCAGCCCTGCGTGGTAACCAAAGCGCCGGAAGCGAAGGACGTAATGATCATTACCGCGAACACGCAAAAATTGATGGCACCCTGCGCCTTGTCCTTCTCCTCGGGCTGGTATGCCTTGAGCGACAGCGCAGTGCCTGCGGTGAACAGGAAATTCCAGCCCACGCCCACCAGAAACATCGATATCAGGAAGTGCAGCACCTCCTCGCCCGACAGCGCAATGGCGATGCTTAACAGGTTGAGTAACACGCCTGCTGCCAGGATGGGGATGATGCCAAAGCGCTTGATCAGGTGTCCGGTGAAGAATCCCGGCGCGAACATGCCGATGACGTGCCATTCGAGTACCAGCGCCGCATCCCTGAACGGGTAGCCGCATATCTGCATGGCAATGGGTGAAGCCGCCATCAGAATATTCATCACGCCATAACCCAGCGCTGACGCTGCGGTGCTCACAATGAACACCGGCTGACGCATGATGACCCTCAACGGGCGGCCACCGTCGGCCCCCTGCTTCTTGGGCGGGGCAGGCGGAAACGACACCATCGATATCACGGCCATCGCTATCAGTGCAACCACGGCCAGTGCGGCATACGCAGCCGCAAACGGTGCGTCGCCCAGGTGTTGTGTCCATTGCGCCAGGTTGGGACCGAACACGCCGCCGATGATGCCGCCGGCCAGTACCATCGACACCGCGCGTTCGCGGTATGCGGGCTGGGCGAGTTCAGCCGCGGCGAACCGGTACAACTGCCCGTTGGCGTTGTAATAACCGGCCACCACGGTGGCCGCCACCAGCAGCCAGAAGTTTTTGCCGAGCACCGCATAGGTTGCCAGCAGCGTCGAGAAAAATGCGACGCCAAGCCCGATCTGAAAAGACACTTTGCGCCCCCAGCGTGCTTGGGATGATGCCACCGGCCCCGCGGACAGCGCGCCGCCGACCACGTAACCCAAAATCGGCAGCGTCGCCATCCAGCCGTAAGGCGCCAGTGACCAGCCCACCAGCCCGTTGACGGCGCCGAACAACACGTTGTTGGTCAGAAAAAGGCCTTGCGCTGCGGCCATCAGCCAGAGGTTGCGGTTCATGCTGCGGAGGACTTTTCTGGTGCGAGCTGTAATGGTGCGGCAAGCGCTGCCGCAGCAAGCACGCGAATGATTTCAGACTGAGGTGGGTGACGTGGATACTAGCGGTTTTCGCTGCGTGCGTCACGCGTTGAAGCTGCAGCTAGGATGATCTGGCGTTCGCGCTCACTCGGTCTTGATGTTCGCGGTCTTGATGATCTCTGCGAACTTCGTGAAGTCCGCCGCCATCAGCGCAGCGAATTGTTCTGGTGTCGATACTAATGGTTGCGAGCCCCAGCCGGTGATACGTTCCGTGATCTCGGGCAGCACTACGATCCTGGAGATCTCTGCCGCCAGCCGGTCGATGATGGGCTTAGGCGTGAGGGCCGGTGCGAAGATGCCCTGCCAAGGCTGCAAGCGGAAGCCGGGCAGGCCCGCCTCGGCGAAGGTGGGAACTTGCGGCAGTGCCGGGAAGCGCGTCTCGCCACCGATGGCCAGCGGCTTCAGGCGGCCGGACCTGATGTGAGGAAGGGCGGAGATCACGACGGCGAAATGCATGTGCACTTGGCCTCCCATGAGATCGATCAGCGCCTGGCCGCCACCCTTGTAGGGAACATGCAGGGTCTTGACGCCGGTGAGCATGTTGAACAGCTCAGCAGCCAGGTGGTTCATGTTCCCGTTGCCTGCCGAGGCATAACTTATCTGCCCCGGTCTGCCTTGCGCAAGCGCGACAAGCTGCTTGAGGTTGTTGACGGGCAGGGAAGGATGGACGACCAGCACGTAGTCGCTGCGCTGTAGCGTTGCCACCGGAGCGAAATCCTTGACACTGTCATAAGGGAGATTGCGCACCAGCAAAGCGTTGATGACATGCGTGCCGCCTCCCAGCAATAGGAGCGTGTAGCCGTCGGGCGCCGCCTTGGCCAGGAGTTCGGTGCCGATCGCGCCATTGGCTCCGGAGCGGTTGTCCACGATCACTTGCTGACCCCAGCTTTCGGTCAGCTTCGGAGCAAGCATGCGGGCGACCGGGTCGATGCTGCCCCCCGGCGGAAAGGGCACGATCAAGCGGATCGATCTGACGGGATAGGTCTGCTGGGCGAAAGCAGCGGTGGACAAAGCCACCGACACGCATAGGATCGCAATTCGGGCCGTGCTTGAGAAAGCCGTCATGTGTTGCGTCTCCTCGGGTGTCTACGCCTGCGTGCGCGCCGCCGCGAGTATCAAATCCGCACCTTTTTCACCGGTGGCGATCGACGGGATATTGGTATTGGTCGACGGTATCGTCGGGAAGATCGAAGAATCCACCACGCGCAGACTGGCGATGCCGTGGACGCGCAGCTCGGGATCGACCACCGCCGCCCTGTCGACACCCATCTTGCACGTTCCTACCTGGTGCCAGGCGGTCTGCACAGTCGATCGGACATAGTCGAGCAGCCCCGCGTCGTCCTGGACTTCCGGCCCGGGCCGCGTTTCGCGCACGACCAGCGGCTTGAGCGACGGCTGCTGCGAGAGCTTGCGCGCCAGCCCCACGCCGTCCAGAAAGAGCTGTGTGTCGGCTTCATGGGAAAGATAACGCGGGTCCATCTTCGCGGGCTGCAGCGGATCGCGCGACTGCAGATGCAGGGAGCCTAGTGAACGCGGCCGTATGAGCGTCACCCCTATCGTGAATCCGGGAAACGGATCGAGGCCCTTGTCAGGCGTGCGCGCGTAGCGGTCCTTGCCCGACAGCGGCTGCAGGCGCAACACGATGTCGGGCGAATCGGCGTGCGAACTGCTGCGCACGTGCGCCTGTACGGTCGACGATGAAATCGACAGCAGGCCGCCGCGGTTGAATGCGAACTTCAGGCCTTCCTTGAACTTGAGCCAGGGACTGCGCAGCACATCATTGATGGTGATCGGTTGCGAGCATTCGTAGGTGAGTCGGGTGTTCGGGTGGTCGCTCAGGTTCTCGCCGACACCCGGCAGGTGGTGCACGACGTCGACACCGTGCTGGCGCAGGATCTCCCCGTTGCCTATGCCGGACAGTTCCAGCAGATGCGGGGACGCCATCGGGCCGGCCGACAGCACCACCTCGCGGCGCGCGAGCACCTTGCGCGTGGCCCCGCCCTGCCTGTATTCGATGCCCGTCGCGCGTTTGTTCTCGAGCAGCACACGCGCCGCTACTGCGTTGGGCAGCACGGTCAGGTTGGGCCGCTTGCGCGCAGGTTCCAGATAGCCGACCGCCGAGCTATTGCGAAATCCCCGGCGCGTTGACATCTGCACGTTGAACGCCCCCTCGTAATTGACGCCGTCGTTGTAGTCTTCGCCGACTCTGTAGCCCATCTCGCTGCATGCGGCAAGGTAGGCGTCCGACAAGGCGTCGAAATGCTTGAGCATTGTGCAATGAATGGGGCCGCCGCGGCCACGCACTGCCGGATCACCGTCCGGACAGTCCTCGAGCCGCTTGAAGAAGGGCAGCAGGTCCTGATATCCCCAGCCCGCGCACCCCAATTCGTCGCGCCAGGCGTCGTACAAGCGCGGATCACCACGCACGAATATCATGCCATTGATCGAGCTCGAGCCGCCGATCACCCGGCCGCGTGCCCACTTGGTTTGCTGGCCGTTCAGATGGGTCTGCGGCTCTGTCAGATACTGCCAGGTCCAGCGCGTATCGTTGAGCACGTGGGCGACCATCAGCGGGACGTGAATCTTGTACGTATCATCGCGCCCGCCCGCCTCCAGCAACAGCACGCGATGGCGGCCGTCTTCGCTGAGGCGATTGGCGAGCGCGCATCCCGCAGAGCCTGAACCTACGATGACGTAGTCGAACTCGGCATTCTCGGGGATCGAAGTGACATACATCGAAAACCTCCCAGGTTACGGTCAAACGTCATGGGTATAGATTCTTTTGCCATGACTACTTTGCGTTTAACAAAGTACATTATGCGGCGATTTTCAGCTCATCGCCCGGAAAGTGATATTTCTCTCAAACTCAAGACTAGCGAAGGCGTCTGGACTATGCCTTCTTACGCCGAAACTGCGGCGCAACCTTCTTCATGAATAGCTCGATGCTGTTGGCGGCCACCTCATAAGGCATAGGTCCCAGACGAAACACCAGTATCAAGCCGCCGACACCAATTTTGTCAATTTCCGCGATCGCTGCGGCGACCGTATCCGGCGAGCCGCACAAAATCGAGTGCTGCTGCTGGTTGCGCGCCGGGGTCACCGGTTCGGCCTTGAGCATCAAGCCCTGCTCGGCGTAGACCTTCTTGCGCATGGCCTCGCGAAATGCCTGCTGCGTTTCCCATGCGGGCATCGCAATACGTTCGGCCTCAGCGTCGGTTTCGCCGACAAAAATATTGCGCCACACCCAGGTGTTATCGACGTTGCGCGCAACCGTGGCTTCATCGTAGCCGCATTCGCGCAGCGTCTTGCGATACAAATCCATGCGCTGTTGCGTCACTTCGTTCGACTGAATATTCATCAGGAACGGGCGGCCCTCGCGCGCCATGCCGAGCATCGCTTCTTCGCCCGAGCACGCGCGCACGATGACCGGATGCGGCTTGGTGTACGGGCGCGGACGCAGCTGCGGCAGCTTGAGGTTCCAGTATTTGCCCTGGTGCTCATAATTCTCGGTGGTCCAGGCCTTGATCATGATGTCTTCGGCTTCGAGCAGACGCTCGTAGGCTTCCTTGGGATCAATGCCGTAACCCTGATAGTCATAGATGTTGTAGGCGGTGCCGCGGCCCAAGCCAACGACGAGGCGGCCTTTGCTGATGTTGTCGATCAGCGCCATTTGCTCAGCCATGCGTATCGGGTGATGCAGCGACATTTGCGCCACCGCGAAGCCGATGTGAATTTGTTTGGTGCATGCCGCCAGCGCGGCGGCAAACGTCACCGGATCAACATAGGCGCAGATGCCGTCAAAATGGTGTTCCGCCAGCCATAACATATCCATGCCGAGTTCATCGCAGAGTTGCGCCTCGCGCAGCGTTTCGCTGATGATCTGCTGGTCTTTGTTCGCGTCCATCGACGCGGGGAACAGAAAGTTGCTGAATTTCATGAGCTATCCTTTGCGGGATTACTATTATTCCACACGTATCTTCGCCGCCTGCACCAGCTTGCGCCACTTGTCGATTTCGCTGCGTATCCGTTGATCGAATGCGGCGGGCGTGGCACTCGCGGCATCCAGCCCCTGTGTACTGAGTACATTGATCATCGCCGGTTGCGCCAGCACCTTGGTAATTTCGCGGCGCAGATGCTCGATAATAGCAGCGGGCGTTTTCGCCGGCACCACGATGCCCTGCCAGTTTTCCACTGCAAAACCGGCCACACCTGCCTCCTGTATCGTAGGCGTATCGGGCACAACTTTTGCACGCTTGTCACTGGTGACGCCCAGCGCGCGCAGCTTGCCGGCTTTCACTTGCGGCAACGCCGGTGGCATGGTGCTGAACATTATCTGCACCTGCCCCGCCATTAATTCGGTGATAGCCGGCGCCGTGCCTTTGTAAGCGACATGCACCAGGTTGACGCTGGTAGCGTGCTTGAACAGTTCGCCGGTCAGGTGCAGCGACGAGCCAATGCCGGCCGAGCCGTAGTTAAGCACGCCCGGTTTTGCGCGCGCCGCCACGAGCAACTCTTTTACCGAGGCCGGCGCGGCCGGATGCGCAACCAGGATAAACGCGGAGGTGGCAAGCAGCGACACCGCGGCAAAATCGCGCGGCGGATAGTACGGGTTGTTGGGCCGCAGCGCAGGATTGTGCGCAAGACTGCCGAGACTGCCGAGAAACAGCGTGTAGCCATTGGGGTCGGCGGTGGCGGCAATCTGCCCGCCCACCATGCCGCCCGCGCCGCCGCGATTATCGACTATCACCTGCTGGCCGATGGATTCCGCGAGGCGTTGTCCGACCGCACGCGCAAGAATGTCGTTGCCGCCACCGGGCGGAAACGGCACGATCAGCCGCAGCGGGCGATCAGGATACGCCGTCTGCGCGTGCGCGCACCACATCAGCGCAAGCAGCAGCGCGCAGCTTACTGCGCGAGGATGTCGGCGTTGCGCGCGACCTTGGATCATTTTTCAATTTCCGTTTGGGTAACTTTCGCATAGTTTTGCGGGTTGGGCTGAACATGCGAAGCCCAACACCCACCGCAAAATCCAAACTGCTAAATTGCGGGTTATGAGTGCCGCGTGTCAGTCACGTGTCGTTGGGCTTCGCGAGCTCAGCCCAACCCCGGATCAAGTCCGGGGCAAGCTCTACGCCAACCTCAACTTCAGCCACGCGATGATCATGTCAGCAATTTCCTCGTCCTTCACGCCGCCGCCGCGCCCCATGTGGCCGCCCTGCGGATAAATGCGCGCTTCCTTGGGATTGCCGTGCTCCATCAGCAGGTAGATGTCTTCCACCGGCGCCTGATCGTCCAACTTGCCGTTCACGCAGAGTAACGGCGCCGACGGCTGGTCCAGCAATCCCTGTTGTTTGAGCGACAGCGCGGGCGCCACGCGCAAAAATTCTTCCAGCGACGTGACGCCCATCGCCTTGCTGCGCGCCTGGAACAGTCCGAGCGGGCCGAAGATCGCGGCCGAGGCTTTTTCGGTGAGTGCAGGTCGCAGCCAGTCTTCCTGAAATCCGTAATGCACATTGCTGCCATGGAACACCGCGGCTTTCAAACGCTTCACTTCCACATACGCGAGCTTGGCAGCCCAATAGCCGCCGTAGCTGCCGCCCCACACGCCTAAACGCGTGGCATCGATATCGCGGCGCTTCAACAAATAATCGATCAGCGCCGAAAACGTGCGTGTCGCAACGGCAGCGGTGAACAAGACCGGGCTCTCGCCAGTGCCTGGCATGTCGATGGCGAAGCCCGCGATGCCGGCACGATTCAAGCGCGCATGGGCGCGCTGGCGATCTTCCTTCCAGCCATCGACGCCGCCCCAGTGCATGACGACCGGCGGCTTATGCACCCCTGCCGGAATCTGCAAATAACCGGTCAGCTTACTGTCACCGAACGGAATCTCGATGATTTCCAGCGGCGGATCAAAGTAGCGCGCGGCCTTGCGGAATACCCGCACCGAATCGCGGTACGCCTGCGCCTGTCCCTCTGATCCCGCACAGGGATAACGGCCAACACGAAAATAGTGAAACGCCAGTTCATAGAGTTCGCGGCATTGCGTTTTGTGGTCACCGCTTTTTTCCAGCGCGTCCGCCTGGCGCTCGTACTCGAATCCAAATTTGGACCACGCGCGCGCCCATTCGTCGCGATCGAGGCTGGTCAGCGCCCGCGAAATGCGCTCCGCGTCCACGGCACGGATGCCGTCGAGCGGATTCAGATGGCCGGCGCGCCGGGCGATTTCCGCCTTCACCTCGTGCAGCGGGCGCTCACGTATAACGTTGTTCGATGGCTCCATCAACGGTTCTCTAGTCATCTCAATCCGGCTTCATGCCAATTTTCCGCGCCACATTTCCCCACAAATTCATCTCCGCTTTAACAAAGCGCGCAAACTCTTCGGCGTTGCTGCCCACCGGAATGGCGCCTTGCGCGGACAACTTCTCCGCCACATCGGGTAGTTTGACAATGCGCGCGATCTCGCCGGCGAGTTTGTTGAGTATGGGCCTGGGCACCTTGGCGGGCGCGAACACGCCGTACCACTCGGAGGTGTCGAAGTTGGGCACGCCGGATTCGATGAAGGTTGGCGTGTTGGGCAGTCCTGGCGAACGTCTGGCGGAGGTGGTCGCGATCGCTTTCAGCCGTCCGGCGTTGATGTGCGGCAACACGCCTGGCGGACCGCTGATCAGAAACTGAATCTGCCCGCCGATCATGTCGGCAATCGCCGGTGCGCCGCCTTTATACGGGATGTGCTGGATGTTGATGCCCGCGTTCAGCTTCAGCAACTCCATCGACAGGTGGCCCGAAGTCAGTTGCCCGGGCGAACCGTAGTTCAAGGCGCCGGGCTTCGCTCGGGCGAGCGCGATCACTTCTTTCAGGTTGCTGGCGGGCACGCCGGGGTTCATGGTCATCACGCCTGGCACCGCGACCATCTGACTCACCGGCTGCAAATCACGCTCGGTGTTGTACGGCAGATTTTTCAGCACATATGGATTCACCGCGGTTGGGGTGAGCAGGGTTGCTATGGTGTGGCCATCAGGCAGGGCTTTCGCCACCAGATCGGTGGCGATGGTCATCACCCCACCGGGGCGGTTATCCACCACCACCTGCTGGCCGAAGGCCTCGCTCATTTTCTGCGCCACGATGCGCGTGACGATATCGGTGGTTGCCCCCGCCGGCACCGGCACCAGCCAGCGTATCGGGCGCGTGGGAAACGTTTGTGCGCTACCCGCTGCAGGCCAAAAAGCGGCACTAAAGCAGATCGCGGCGGCAAAACCTAAGTATTTGTTTTTCATGAACTTTAGGGGCTGATTATTTTGCAGCTGGCGCGGCTGCATCAGTCTTGCCGGTCTTTCCCGCTTTCTTGGCGGCGCCCTTGGCTTTTTTCGCTTTTTTGGCGCCTTTTTTGGCTTTGCTTTTTTCCGCTTTCGGGGTGTCGGCTTTGTTGGCCTTTTCGCCTTTGGCGGGCGCGGCAGCAGGGGCTACCGGCTGCGCCGGGGCTATCGGAGCGGAGGGCGCCTGCGCGGCGGCGCTGAGCGTGACTGCCGCAAAAACGGCTGCGGTAAACGCGGACAAAATCTTGTTCATGCGGTTTCCTTTCAAGCTGCTACGTGTGGATGGCATCACCCGGATGTCCGGGCGTGTGCATAAAACGCGGCTGTCGCGCGCGCGGTTGACCGCACCCGGTGTGCGGCGTATTCACAGCGCAAATGGTAACATTGTGCGGTGCTTCATTTCACGATTTTCACCCACACACAAGCCCGTAAGGAGCGCAGCGCATTACGGGGCTGCGACAATCCCGTAATGCGCTGCGCTCCTTACGGGCTACCTGCTGCGGTGAGTTTTTTCCGAGTTCACGCCGCGCGCTGATAGCGTTTTAACACCACGCGAAACTGGTCGGTTAAATGCGGACGCACCCTTATCGTCCATGGCGTAGTCGCCGCTTCTTTCCACACCTTTGAGGCACAGATTTCTGCGCGCTCAAGTTCATAAATCCCGATGCTGTTGTGCGTGCCCGCGTGTGAGAAAAAATGCCGGGCCGACACACAGCCCGCCACCGCGCCCAGACGCGGGATGTGTTCCTCGCGATACCAGCGCTGAACTTCGGTGATCGCGTCCGGCTTCAAATTGCAGGCGTTAATCATCAGGTAGTTGGTGGTGCCGCGCATGATTTGATCGCCAGGCGCCAGTTGCTCGCCCTCGATACGCAACAGGCGTTGCAGCCTGGATGTCACGCGCTTGCTCCACGGCGACAGGTTGTCGCGCGCGATGGCCTCATACGGCGCGCTGTGCAGCACCGCATGCGACTCCAGATCGTACGTCGCAAGCGCCACCTTGGGATCATCCACACTCTCCCAGCGCACACCGTTGATAAAGCCCTTGCAGCGGTGGCGTTCGGGCAGGTGCTCGGTGTCATACCAATCGTTGAATTCGCCGACATCCACCCCACTGTAGTTGAAACCGGCGGCCAGTAATCCTTTTGCCATTGTGTTCTCCTTGTATTTAATTGCGTAAGGCGTTATATGAGAGGCATTCCAGACTATTCACGTAACGCTGCGAGGCAGGGGTGTAGACCGCCACGTCTTCCGGCAGCGCCTGCACCGCGCGCTTATCCACCACGGCAAGGCCGCGACAAGGTGTTGATCGATCAATACCCGCTACGCTGAGCCAACTGAACGGCAACGCTGCCAATGCGGCATCCGGCGCATCGCGATCCGCAACCAACAATACCTGCGCTTCGCTCACCTGCGGCGCGGCATCCATTCCCTCAAACAAATTACGGCGATACCACCGCCGGTCGATCAACGGCAGCCATTCACCCATGCCGCGCACGCTCAGATAGTACTCGCCCTTGAACACCTCCGCCGACGCCACGCCATACATCGCCAGCGACGGCGGATGCGCGGGATGCGCGGTGATAAACCGCTGCGCCGAAAACACGCCGGGCACGGTGGCCATGATGCGCAAGTGCTCGAAGTACCACTGCGCCCAGGCGGCATCGCGGGTGCGGTCGCCTGTGTCAATCAGGCCGCTCTGGCTGTTGAAAATCATGAGGACTGGCGTCTTGCTACGCCGAGCGCAGCTTCCTCGCCGGCTTTTTGTGCGAACCCGGCTCAGACAATTTACGCAGCAGGCTGCCGCAATCCATGATTTTCGGATCAACACCCATCACCTCATACGCCTGCCATGCCGAGGCCTGCACCGCGGAATACACCGGCTTGCCCAGATCACGCTCGAGCTGATCCAGCACTTCCAGCGCACGCAACTGCGTACACGCCACGAACACCGCCTCGGATTTGGGGGTGGTGATTTCCTTCACCTTGCGGTAAATTTCTTCGGGCTGAATCTTGGCGTGATCGAACATATCGAGCATGTCGAAGGTGCCGAGCTTCACCACATCGATGCCATGTGCTTTTAAAAAAAGCTTGAGCCGTTCGTTGGTGACTTCAACGTACGGCGTCACGATATCGACTTTTTTGTATCCGCCCGCCTGCAGACACGCCGCCATGCCTCCGGCAGTGGTCACGGTGGGCGCTTTGGTGATCGCCGTGAGCTGCTCGGCGATTTTCTTGTTCCAGGTAGGGCCTTCGAAAAAGCTGCCGCTGGTGCAGCCGTAGACCACCACATCGGGCTCGATCATGCCCACATCGCGCGCCGCCGCTTTGCTGGCGTCTTCCATGCCGCGCAGCGTTTCCGGCGTGCCTTCGCGCCCGCCGGCGATGCGCGCGGTATGCACCGACACGCCGGGCGGCGCGATTTTCCAGAACTCGGTTTCCATGGTGGTGTTGATCGAGGGAACCAGCAAGCCGATGCGTCCGCGCCATCCGTACATGTTTTTCTCCTTTAAAATCAGGGGCTAGGGATTCACCGCAGAGGCGCGAAGACGCAGAGGTTCCGCAGAGAACCCCTAGGTCTTTTTCGGGTTTTCTCTGCGGCAGTTCTCCGCGTCTCTGCGCTAAAGCAGTTGCTGTGTTTATAAGCCCCACCCTTGCACGCTGTCAAACGCGCATCGTGATTACAACCTTGCCCAGCACTTTGCGATCCCGCACCGTGTGCAGCGCCTTCAGATAATCCTGCATCGGATACACCGCCATTACGTGCGGCTTGATCCTGCCCTGTTCATACAACGCAAACAGGTGCTCATACGCCTTGCGCACCACTTCGGGTGTGCGCTCACGATAGTCGCTGCTCTGCAAACCGATCAGCGAAATGTTTTTCACCAGCAGATAGCCTGCCTTCACTTCCGGAATGCGCCCGGCGGCAAAACCGATAATCACCAGCCGCCCGCACCACGCCATCACGCGCAGGCAGGCGTCGAACGCATCGCCGCCGACGGAATCCAGCACCAGATCAATGCCGCGCTGCCCCACGGCGTCGAACACCTGCTTGCGAAACGCATCACGCAGCTCAGGCACATCCGTTCGCACCACATGGTCGGCGCCGCTCGCGCGCGCAACCCGCGCTTTTTCTTCAGAGCTGACCGCAGCCACCACGATCGCGCCCAACGCCTTGGCCAGTTGCACTGCGGCCAGCCCCACACCGCCTGCCGCACCGGTGACCAGCACGGTTTCACCCGCGCGAAACTGCCCGCGTTCGAGCAGCGCATTATGCGCGGTCAGGTAAACCAGCCCCATCGCCGCGCCTTGCGCATAACTCATTTTCGCAGGCATCACAAAACACAACACTTCACGTACCACGGCGCGCTTCGCGAACGCGCCATGCTCAATCTGCGCCAGCACGCGATCGCCGGGCTTCACGCGCGTGACACCCTCGCCCACCGCAGCCACCACACCGGCGAGATCCTTGCCCGGCACAAACGGACGCGGCGGCAGATTCTGATAGCTGCCGTTAATAACCAGCAGATCAGGGAAATTCACACTCGCTGCGTGTACATCAACCAGCACCTCCCCCTTGCCGGGTTGCGGATCGGGGAATTCGCCGAGGGAAAGTTTTTCGAGCGCGCCGTGTTCGTGAACGATCAGTGCTTGCATGACATATCTTAAGTATTTGTTTTTATTAATATTTTAGTAATTCATTCGCATTGCCCAAGGCGGGGTAGCTGGCATCGATTTGTGATGATCGAAACGCATCGGCCACTGGCACCGGCAATGCGGTAATGGATTTTCCGTCAGCGGAAACTTTGCGGCTGAACACGCTACGCGACTGAAAGTGCGCATCGTTGAGCGCTTCTTCGACGCTCGCCATCACACAACAGCACAGGTCCTTACCCGCGAATCGCGCCTGCCACTCGGCGGCTGTTTTCTCGCCGATGCGTTGCGCGACCGCACGCGTGGTAGCCGCGGCATCCTTTTCGTCGTCGCGAAAGCCGGGCGCGAGTTCGATGGCATCGCAGAAATTTTCCCAGAACTTTTGTTCCAGCGGCGCCGCGGCAATAAATTTATGGTCACGCGTGCGGTAGATATAAAAACGCGGCGAGCCGCCGGTGACACGCTCCGCGCCCGGCTTGGGCCACTGGCCTGCCGCGAGTCCGTTGCCGATAGCCCAGTAGAGGAACGTGAACAGATTGTCGCCCATCGCGATATCGAGCTGGCAGCCCTTGCCGCTGCTGTCGCGCGCGCGCAACGCCAGCAGAATATTAATCACCGCCGGATACGCGCCGCCGCCGATGTCGGCGATCAGCGCGCCCGGCACCACCGGCGCGCCGTCCGCACCGGCGGACAGTGAAAGCAGGCCGGATTCGGCGACATAGTTGAGGTCGTGGGCCGCGACCTGCGCACGCGGGCCGTCCTGCCCGTAACCGGTGATCGCACAATAGATAATGCGCGGATTGATCGCGGCCAGCGCCTCGTAGCCGAGTCCCAGCCGTGCCATCACGCCGGGGCGGAATTGTTCGACCACCACATCTGCTTCCTGAATCAGCGGCAGCAGCGATGCACGCGCCGCTGCATCCTTCAAATCGATGGCGATGCTTTTCTTGCCGCGATTAAGCAGGGCGAAGTTGACGCTGTCACTGCCGAACTTCGGCACATAGGAGCGCATTTCATCGCCGCGGCCGGGACGCTCGATTTTGATCACGTCCGCGCCGGCCTCGGCGAGAATCAAAGTCGCCAGCGGCCCCGGCAGCAGAGTGCTGAAATCGAGCACACGAATGCCGGCGAGCGGTTGTTGTGAATTTATATTGGGCATGTCTATTTCTTCAAGAAACTTCTCCCAATCAACTGCCGATGAATCTGATTGGTGCCTTCCCATATCTGCGTGATCTTGGCATCGCGCATCAAACGCTCCACGCGATAGTCTTTGATGTAGCCATAGCCGCCATGCAATTGCACCGCATCGGTCGCAATACGCATGGCAATATCGGCAGCGCGCATCTTGAGCATCGACGATTCGACACCGAAATCGGCGGCGCCGCCGTCAACCAGTCGCGCGACGTGCCACAGCCACGCTTCACACTGCGCGAGGTCAGTCGCCATGTCGGCCAGCATGAACTGTATGCCTTGAAATTCGACGATTTTGCGTCCCGATTGTTTGCGCTCGTTGATGTACGCCACGGCGTCCTCGAACGCGCCGCGCGCGATGCCCAGCGCGTGCGCCGCCACGCTGGGCCGTGAGCGGTTGAGTGAGGCCAGCAGTATCTTCAGGCCATCGCCGGGGTTGCACAGCAAATTGGCGCGCGGCACACGGCAATGGTCGAATGCGAGTGTGGCGGTGCTGGAAGCGCGCAGGCCCATCTTGTCTTCCTCGCGCAGCACCTTCAGGCCGGGCGTACCCTTCTCGACTATCAGCGTCGAGATCGATGCCTTGCCGTCGTCGCCAGCATCAATCTCGCTCCATTTGCCGAACACCAGCAACAGGTCAGCATGTGCGCCATTGGTGATAAAGGTTTTGGAGCCGTTGACGATAATGTCGGCCCCCTCAGGCGTGAAGGCAGTTTTCATGCCGGTGGCGTCGGAGCCTGCAGTCGGCTCGGTGATCACCAGTGAGGCCAGCGCGCCCGCCGCCACCCTGGGCAACAGACGTTGCTTTTGTTCCTCGTTGCCGAACTCAATCAGCGGCTTCATCGCATGAAAATTAGTCGCCCAGATCACGCCGGTGGACGCGCAAGCCTTGCTGATCTCGCGCACGCACTCGAGATACGCCGCATACGACATCAGCGCGCCACCATACGCGTCGGGCACAAACATCGCATTCAAACCCAGCGTGTTGATCGCTTTGACGTTGTCCCACGGAAATTCGCCGCTGCGGTCGAACGCCGCCGCGCGGGGCGCAATCTGCTCACGCGCCAGCGTGCGCACGGCGTCGATCAGCATGCGTTCTTCGTTGCTAAATGCGACGCTGCTATCCAGGCGCTCAAAGACCTTCATCGACGATCCGTTTAAATATCGTTTAAAAACATATAGTTACATTAACCTCTAATGAGCAATGCCTTGCCCGCCATCGATGTAAATGGTTTCGCCATTGAGGAACGCTATGTCCTCGCTGAAAATTGCCGCCACCAGCCGCGCAATGTCCTGCGGCGTGCCGTGTTTGCCACCGGGTATGCGCTTCGCCAGAAACTCGCGCAGCGGCCCCTTGAACGCATCACGATTGAGATCGGTTTCGATGTAACCCGGCGCAACGTCCAGCACGCGGATGCCATCGCCTGCCCACTCCACCGCCAGACAACGCGTGATCGCACCCACCGCCGCTTTCGACGCACAGTAAGCGACGTTGCGCTTAACGCCAATTTTGTCGAAAAACGAGCCGATGTTGACGATGATGCCGCCGCCTGCCTTAAGCAGGTGCGGATAGACCTCGCGGCAGGCGGTGAACACTGCCGTGGCATTGGTGTTCATCACCTGATTGTAGACATTCAGCGCGAGCTTGTCGCTCGGTGCATCGAGATGTATGCCGGCGTTGTTGACGATACCGTGGATGGCGCCGGTTTTTTGCGCGACTGCGGCGAGTGCTTGTTTGACGCTGGCTTCGTCGATGACATCGCATTTTGTGTTGACAAAACGCGATGCAAGCGCGGCGGGCACGCTAACTTCCGGTCCCTGACCTTTGCGCGTGAGACACGCCACTGTGAATCCACGTTGCGCGAGTTCCAGCGCGATAACCGCACCAATGCCGCGGCTGGCGCCAGTGACCGCGATGGTCTTGTTACCCCTCACGCTTCACGCCTCACGCATCCCGAAAGTTAGGCTTGCGTTTCGCCATGAACGCCGCCATACCCTCGGCGGCGTCTTGGGTCTGAAACGCCAGTGTGCCCAGATCGGTCTCTATTTTCAGCCCCTCGTGCAACGGCGTCTCGCCGGCGCGTTTGACCGCATCACGCGCGAAGCCCAGCACCGGCAGGCTGTAAGCGGAAAACTCGCGCGCGAACGCCACACCTGCTGCCACCGCATCGCCATCAAGCAAGCGATTCACCAGGCCAATGCGCAGCGCTTCTTCCGCATCAACGGTGCGTCCGGTCATCACCATTTCCAGCGCGCGCGCCTCGCCCACCACCCGCGGCAAACGTTGTGTGCCGCCGTAGCCGGGGATGAGACCGAGTTTGATTTCGGGTGTGCCCATTTTGGCGTTGCGCGTGGCGAGCCGGAACGTACATGCGAGTGCGAGTTCCATGCCGCCGCCGAATGCATAACCATTGATCAGCGCCACCGAAGGCATCGGCAGCGTGTCGAGTTTGGCGAAAGTCGCCTGCCCGAATTCGCCACCCTGCTTTTGCGCCGCCAGCCCGCGTCCGGTGAGTTCGCCGATGTCCGCGCCGGCGCAGAACGCCTTGGGACCCGCGCCGGTGATGAGCAGCGCGCGCGCGTCGCTTTTTGCCACCTCGTCGAGACACGCGCCAAGCTCGCGGATCAATGCAAAGCTCAGCGCATTCAAAGCGTCGGGACGGTTTAGCGTGATGAGCGCGAATTCTTCCACGCGTGTGAGTTCAATTGCCATGATGATTCACTTTTCACATTTCACGTTTTACTTTTCACGTCTTAGCCACCCACCGCACCGGCGTGGGCGCTATCTTTCCGGCCCTCGTCCACTCCACCAATTCGCGCTTGAGTATCTTGCCACTCGCGGTCAACGGAAAAGCATCCATGCAAATAAAAAATTCCGGCATATCGTATTTGGACAGGCCAACCGCATCCAGATGCGCGAGCAACTGAGTGGCCTCGATTTGCGTGCCCTCGCGCTGAATGATCGCCAGACACACACGCTCGCCCAAACGCGTATCGGCAACCGCATACGCTGCCGCCTTCAACACTGCCGCGTGCTTCAGCGCAAGATTCTCGATCCGCGACGGATGGATGTTGTGGCCGCCGCGGATAATCAAATCTTTCTTGCGCCCGACAATCTGCAGATTGCCCTGAGCATCCATGCGCCCAAGGTCGCCGCTCATAAACCAGCCGCCGGCGTTGAATGAATTTTCCGTGGCGGACTGATTATTGAAATACCCCAGCATCAACAGCGCACCGCGCGTGCCGATCTCACCGATGTCGCCGGGCTTCACCTCGATGTCGGGATTTTCCTGATCCCACAAGCGGGTTTCGTAGCCGTGGCATGCGCGGCCGCAAGTCGTGGTGATGATCTCCACACTATCTTCCGGCATAGTGTATTGATGCGAGCCGTTTTCGGTCATGCCGTAAATGTTCTGCGGCTTGATGCCCCTGTCGAGAAACGCGCGCGCCGTTTCCGGCGGAATGGTCGAACCCGCCATGTAGAACAGGTTGACCTTGCCGAGGCCGGACAATCCGCGCTGTTTGGCATCAGCAAGTATATCGATGGCGTGGGTGGGCACGCCCATAACGTAGGTGGCGCCGGTTTCCAGCAGCCCGTCGAGCGGCTTCATTCCCGGCTTGAGATCGTTCAGCACCAGCTCGAAGCCCGCGCACAGACTTTGCGCGATCGCCACCGTGGCAATGTGATGCGACAGCGGACTGTGGGTATACAGGATCGTATGTTCATCGTGATGCCAGTCGTGCACCATGGCGCGGCCATTGGCGAGCAGGGTATTGTCCGAGTGCAGCACGCCCTTGGGCATGCCGGTGGTGCCGGAGGTGAAGGCGAGATAGACAATTTTGTCGGGGTCGGTATTCACCGGCGGCAATAGGGATGCAGCGGGTGCCGCACCGGGCGCGGGGAACCCGCCGCCATCGACGGAGTACACGCGCTTTAATGCAGGCAGCGACTTCGCGGCGTCAAACACATTCACCTTATCGGCGTCAGCGCCATAACCGGCTTGCGCGAACAGCGCCGAGGTCTGGATGCGTTCCATCAGCGCGAGGATTTCACCCACCGTGTAGTTCTGGTGCAGTGACGGATTGCACACATAACCATTGCGTGAGCAGGCGAGGAATACCACGGTGGCTTCGACCCGATTGGGCAGCCATACGGATACGCGCTGGCCGCGCTTCAAGCCCGCAGCGTGCAGATCGGCAGCCAGTGCGTCCACCCATAGCAGCAGCTGCGCCCAGGTCAGCCGATGGCGGCTGTCACGCAGCGCATACGCCTGCGGCCGCACGCGCGCGTGCTGCGCCAGCAGCAGGTACATCGTTTCCGCGCGCCACCAGCCGGCCTCGTAATAGCGGCGCGCAGTGCGGGGATTGTGCAGTGTGAGTAGCGTTGACATCTAAAAACCTATTTGCCACAGATTTACACAGATATACACAGATTAAAACCCACGCCGAAATAATCTGTGTTCATCTGTGAAATCTGTGGCTAAGATGTTGACGTTGAATTCAATGCCCAAACTTATCCGCATCCGGCTTGCGCTTGCCGCGGAATGATTCGCCCAGCTCCTTCGACTCATCGGTATCAAGGTACAGTCGCAGCAGTAAATCGTGCGACACCCGCGCCAGCCCTGACACGCCGGTGTGGCGCGCGGTGAACGCCGCCTTGAGCGAAGCCAGTGCAAACGCGCCGCGATCGGCGATCTCCAGCGCAAGCTTGCGTGTTTCTTCGTGCAGTTTATCGTCGGGAACGACTCTGTTAATGAGGCCGATGTCCAGCGCCTCACGCGCCGACAGGCGCGGATTGGCGAACCACATTTCCTTGGCTTTCTTTTTTCCGACAAGGTCTTCGAGATACCAGGTGCCGTAGCCCGCGTCGAAGCTGCCCATCATCGGCCCCACCTGGCGAAACACCGCGCTTTCCTTGGCAATGGTGATATCGCACATCACCTGCAGCACCTGCCCGCCGCCGACGGCATAGCCGTTGACCGAGGCAATCACCGGCTTTTGCAGGCGCTCGATGCTTTCGTAAATTTCCAGCGTGGGCAGCATGCCGGCGTAGAGATTGGTTTTTTCCAGACCATCCTTGCGTCCGCCGATACAAAAAAATTTATCGCCCGCGCCGGTGATCACCAACACGCGCGTGCGCGTTTCGCGGCGGATGGCGTCGATGCAATCGCGGATCTCGTGACACATCTCG
>CAMBCF010000052.1 GCA_945864585.1 Bordetella parapertussis | reverse complement strand
CCCCATTCGTAGCCTTCCTGCGCGGTGAACGCCTTGCCCATCAGGATCAATTCCTTGGCGCGCCGTTCACCCACTGCGCGCGGCAGGTTCTGTGTGCCGCCGCAGCCGGGCAATATGCCCAGCGTGGTTTCCGGCAGCGCAAAGCGCGCAGTAGTTGATGCATAAATGAAATCACACGCCAGCGCCAGTTCGCAGCCGCCGCCGAATGCCGAGCCATTGACTGCGGCGATCACCGGCGCGGTGCAGTTCATGATGGCGTAGTAGGCTTCCTCGAAGATCGCGTGCTGCATGCGCCATTGTTCGTCACTCATGCCGTTGCGTTCTTTGAGATCACCGCCGGCGCAAAACGCTTTGTCGCCCGAACCGGTAATCAGCACGCAGCGCACGTCCTGCGGGTGAAACGCCAGGGGTGCAAAAATCTCGCGCAGCTCAATCCCCATTTGAGTGTTAAGCGCGTTGCGTACGTCGGGGCGATCAAGCGTGAGTTGCAGCAGGCCGGTGGCGGATTTTTCTATGTGCAGGGTTTGATGTGTCATAAATAGTCTTTTAAAAACAGATAGTTAGTCTATGCGTGCGCCGGAAGCAGCAATTACTTTGGCGTAGCGCGCGGTTTCTGAAGCGATGTACCTGGCGAATTCTTCGGGCGTGTTGATCATTGGTTCCACACCGGCGGCGGCGAGGCGTTCACGCAGTTCCGGCTGCATCATGATCGCGGATAATTCTGTGTGCAGCCGCGTGATGATGGCTGGTGCTGCGCCTGCGCGCACCAGCACGCCGTTCCACGAACTCGCTTCCACGCCGGGCGCACCGCCTTCCGCGGTGGTGGGTAATTGCGGCAGCAACGCCGAGCGTTTGGAGTGTGCGACAGACAATGCTTTTAGGCGGCCGCTATTAACGTGGGGCAATGCGGGCGGAATGGTGGTGAACATGAATTGCGTTTGTCCTGCGAGCAGATCAATTATCGACGGCCCCGCCCCCTTGTAGGGCACGTGCACCATATCGAGCCTGGCCACGCTTTTCAACATCTCCGCACCCAGATGATTAGCGCTGCCGTTGCCGGTGGAGGCAAACAAAATTTCACCGGGGCGCTTGCGCGCGAGCGCGATCAGTTCGGGCAGCGTGTTCGCGGGCAGCGAGGGATGCGCAACGATGATTTGCGGCAGCACAGCCACCAGCGATATCGGTGCAAAATCGCGCACCGGATCATAAGGCAGCTTCTTTACCAGACTGGAATTAATGGCGTGCGTGGTCGCAGTGCCGAGCAATAACGTGTAGCCGTCCGCTGCGGACTTCGCGGCGAGATCGGCGCCGATCACGGTGCCGCCGCCGGCGCGGTTATCCACCAGCACCTGCTGATTCAGATTTTTGGACAAGCGTTCGGCAACGAGACGCGCCACCAGATCTGCGCCGCCGCCGGGCGGCAGCGGCACAATGAAACGGATGGGCCGTGACGGGTAGTTCTCCGTCTGTGCCGTGGCAAGCAGCGGCACGAGCGCCAATCCTGCAACGAGGGCGAAGGCACGGCCTTGCATCACGGGAAAACGATATCCGCAGAGGTGGTAATTGTCGCAAAGCGCGACACCATTTCCAGCGTCGCCTGGTGTTGCTCATCGGTGATGGCAGCGCTGCAATCGTCGAGAATCACGATATCGTAGTCGCGATCATGGCCATCCTTGGCCGCGGACAGTACCGCGCCGGTGGTGGATACGCCGCACAGCACCAGCTTGGTGATTTGATTGGCGCCGAGTATCGGCTCCAGTGTCGTTGCGTAGAAGGGGCTCACGCGGTGCTTGATGATGTCGTAGTCGTCGGGCGTGGGCGCGAGCTTGGGATGCACCTTGGTGCCCCAGGCGCCGAGCTTAAACAGGCCGGCTTTTTTTGCGCCCATGAACACGCCGCTGTTGCTGGCGACTTCGCGGTAATCAGGTGAAAAGCCCACGCGCACATAGCCGATTTTTACGCCGGCTGCGCGCGCCTTGGCTATGGCCGTGGCCGTGTTGTTAATAATATTTCGCCGTTCGAGTATGGGGCCGTAGCCCTTTTTGCCGTTGGGGCCGTCTTCGTGGATCAGGTCGTTGATCATGTCGAGGACGAGGAACATTGTGCTGGGCATGGTGGCGTCTCCCGTTCGTCATCGCACCATCGGTAATTCCAGATCGCACACCGCGCCATTCAGAGGCACTTTTGTCGTCGGATCCTTCGACGCCAGCATCACAGTGGCGAAGCCGGGCGACGATAGATCACCGCGCTGGTTGATGCCTTTCATTTCGATATCGACCAGCGCGCAGCGGTCTTTGACATACTTCTTGATCACTTTGCCGCTGATGAAGGTGGTGTCGCCCTGACAGTTAAACAGACGCGCTTCCATGCGCAGGCGCTTTAACACGGCATCATCGCCCATCCAGTTGGTGATGGCGGTGGCGAACCAGCAGGCGCGTTGCGGCAGGTAGTCGTACATGCCGGGCACGCCCACATCCTTGGCGAAATCTTCGCGATGATGACCTATGCCGGTGTATTCGACGCCGCCGCCGGTTTTCTTGTTGCGAATGTAGTGGTTGGGGTGTCTGGCGGCGTGGCGCAACAGCACGCCGTGCGCGGAGCCGCGGCCCGATGCAATGACGAAAGCCATGGTATCGGAGGCCGACAGCGGACCGCGTGCGATTTCATCTATCGCGTCGCCAATTTTGACATCTTCCCAATGGCGGGTTTTTTGGCCTTGAATGCGTTCCACTTCGCTCAATACCATCTCATCGATGCGGTCGCGCTCCCGTGGCGTGTAGACATGGGTTTTCACTTCTTTGTATTTACCCTTGTCGCGCGAGGCTTTACGCTCGTGGCGCGCCGTCAGACCCAGCGCGCGGCAGAGGATTTCATCACGCTGATTGATATACGTCGATTCGAGATACTGCATCGCCATTTTGCCGGAGAATTTGGATTGTTTTTCCTGCACGTCGATGACGCGATTCCAGATGCTGATGCGATCACCGGGGCGCACGTTGCGCATGTATTCGCAATCGATAGCCACGCCAAAGCCATGCACGCCGGGCAGCCCCCAGTATGAGCGGCCGGGCCAGTGGTGCGTCCACGGAAAGCAGGGGTGTGCAATGAGGCCGCCAAAGCGCGTCCAGCGCGCATATTCCTGATCGCGGTAGAGCGGGTTCAAATCGCCGACGCCATTGGAAAATATGGTGATGGCGTCGAGGCTGGCGTCGCGCAGGTATTGCTCGGGACGCAACTTGGCTCCGATCAGATCGCGCGCGGCAGACATCGAGGCTTCGTTGATCAGGCCTTCGGGGGCGTCTTCGCTGATTTTCAGGTCGGTGGGTTTGTTCATGGGTACTCCTTCTGATTATTGCCAACGAAAAACATCTTTGCCACAGATTTCACAGATGAACAAAGATAACTGCAAAGAAGATATTGCGTGATTATTTGATATTAAAAGGTTTTTTAATCTGTGTTCATTTGTGAAATCTGTGGCAAAAAGATTTTGGTTGTTGCTTCAAGCTGCATCCAGCGCCGCCCGTGCTTGCTTCACAAGATCGGTCAATCCCTTACACACATACACACCGCTCTTCGCCAGCATCTTCGTTTTCGCGGCGTGGCTGTCGGCTTTGCTGCCGACCAGTGCGGCAGCGTGGCCCATTTTTTTGCCCGGCGGAGCAGTCTTGCCGACGATCAATGCGGCCACCGGTTTGGCGTCCTTGCGGGCGGCGTATTCCGCCACCGCGGCTTCTTCCGTGCCGCCGATTTCGCCCAGGTACATCACGGCTTTGGTTTCCGGGTCGGCATGAAACAACGCCAGCGCTTCGGCAGCGGTAGTGCCTTTGATCGGATCACCGCCGATGCCAATGACCGTGGTTTGTCCGATGCCAGCCACGGTGAGGCGCTTGCTCCCTTCATACGACAGCGAGCCGCTGCGCGAGATGACACCCATCGGCCCGCGCATGAAGCAGAACGAAGGCATGAAGCCCATCTTGGCTTTACCCGGCGAAATGATGCCGGGTGAGTTGGGGCCGACGAGGCGCGCGCCGTTGGCTTTGGCTGCCGCGCGAATCTCGATGGTGTCGCGCACCGGCATTTCATCGGCGGTGGCTACCACCAGCTTGCAGCCCGCTTCGATGGCCTCAATCGCCGCAGTGCGCACCAGCGGCGGCGGCACGAATACCATGGCGGTATCAGCGCCAGTCGTGTTGCACGCGGCGTGAGCGCTCCCGAAAACGGGAATGCCGTCTACATCGCCGCCGCCGCGTCCCGGCGACACGCCGGCGACCACAGTAGTGCCGTAGCCACCGGAATCGGTGACGAAGAACTTGCCGTAGTTGCCGGTGATGCCCATCACCAGCACACGGTTGGATTGGTCGAGGAGGATGCTCATGCTTCGAATAACGCTGCGATTGCAGCGCATTTCACTCCTTCCCCTTCACGGGCAAGGGCAAGGGCACACTTGAAGCGGAGCAGAAGGCAAGGGATGGGGGTGGAGTTCAACGGAGTCGTCATGGATCAAGCCTGTCTCGCCAGTTTTATCGCCTGTTTAACGGCGGCTTCAAGGGTTGCGTGATTGGTAGCACCAAAGGTATCGAAAATCGAGGCTACCTGGTCGACATAGGTGCCGTCGAGTTTGAACACCACCGGTTTTTTGCTCTTGCGTATGGCCATGTTTTCTTTCATGGACCGGGCAACGCGATTCATGTGCGTGCCGCCGCCGAACACACTGACCAGTATCACCTTCACCGCCGGGTCGGCATCGAGCATGGCGAACGCCGGTTTGTAGCCGCGTGTGGAGGTGGGGCCGGGACTCGCGTCCAGAAAACACGCGGGCTTGCCGCCCAATTGCGAAATCAAGTCCATCGCGCCCATGGTCAGCCCGGCGCCGCCGGATATGAGTCCGATGTCGCCGTCGAGCTTCACATACATGTGGCCCATTTCAAGACTCGCGCGCAGCAACTTGTCGGCGCGGCGTCTTTCACTGTCACGCTGGGCGAGTATGTCGGCGTTGCGATAGTGCGCCCAATCGTCGTACACGATCTTTGCATCGAGCGCCATCAGCTCGCCATCCTGCAGCCGTACCAGCGGATTGATTTCTATGGTGTGGCAGTCGCGCGCGGCAGCGGTTTCCAGCAGGCGTTGTGCCAGAAAAATAACGCGCTCACGCAACTGAAAATCTTTTTCCACGGGTCCCAGCACCGCGCGCAATTCGTGTGCACGAAACTTCCACGGCGCGCCTATGGCGTAGCGCGCGGGCGGCGCGCCACTTTCGATATCGACGCCGCCCCGGGGCGAGTAGAGCACTACATAACCTTCGGCGGCGCCATCGATGGTGACCGATAAATAAAGCTCGCGCTCGATGGGCAGCCATGGATCGGCGAGCAATACTTCGGGTTTTTCCTCGCCAAACGAAGTGGCGAAGAGTTTTTTCGCAGCGGCTTTCAGCGCCGTGGCATTGTTGACACGTATTACGCCGCCTTGCTTGCCGCGTCCGCCGCTGCGTACTTGCGCTTTGAGCGCAACCGGATACGCGCGAACGCGTGGCGTGCGCGTGCCGGATTTGATCAGTGTGCCTTGCGGCACCGACACGCCGACCTCGCGCAGCAAGGCCTTGGCTTCGTGTTCAAGAATCATCATGGGCGCAACGCTCTACCTTCGGGTAAGTTTGGAGGGCCGGTTGAACCGGCGCGCGCAAGTCCAGCATGCGCGACAAATGAATCGCTGATGCCACGAATATAAATCAAATGGACGGCCTTTGACACAGCCATTCGCAGTATTCATTTGTGGCACATTTCACGGCATCTGCGGAGAGTGCAATGACAAAACCGAAAGTACTGTTGACCAACCCTATTGGCGTCAAAGGCATACTGATCCTTGAACAGGTCGCCGAGGTGGTGATCGCGCCTGACACACGCCACGAAACGCTGCTAGACTATGCGCGCGACGCCGATGCCCCGCTGGTGCGCGAAAGGGGTCAGGGCTAGCAAAGTAGCATTCACCTGCCGCCCCTCACAATCCGCCCCACCGTAGTGAAGTGTATTCCGAAGTGCTCGGCAATCTGCTGGTAGGAATAAGCCCCGCTTGCGTGCGCGTGCACGATGGCTGCGTTGCGGTCAGGCGCCTCCGTAGCTCGAGAGTTCCAGCAGATAAGCGTCGCTGTCCACCAGGATGGCTTTGAAGCGTCCTTGAAACAGGTGCCCCACGCGCCGGTGACGCCGGCTACTCGCCTGCGTGAACACGCCATTCAACTGGCGCATGCCCTTTGACAAGTTGCTGTCCGGGGTCTGGATGAGCAAATGGTAATGATTGTCCATCAGGCACCAGGCATGGCAAAGCCAGTTGAACTGCTTGACCGCCTGTCCAAGCGTTTGCAGGAAGGTGCGGCGGTCCTCGTCGTCCTCGAAAATAGCTTCGCGCCGGTCGCCCCGCGAGGTGACGTGATACAGGGCGTTGGGGAATTCGATGCGGATGGGGCGTGACATATGATAGACCTGACCCCTGTCGTGATAGACCTAGCCCCTGTCGTGTGACCGCTGTCGTGGTATGGAGCGTGCTACTTTGCTAGACCTGACTCCATTCGCACTAGATCTGACCCCATTCGCAACGGCGCGGTCAACTGTGACAGCGATACGCGTTGCTTTCCCTCAGCGTCGAAATTGTCCGGCGCGAGCCAGCGTGTGAACGCCGTCTCCAGCGCCGGCCACTCACTGTCGATAATGGACAACCACGCCGTATCGCGGTTGCGATTCCTGGACACCGTGGCCTGGCGGAAAACAGCTTCAAACGAAAATCCAAGGCGTTGCGCTGCCGCGCGCGACGGCGCATTGAGCACGTTGCATTTCCACTCGTAGCGGCGGTAACCCAATTCGAAGGCGCGTTTCATCAGCAGGTACATCGCCTCGGTGGACATTGGCGTGCGCTGCATCAGCGGTGAGTATCTAAGGCCGCCGACTTCAATCGTGCCGTTTTTGGGATCAATGTTAAGATGGCTTGCGATGCCTACGGCCTTCTGCGACTGCAGGTCGATAATCGCGTAAACGACCCGGTCATCGCCCGCGCACGCGCTCTGCAGCCACTGGCGGTAATCATGGATGTTCGCAAAAGGACCGGAGAGCAGGTAGGTCCAGCCCGCGCCACTGGTATCAAGCGCGTTGGCCGCGAACAAGTCGGCTGCGTGGTGTTCGACATTCGCCGGCTCGATACGGCAGAAGCGCCCGCTCAGTGGTGTGCGCGGCGGTAGCGGCGGCGGTTTCCACTGCGGCAACGGGAGCCCGATGGGTTGGCCAAGCGCGTTTTGATGTGAGGTAGAGTTCATGTTCCCTATCCACGGCGTTTGACCAACGGCGCCGTCAACTGTGACAGCGATAGCCGTTGCTTGCCGACAGCGTCAAAGTTGTCCGCTGCAAGCCAGTGCGTAAACGCCGCGTCAATCGCCGGCCATTCACTGTCGATGATGGAATACCATGCAGTGTCGCGCGTGCGGCCCTTGTAGATTACGGCCTGGCGAAAAACCCCTTCATAGGAAAAGCCGTAGCGTTGTGCCGCCGCGCGCGAGGGGGCGTTGAAAGTGTCGCATTTCCACTCGTAACGGCGATAGCCGAGTGCGAACGCGCCCCGCATCATCAGATGCATGGCTTCGGTGGCGGCGCGTGTGCGTTGCAGCAGCGGCGAATACTTGATGCCGCCGACTTCAATCGTGCCATTCTTCGGGTCGATGCGCATGTAACTCGCCACGCCCACGGCTTTTTCGTCCGGCAATTTCACGATCGCGAAGTACAAAGGGTCCTCGCCCATGCACGATTGGGCCATCCACTGACGATGGTCGTCGAGCGTAACCAGCGGACCAGCCGTCAAATAGGTCCAGCCACCGCCATCGGCATCCAGCGCGTTCGCCGCGCACAGGTCCGCCGTGTGCCGCGCCGGGTCCAGCGGTTCGAGACGGCAGTAGCGCCCCAAGAGCGGCGTGCGTGGCGGATGGGGAGGTGATTTCCACTGCGGCAGCGGAAAACCTACAGGCTGTCCCAGTTCGTTATAGTGCGTGGCCGATGTCATTAATAGTTATATAAAACAGATAGTTAAGATATAATCGCCGCTACTTCAAGCGGCGCAATTCCGCCGTTGCACCTTCATACTCCAGCAGATTTTTTGGGCAATTGCGTTGCACCTCCTGCAGCAGCGTTTGTGCGCGGGACTGCTCGCCTTTAACGATGTGCGCCTGCGCGACGTAAAAATTGGCTTCGCAGCGTAGTTCACGCTGACGGTTGGGTTCGGGGCTGGTAGTGCTCACCATCACTGAATTCGCGTCGGTGCGGCTCATGTACAGCGCGATCAGCGGCGCCGGCCAGCCTGCGCGGATACCGCGCGTTTCGCGCTCCAGCAGATCGTCGGCATCGTGGTTGCCGCTGCGCTTGCGCGCAAGAAACAGCCACAGCGCGGTGTAAACATTGGGCTGTGATTTGAATGCCGCTTCGAAGTCGGCGCTGGCGCGCGCAAACTCGGACATGTAAAACAGCGTGCGGCCCCGCGCAAAATGCACCCCTTCGGCTTTGGCATCGAGCTGCAACGCTTTTTCAAAATCGGCGATGGCGCGCAGGTAATCGCCTTTAACCGTGAGTTCGACGCCGCGTGCGTGATATACCACCGGGTCATCGGCGCTTAATTTCGCGGCCGCATTAAAGTCGGCGATGGCATGGTCAAATTCGCCTTTGTGGGACCATGCCGAGCCGCGATAGTAATTGGCGTGACGGACGGCAGGGTCAAGCTTCAACGCGGCGGTGTGATCGGCAATTGCGCGCTCGTAGTCGCCCTTGTCGGCCCACTGCACGCCGCGCTGCACATACCACTGCGCCAGCATTTCGTTGCTGACCTTGCGCCCCTCGATGGCGGCGGTGCAGTGCTTGATCGCGAGATCCGGATTGCTGGTGATGGAGCGGCACAAATCAGCATCGTTCACCGATTGCGCCTGCGCCACGCCACCAGCTAACAGCAGGGCAAGGATGATTGCTGGTGTTTTAAACAACGGCTTATGCGCCGGCCGCTACAGGCTGCTCGTTTTGGGCGCGGCGCATCGCCCGCGCTTTATAAGCATCTTTGGCGCTACAGGCCGCGGCCCAGTCGAGGGTGCGCTGCGCCATGTCGTTCTCGTATTTATCGATGACCTTGCCTTCAAACTGCGCTACCGATTCACCCGCATTTGTCAGATTGTCGAAGGTATCGATGACTTTGTTCGCCCAGGTAATTTCGTCCGCGGTCGGCGACAGGCCCGCAACCAGCGGTTGAATAAAATTAGGATGCAGTGCGCCAGCGTGGTGTACGCCCGCCGCGTGCAGCGCCGCCGCCTGGGCGGCGGCCTGGTCGCCCTGATCGACGCGCCCCGAGGGGTTGGGCACGAACACGCCGCCGGTGGGCTCTATGTCCAGTACCATCGCCGCCAGCGCGACGTATGCCACGGGAAACGCGTACTGATCAAAACTTGCAAACATTTCAATGCCCAGATTGACCGCCATGTCGTAACCGCCGCCACCACCCACCGAGCGCAGTTTGCGCGGCGTTGCGGTAAGCGTTTCATAAATGTTCACTGCACCCAGGCAGGATTCAATCATCGGGTATAACTCGATCGTTCCCGGCACTATGCCGCGTTCTTTTTCCAGCCGCAGGATGATTTCATGCACACGGCGATATTCCGCCGGTGATTCCGTTTTGGGCAGCATGATGCGGTCCACGCCGGGCCACACCGCGTACGGCAGATCAGCATCCACAAACGGTTTGTTTATCCTGACGTAAATCGAAGCGCCACCCTTGTTGGCTTTTTGTATCGACTCGCGGATCAGGGTGCGGCAGCGTTGTTTTTCCGCCGGCGCGATGGAATCTTCAATATCGAGAATGTAGACATCGCCGCCTCTGGTCCACGCTTTATCGATGAAGCGCGGATTGGTGGGGGTAACGAACATCGAGCAGCGAGAAACTCTGTTATTCATGGTTTAAGTTCCAGATAAATAGGTCAAAGAACCCGCGCTGTCGTTCCCGCGCAGGCGGGAACCCATAACACAGTGCCATAGGGCACAGGGTATGGATTCCCGCCTGCGCGGGAATGACGGGCGGATAAGTATTGTTGCAATTCGAAATTTACGCGACCGCTTTTTCATGCGCCTTGGCTTTTTCGTCGTCGCGTGCCTGCACCCGCTGCGCCCATTTGAGATAGAGCTTGGCGCGCAAATCCACCGGTACGTCGATCATCTTGCCGTCTATCGGCACGGACGCCATGCCGCGCTTTAACCCCTCGGCAAATACCTCGATGACTTTTACGTAGTAGGCAGCCTCTTCAGCGCTTGGACGGAACCCTTCATTACACAACTTGATCCATGAGGCATGCGCACACACAGCGCCCTTAAAGCCCGTATCGCGGGCGCGCCGCACGGCGTTTTTCAACGTGTCCTCGCTGACATTTTCAAGCGTCAGACTCAAGGGGTAACTCATGCCCAGCGCCTGCCCGCCCACGGAAATGGCAACCGTGATCAGTTGCGACTTGATGTACTCCAGCGGATCGAATTCCAGGTCAGGTGCGGATTGCATACCGAGACTTTTGCACAGCTCTTGCTCGTTGACCAAGAAAATGCCGAAACGCTCACTTGCGCGGGCAATTTCCAGCGCATGCCACACCGCCCCAGCGTTATTCACTTCAACGTCAATTTCCACAGAGCCGCCTGGGATGCCGCGGCTTACCTCAAGCGCATCCAGGCATCGCGCCGCGGTCACAATATCCGCGGGGCCGGTCACGCCTTTCAGCGCCACACCCGAAATGCCGCAGAACACCGTTGCTTCAAGTTCGGCTGCGGCGCTGTCACCGTTAATTCTGACAAAAACTTCAGCGCCGCTCTTTGCCGCCGCATAGATTGCCGCAGGCATGCGGGACTTCAGGTCCTGCTGCCAATCGTGGCCCGGCTTTTTTACGCAATCCAGAATGATTGCGTCGGCCCAGGAGGCATACGCTTTTTCGCCGAGTTGCGCATCGTCTATGGACAGAGCTAACAGAGAACGGCGGATGTACTTGGGCATAGGCTGCTCGCTGACCAGCGGATTATTTTGGGTGTCGTGCTGCGTAGCTTGCGTATTCATGCTGGGCTGAATCCTTCGTTAACTGAAGCCACCTGTTCCGGCGTTGCGCACACACAACCGGAAAAGCCCATGAGCCGGGCTTCGCGGGCCGCTTTTGCTGTGCCTTGTTTTGTTGCCACGCCGCCGCGCGAGTCGGGCCGCCACAATGCGCCCAGCGGTTGTTTGCCCAGCATCCTTGCCGCAATCAGCGCGCGCGTCATCAGAAAACGATACAGCCGGAATTCGTCCTGCGGCACCGGTCCCAGGCGCATGGTCAGGTCAATGCGCCCCACGCCGAGTGCCGTCACGCGCGGGCTGGCTTGCGCGATGGCAGCCGCATTCCAGAAACCCTTGGCGGATTCCAGCATCAGCACCAATTCGGTGGTGCCCGGATCAACGCCTCGCTCTTTTTCCATGGCCGTGATGAGTTCACCGAGTTCGGCAACTTCCTCGGGCGTATCGGGGCCGGGAAAAATAATCCCTGTGATGCCGCGATGCATGGCCGCTCTGACATCCGCCCAGCGGGTGTCGCGGTCTATGCGTACAAAGGTTTCTACCTGGCTGTCTCCGATTTTTTTGATCAAAGCAGCCAAACCCGAGCGCGCGGCTTCCTTGGCTTTCGGCGGCACCGAATACTCGAGGTCTAGCACCACCACGTCCGGCTTGAATTCTGCGCAGCGCATCACCGCGGCAGGATCATGCGCAGGAACAATCATCCAGGAACGTCGGTGGTTCATGTTATCTGTCATTCTTAGTGCCTCTCTCAGTGCATCTCTCAGTGCATCTCTATGGTGCGCAACAATTACTCCAGCTTTATTTTCGCATCCTTGATGAGTTTCGCATACCTCACCAAATCCGCCTTGATCAGTGCGGCAAATTGCTCTGCCGAGCCGACCAGGGGATCCGCACCCATCTTCAGCAGGGTATCGCTCAGCTCCGGCGTGCGCAAGATTCGAGCGTATTCCAGTGACAGCTTGTTGATAATGGCCTTCGATGTTTTTGCCGGCGCCATTACGCCCTGCCATGACTTTACCTGAAAACCCGGCAGGCCAGACTCGGTGAAAGTCGGTACATCGGGCAGGGCCAACAGGCGCGTTTCGCCAGACACTGCGATGGCGCGAAGCCGCCCACTCCTCACGAAAGGTGCAAGTGGCAGCGCGTTGTTGGTAAACAACTGCACCTGCCCGCCGATCAAATCCGTAACTGCCGGCCCCGCGCCTTTGTGGGGGATGTGCTGCATTCTGATCCCGGCAAGTATGCTGAATAACTCTATCGCCAGATGGTTGGCCGTTCCGCTGCCCGACGAAGCGTAGTTAAGCTGCCCCGGCCTGGCTTTGGCCAGCGCGATAAGCTCCTGCAGGTTGTTTGCGGGCACCTGCGGATTCACCACCAGCAAAGTTTCTGTGCCAACCAGCGTTGCAACCGGCGCAAAATCCGTTACAGCGTCGTAAGGCGTTTTGAGCAGGCTGGGGTTGATTACATGCGTGCTTGTCACATGCAACAGGGTGTAACCGTCAGGCGCGGCTTTGACCACAGCTTCGGAGCCGATGATAGTGTTGCCGCCACCGCGATTATCCACCACCACCTGCTGACCCCAGCTGTCAGTGAGTCTCTGTCCAATCAGGCGCGCAATTATGGTCGTGCTGCCGCCCGGCGGAAAGGTAACAATCATGCGTATAGGCTTGCTGGGATAGGTGGCCTGGGCCAGTACCGGCAGCGGGCACAGCAGCAGCGCCATTCCGAATAGAAATTTATTTGAAAACAAAACTTTATCGGTCATAGCGGGTATCTCCCCATGACTATTCCGGCTTGACGTTTTTGTATCGCGACCTTTCTGCGCGTTGCCGGCGTGTGTCATGCCGAACGGTTCCTCGAAAAACTTTTGCGCCGCCGCGACATCGGGTACCGACAACGCGATATGGCGCAGCTTGTAGGGTTGCTTGTCCATGAATTTCTCCGCAGTGGGGGAGTGCCTGTGTTCAGATTGAGTATAGGGGGGGGCATGCCGGCGGGCAAGCTTTGGTGCGTGACAGTGCTATCATGAAAACTCTGGAGGCAGGCATGAAGGATGGTTTTACGGTAGTGTGTTTGATGGCGGCGATTTGCGCATGCGTGTCGGCGCAGGCCGCCGAGTGGAAGCCGTCGAAGCGCATTGAAGTGGTGGTGCCCAACGCGCCGGGCGGCGGCAACGACCGGCTGGTGCGGCTGGTGCTGAAAATTGCGCAGGAGCAAAAGCTGATTGAGCCCGTGGTGAACGTCATACACAAGCCCGGCGCGGGCGTGGTGATGGGGCTGACGTACCTCAATCAATTCGCGGGCGACGGCCATCACATTGCCATCGTGTCGTCCACCTTTCTTGGCGACTACGTGTCGGGACGCAGTGCCATCAGTCCCACCGACATCACGCCGATTGCGCAGTTGTTCACCGAATACGTCGCGTTCGCGGTCAAGCCCGACTCGATGCTTAAATCAGGCAGGGACATCATTGCGCGCCTGAAAGCCGATGTCACCTCGTTAAGCGCTTCACTCTCTGGCGGGGTCGGTAATCACAACCATATCGCGCTGTCGCTGGTGGCGCGTGCGGCGGGCGGTGACGCTAAAAAACTCAAAGTCGTGGTGTTTAGCAGCGGTGCCGATGCCATCACCGCGGCGCTTGGAGGGCATGTCGACATGCTGGTCGGGCCTGCCGCCAGCGTTTTGCCGCATGTGCAGGCGGGGCGGCTGCGCTTTTTGGCGCTGGCCGCACCCCATCGCCTCGAAGGTGCGTTTGCTGCCGTGCCGGTGTGGAAAGAGCTAGGCGCCAACGCCGTGATCTCAAACTGGCGCGCCTTTGTTGGTCCACGCAGTTTGCCGCCGCCCCACACCGAATACTGGGAAAATGTGCTCGCGCGCGTGGTGGAGTCCGATGACTGGAAAAAAATGCTCGAACGGGATCTGGTCACCAACGAGTTCCTGCGCAGTGCGCGCATGCGCGACGAGCTCAAAGCGGATTATGAAGAACTTAAAACAGTGATGACGCAGTTGGGCTTGGTAAAGCAGTAGTTCCAACATCAGTAAAGACGGAGTGGCATAGGAGATCAACATGCATTTTTCGGGATTCGAAACGTTGGCAGTGGCTGTGGTGATGATCGGCATGAGTCTGGGCACAGCGCAGTGCGCGGAGATCGTTGTATTCAGCACGATTTCCGCGAAGGAAGCGTTGATCGAACTGGTGCCGGAGTTCGAGCGCGCGAGCGGGCACAAGGTCAACATCACCTACGCCGGCGGTTCAGGCCTAGCCAAGCAGATACTCGATGGCACGCAGGGTGATCTGTTCATTGGGCCGGAAGAGTTCTCAGGTCCGTTGATAAAGGAAGGCAGGCTGCAGGCGGCCAGCCGCACGGCGTTCGCGCGCTCCAGCACCGGCCTCGCGGTGCGCGCGGGCGTGGCGAAGCCGGACATCAGTACACCGGAAAAATTAAAAAGCGTGTTGCTCGCCGCCGGCAAAGTGTCGTATAGCGCGGGGGCGAGCGGCATGCATTTCGTCAAGGTGCTGGAACGGCTAGGCATCACCGAGGCCATAGCGGCGAAGCGGGTGGTGCCGCGTGCGGGCGAGCTGGTCGGCGCGGTGGTGGCGCGGGGCGACGCCGACATCGCGGTACAGCAAATCAGTGAGCTGTTGCCGGTGCCGGGCATCCAGATTCTCGATCCCTTGCCGCAGGAATTGCAGCAGGCTATCGTCTATGGCGCCAGCGCATTTGCGCAATCGGCGCAACGCGGCGTAGCACAGGACTTTGTGAATTTTCTCAGGTCAGAGCCGGCGCGTGTGGTGTTGCGCGAAAAAGGGCTGGACCCGGTGTAAGCAAGGATCGCTGCTGCGTGCGCGATACGATCTTTTTGATGTGTAAATAAGTCAATAAAAACAAGTAGTTATGTGTATAAATCAAGTCTGACCCCATTAACAAGGAGTATCCGATATGCGCACCAACACGCTCAAGCAAAAACTGCAAGACGGCAAGCCTGTATTTGGGGTGATGATCACTTTTCCATCGCCGCCCATTGTGGAAATGCTGGGCTATATGGGGTTCGACTGGGTGCTCATCGATAACGAACATGGTTCCATCACGGTGGATACTGCCGAGGAGCTGATACGCGCCGCCGAGTTAACCGGCATCGCACCCATCGTGCGGCCGGTGGCCAACCGGCCGGAGGTGATCGCTCCGTTCCTCGATCGCGGCGCGTGGGGCGTGCAGGTGCCACACGTCAATACCCGGGCGGAAGCCGAGGCCGCGGTCGCGGCCTGCAAGTATTTTCCTGAAGGGCAGCGCGGCAGTTTCAGCCGTGGCAGGCCCGCGGAGTACGGGATGGGTGGGACCACCCAGGAATATTTTGCGAAAGCCAACGCGAACACGCTGGTCTGCCTGATGCTCGAAGAAGTCGAAGCCATCGACAATATTGCCGAGATCGTTACCGTCAAGGGCGTGGATGTGCTGTTTATCGGTTCGGGTGACCTGTCACAGTCGATGGGCCACCCGGGACAGCAGGCACACCCCGAGGTGCAGGCGGTGATGGAAAAAGGCGTGAAGCGCATCCGCGATGCGGGTATCGTGGCCGGTGTAAGTTGCCCGGACGCGCTCATTCCCAAGTTCCTGGGTCTGGGCGTTCAGTATTTTCACAGCAATGTGGGAAGCCTGTTGCAAAGCGCCGGGGAAGCGTATCTCAAGACTGTGCGCAAATCCGCAGGCGCGTAAAGGAGACAGATCGATGGCTTCGAACACACTTGATCCGATCGGCATGCTGCGAAAAATGATCCTGATTCGCGAGTTCGACGAATTGGCGATCAAGCTGCGAACGGGAGGAAAGATTTACGGCACGGTGCATCCTTACGTCGGCCAGGAAGCGGTCGCTGTGGGCGTATGCGCCAATCTGACTAACGCCGACCGCGTGACCAGCACGCACCGTGGGCACGGCCACTGCATCGCCAAAGGCGCAGACATCAAACGCATGATGGCCGAGCTGTTCGGGCGCGTCGACGGCTACTGCAAAGGCAAGGGCGGGTCGATGCATATCGCCGACTTCGCGGTGGGCATGCTCGGCGCCAACGGCATTGTCGGCGGCGGACTGCCGCTGGCGACGGGCGCTGCGCTGGCCGCCCAGCTCGACGGCAAGGGCAATGTCGCGGTGTGTTTCTTCGGCGACGGCGCGGTGACCGAAGGCGAGTTTCATGAAGCGCTTAACATCAGTTCAGTATGGAAGCTGCCGATTGTTTTTGTGTGCGAGAACAATCAGTACGCCGCCAACAATGCGGTCGCGGTGCAGCACCCGATTACCGATGTGGCGGTGCGCGCCGGCAGTTACGGCATGCCGGGTCTTACCATCGATGGCAACGATGTGCTGGCGGTACGCGAAGCCGCGCGCATTGCGATTGAACGCGCCCGTCAGGGCAATGGTCCGACTCTGCTCGAGTGCAAGACCTACCGCTGGTATTTTCATGCCATGCGCGCCGCGCCGCCGCCCGAAACCCGGCCGGCCGAGGAGATCGCGGGGTGGAAGGAACGCGACCCGATCGCCCGTCTGGCAGCGGACCTGATTGCGCGGCGCGTGATCAGCGAATCCGATGTGGGAGGACTGCAATGGCAGGTTCATGCTGATTTGCAGCAGGCGGTTGCATTTGCCGACGCGAGCCCGTTTCCGGATCCCAAAGACATTCTGGTTGACATGTACGCGGCGCCGGTTTGAGACACTAAGGAGTTTTTGCCATGCGGGAGATCAGTTTTGCTCAAGCGCTCGATGAAGCAGTCGCGGAGGAGATGCGGCGCGACGATCGGGTAATCACACTCGGCACCGACTTCACCGGCAATCCGCTCAAGGAATTCGGGCCGGCGCGCGTGCGCTTTACGCCAATTTCCGAGTCGGTGCTGACGGGCATGGGACTGGGCGCAGCCGCGAGCGGATATCGGCCGATCGTTAACTGGCGCATGGTCACGTTCTCCTTCGTCGCAATGGATCAAATCGTCAACCAGGCCAGCAAAATACGCTATATGTTCGGGGGGCAAGCGGACTTCCCGGTGACCTACCGTTGTTCGACCGGCGGCGGCATGAATCTGGCAGCCCAGCACTCGCAGAGTCCTTATTCCATGTGGATGCACGTGGCCGGGCTGAAAATCATTTTGCCGGCCACACCGGCCGACGCCAAAGGCCTGCTCAAGAGCGCGATCCGCGACAATAATCCGGTGGTCTCATTCGAATGCAGCCGCCTGAACACGGTCACCGGCCCGGTACCCGACGGTGATCACCTGGTGCCGCTGGGTGTAGCCGAAGTGAAGCGCAGCGGCACCGACGTCACGGTCGTCGGCCTTGCCTATTATGTGCAGGAAGCGCTGGCGGTGGCCGACGAGCTGGCCGCTCAGGGCATTTCGGTCGAGGTCATTGACCCACGCACGCTGGTGCCGCTCGATGTCGAGACCATCCGCGCCTCGGTGCGTAAAACAGGCCGTCTGGTGATTGTCGACGAGGCGCCTCCCACTTGCTCGGCAGCCTCCGAAATCGCCGCAGTGGTGGTCGAGGACCCGGCGACGTTCCGCGCTCTCAAGGCAGCGGTACAGCGCGTGTGCGCGGCGTCCGTGCCGGTGCCGTATAGCCCGACTCTGGAAAAAGCGGCACTACCGGACCGCGCCGCGATCATCGCGGCGATCCGGCGGGTTCTAAAAACTTCGTAACCAGGAGAAGACGAGTATGAATGATCAGGAAATGCATCAAACCGGAATGAACATCCGCAAAGATATTTTCGGCGCGGATACAGTCGAGCGGCGTATGACGTCCGCCGGTGAGTTCGGCGCACCACTGCAAAAGCTCATCAACCAGTATGCGTATGGCGAGATCTGGGGCCGCGACGCGCTGCCGCGCAAAATGCGCAGCCTGCTCGTACTCGCGATGATGTGCGCGGCCAACCGTCCGCACGAATTGCGCATACACCTGCGCGGTGCGATCACCAATGGTTGCAGCAAAGACGAGATCCGCGAAGTGCTGCTGCAGGTTGCCATTTACTGCGGCATCCCCGCGTCCCTCGACGCCCACAACATCGCGATGGAGGTGTTTTCCGAGGTGAAGTAGTATAAATATTGTTTAAAAACAATTAGTTATAAAAGGATATACCTTTGAACATACTACACAATCACATCGCCCTCCACACCTGGACCTTGGACACTACGCCGCTGGCGGATGTTTTGCGCGTCGCGCGCGAGACCGGTTACAACGGTGTTGAGTTGCGTCACATCGATTTCATGCGCGGGCGCAAAGCCGGCATGAGCGAGGACGCAATGGTGAAGCTGGTGCGCGATGCCGACATCAAAGTCGCGGTGATCGGCACCGAAGGCGGCGTGCTGTTCGAGACCGGCGACAACTTGCAGCGGCTGCTCGAATCGTTGCGCTATGTAAGCGAAAAGGCGGTTGCGCTCAACTGCGATGTGATCATGGTGTCGCCGGGTCAGAACGCGCCCGGCGGCATGGCGCTGGCACAACAAAATCTCAAGACCTGCGCGCAGATTACCGCCGGCTACGGATTGAAGCTTGCGCTGGAATTCAATTCGCGTCACCCGCTGATCAATACGCTGGCGGCAGGCATGGAACTGATCAATGCGGTGAACATGAAAAATTGCGGACTGCTGCTCGACACCTACCACTTGCATTGCAGCGGCGGCAACGGCGCCAGCTTCAAGCATGTGCCGGTGGCGCAAATCATCACGTTTCAATTCAGCGACGCGCCGCCGGGAGCGCCGTCGGTAACGCGTATGCCGGTGGACCGGCTGCCGCCGGGCAAAGGTGTTGCACCCTTCGTGGAGATTTTCAAAACCCTGATAGCGATGGGTTATCAAGGCGACATGAGTTACGAAGCGCCGAATCCGGCGCAATGGAATCGTCCTGCGGAGGTGGTGGCGCGCGAAGGGTTAGAGCTGGTGCGCGCCTTGCTGACGGAGGCGGAACGGCCGCAGTAATGACTACCGGTATCGTCGGTTATTGCTGGGGCGGCACCTGTACCTGGAAGTCGGCCGCCAGCGTCCCCGGACTAGCTTGCGCTGTGCCCTACTACGGCGGTGGCATTCCCGGATTAATCGGCGAGAAGCCGCAATGTCCGGTAATGTTCCACTGGGGCGAAACCGATCACTCGATCCCGCTCGAAAAAGCCAAGGAAGTCGCAGCTGCGCACGCGAACAAGATTCACTACTTCTTTCCGGCCGGCCACGGCTTTAACTGCGATCATCGCGGCTCGTACCACGCGGAAAGCGCCCAGCTCGCGCGCACCCGCACGCTGGAGTTTCTGAGCAAGCACGTCGGCTGAGCCGCACTTGAGGTGTGACAAACGTTACGTGGCGATGCGCGCCAGCTGCACCCGCAGCCTGTGCATGATGGCCGCGGGTGGTCCGGACCGCCGGCCTGCTACGCGCTGACGAGGGATCGGTCTTGTACGCTGGCCTTGGCGCGCTTCGCTTCGATGGTCACCGCATCCATCAGTTCGGCCACGTCTTTCATTTTTTCCAGGCGCTGCACCAGTTGAATCGTAAGTGCGACGCGCTCACGGCCGAGAGTAGCCTCTGCATTGAGGCGAAACTTGTCGAGCACCGCTGCGCCGGTAAGATGATGGGCAGTCCCGAGCAGCAAATCGTGCACCACGCCATTGCGCATCGTGACCCGTAGCCGGGCTTCCGCATTGCCGTCGGCGATGTGGGAACGGCGCAATGCCACGTCGTCGCTGCGACGGACTTTGACCCGCTCCATGAACGCCTGCAGGTCGCCTTTCGCTGCCCGCTTGTCGGTGAACGTTTCGTAATCAACCTTGCCGTCGATGATGGCCGCGGAAATGTTGTAGGCGAGGGTAAACTTGCCTTCCAGGCCCTGGGTTACGGTTGAGCGCAGCAATGCGCCCGTGCATGGAATGTTGGGGCCGATATGTTCGACCAGTTCGATCTCGGCGGCCTTGAGCTTCTTCTCCTTTAACAGCGCGAGCAAGCCGGTAAGGGTCTGGTGATTGCCGCCGCAGCAGGGCCAGGGCTTGATGCGCGTGCCTTCGTCCTCGAGGAAGTAGATCTTGCCGAGAAACTTGGTAATAGCGGGAATATTGCATTTGGCACCGCCGAAATTGTCGGCGTAACCTTGCCGACCCTCGATGATGTCCGGGTCTGCGGTGAATCCCTTAGCCGCCAGCTTGGCGGCGATGACGCCGTTGCGCGCCACTTGCCCCGGATGGAACGGCTTGGTCATGGTGCCGAAATTGCGCCGGAGGCCGCCGGCCTCGGAGCCGGCGATGCCCAACGCCATTCGGGTTTTTTCCACGTCCAGTCCCAGCAGTTTGCTGGCTGCCGCCGCAGCGGCCATCGTGCCGTAGATGGCGGTGGGGTGCCAATCGCGGTCGGTGTGTATGTTGGAACTCAAGCGGGTGCCGATCTCATAGCCAACAACCCATGCGGTAAGCACATCGCGGCCCGACAGGTGCAGTTCGTCCGCCAGCGCAAGCACTGTCGGTGTGAGCACTGTCGCGGGATGTCCACCGACACCACCGAGGTCATCGAAGTCTTCGGCATGGCCCGCCGCGCCATTGGCGAACGCAGCGGCCGTGCTGGAGGTGCGGATATTGGTCGCGATCACGCGCGCCTGCGGATTGCCGCCTTGCTCGCGGGTGAATTCGAGGATGATTTTTCCGAGCGGTGTCGACGTGCCATACGTTGCGGTGCCGATATAATCCAGTATCGATTTCTTGGCTTGCGCGAATGCCGCAGCCGGAATGTCATCATACTTGGTGGCGACGATCCAGCGCGCCAGGGTTTCAGTAGTTCCCATGGATGCCCTCTTGATGGTTGATTGCTGCCTGGTTAAGGTGGTGGCCGAGACCTCGGCCTCCGGAGAAAAATACATCATGCCACACGATTTTTGCGGCCGTCAATCGCTTATGATTTAACCACTATGTGAGAACGATTTAGCGTGCCCGCGGACGCGCTTACGACTTGCGCTCTTTGCGCACGAACCCGCCGAGCCTTTCCTTCCACTCGTCCGAGTGCATGCAGCCGACCCAGGCTTCGACATCGAAACGCAGTCCCGCGGTCATCCCAACTTCCATGGATTGATTCAAGGCGCGTTTGGCCTGAATCACACCGATTGACGGATACGATGCGATTTTTTTTGCCATGGCCATCGCCTCGTCCATCACCTTGTCTACCGGCACAATCTTGTTGACAAGGCCGAGCTCTTTCGCTTCCTTGGCGTCCCAGCGCCGGCCGGTAAGTATGAGTTCCTTTGCCATCTGATAGCCGACCAGGCGCGGCAGCCGCTGGCAGGCGCCGCCGCCGGGGAAGAAGCCGTGTGTCACTTCGGGCAGGCCGAAAATGGCATTGTCGGCGGCGATGGAAATATCGCACTGGAGCACCATCTCGAAGCCGCCCGCCATGCAGTAGCCTTTGATGGCAGCGATCACCGGCTTGCTGACACTCGACAGGGTGCTAGTCGATTTTGAGGTGAGATAGTGCCGGTCGTAGACCATTTCCTCGGTGGTTCGGGTAGAGCGCTCTTTGAGATCCGCGCCGGTGCAGAAGGCCTTGTCACCGGCGCCGGTGATGATGATCACCTTCACGTCTTTACGCAGATCGAGTGTGGGGAACAGCTCCAGCAACTCCAGGCGCAACGCCCTATTGATTGAGTTGAGCGCTGCGGGGCGATTGAGTGTCACCACAGCGATACCGTCTTCGACGCTGAGCAAGTGCAGAGTAGCAGTAGGCATGGATGCGGTCCTCGGTAGTGGAAAAGGCGATGGCTAGTGCAAGCGCGAAAGTGAGCGGTTGTTCGGCGCCACAGCGCCGGCGCATGTGCGAACGAACTATAAGCTGAAAGACCGGAGGCTACTTGTCCCAGGGCGATTCGGCGACGGCATTGCGCGCGCTGATGCGGCCAAACGCAAACGCTTCGCCGATGTTGCCGGTGCCCTGATAGAGGTAACTGTAGATCGATCCCATCTCGCCGGCGCTATACAGCCTCGGTATCGGCGTATCGTCAGGCCGTACGATCTGACCGCGTTCATTGCGGCGAGGTCCGCCTTGGGTGTTGAGCATCGACGGCGAAAGTTCAATCGCGTAGTACGGCCCCTTGCCGAAGGGCACCAGCATTTTTTTGCGGCCGAACTCGGTATCTTTGCCGCTCTCACAACTGCGATTCCAGCGTTGGATGGTTTCTTCCAGCGCGCCTGGATTTAATCCGACGGACGTCGCCAGATCGGACAGGGTTGCACCGCGTTTGATCCAGCCGCGTTTCAGTTCGCTACTGTTGTCCGCGCTCCAGTCGTAGCGCTCCATGATGCGCCCCCAGCCGCTCACCGGTTTCTTGTCATACAACGGGCCGCAATCGAACAGCGCTTGATCAAAAACCATGTGCATCGGACACGGCACGGGCATAGGGCCCCATAATCCGTTTTTTTTAATCTTGCCGTGACGGGTTTTGAATTTCTCGTCGGTGAAGCGGCCCGCATCCGGGCCGACAACGATCATGCCGCCCGCTTGCTCGTGGCTGAAGTGCAGCGCGGTCATGGAGAAGGTCGTTTTGTACTCCGGCACCTTCAGCGCCATCGAAGGTCCAGCGTAGTTGTTCATATGCCACAGGTCGGCGCCGACCGTCAGCGCCATCTTGATGCCGTCTCCCTCGTTATGCGGTGTCCCTGATGTGTAGCAGTAGGGCAGGCCCGGCAGATAGTTGCGGATCATTTCCTGATTGTTCTCGAAGCCGCCGCAGGTCAGCACCACCGCTTTGCGCGCTTTCACGTAGATAGCCTTGCCGTGCTGTTCGGCCTTTACACCGATGATTTCCTTGGTGATGCCGTCCTGAATCAACTCGCGGCCGGGTGACTCGTAGAGAATCTCAATCGGCCGGCTCTTCACCGCCGATTCGTAGAATTTCCAGGTATTCGAGTAGCCGAGGATGTCGCCGTTGTGAAACTTGTGGGCGCAATCCGCGCCGGGCAGTTCCGGGAACTCGATGCCTTCCGGCTGATGCTGATGTTCCTGCGGGTCGCCGCCGATACTGACGGCCCAGTCGTTGTTCCCGCGTACTTCCTCTGCCCAGGTGCGCACCATGCTTTGCGGCACCGGAAACAGTCCACATAAGGCATTGAGATAGGTAGCGGCCTTATCAGCATCGTAGATTTGCAGATAGCCTTGGCCGGCGATCCGGGTATTGCCACCTTCTTCGCCTTCCGGCGCTTTTTCCAGCATCAGCACCTTGGCGCCGAGACCTTGTGCGGTGATAGCGGCCGCAGCGCCAGCCGCGCCGAAACCGACGACGACGATGTCCGCTTCCCTGTCCCATTTCTTTGGTAGCCACGGCTGTTGCATACAGGTAATACGACGACCTAAGCGACTTTCCAGATTTCCCCAGCCTTGGCGATATGCCGGATCGGCGTCAGGCTTTCCACGCTCCAGCCCTTTTTCTTCAGCCACTCTTCGAACTCTGCCGTCGCAGGGCCATGGTATTCCGCCACCATGCGCCCGTCGCCGAGTGCATACACGCTGGTGACGGTGGACTTCTGATCAATCCGCCACTGGCTGGTGTCCTTCATCTCCACGCTGAATCGCTTTAAATCGTCCCAGCCTGGCGCTTTCCCAATTGCAATCCAACGTCCCATGCTGTTTCCTCTTAATCTGGCTTTACTGGCTAACGAGTTTTTTCGGGGGTACGAAGGGATAGGGGATCGCCTTGCCGTTCCGAATCGGCAGTACGAGGGTCGCCTTACCCGGGCACGTCTCGGTGTCGGACTGAAGGCGAATACCGACATCGAGATCGATGAAGCCGAGGCCCTCTTCTTCGTACTTCCTGGTGACCGCCGCCCACACCGTCAGGGTATCCCCAGGCACGATCATGGCGCGGTGCTGAAAGGTCACCTTCCATGGCCAGCCGTCGGGCAGGCAAACGTCCTTCAGGTAGCGCGGCAATATGCTTTGCTTCCACGAGCCTTGCGCCAGTATATTGGGCAAACCTTCGTGATAGATGGCAAAGCTTTGATCGTAGTGTATGCGATGCCAGTTCTCGATTGCAGCGCTCCAGCGGAACAGATGCGTGGGCGTCATAGGACCGATGACGAGCGGCGCAAACTGATGGCCGACCGCAACATCGTCGAAAAAAGTCTGTTTCTTGTCCCTAAGTTCCTGCACAGTGGTCATTGTCGGTCCTCAGCGCCTGATCGAAGATGCGCGCAATATACAGAGCACCTCGCCATTCTGATTGGTATAAACGTTTTCCGTGGTCACGATCAGCATGCGCGATCCATCCTTGCCGACGCGCTCCTTGATGTCTGCGTACTTCGCTTGCGAGAACACGCGATCGCCGAGCTTGGGATACTGGCGCACCTCAATCTCGTTGCCGGCATTGAGGATGCGCTTGAGATGCGTGGGAACCTTAGGCAGCGCCGCAGGGCCGTCCTCGGCGTCACGAACACCGCCGATGCCATCGGAATTGGGATTTTCGGCGAACGCGCGGGTGATCGGATCTTCTGATCCGGGCCGCGTACGCCGGCCGAGGTAGGTGCAATAAATCGGCGGCGTAATGATGGCGCCGAACTTTGTGGTCTTGGCGAACTCGTCGTCCCAATAACGGGGGTCAGGGTCCATGATGGCCTGCGTGAATATGCGCAACCCCTCGCGTTCTATGCCCCACGGCAGGCTGGCTTCGATCTTTGCAGCGGTAGCGCCGATGACCGCCTTTACCGCCGGGGTCAGGGCGCTTTCGCTGGTAGCGGGTGACTGACTCATGCTGCCGCTGCTTCTTTTTTCGTCACCACACCTGCCGCACGCAGATCTTCTACTTTGGGAAAGAACGCTTCCTGCCACGGCCAATTGCCATTCAATTCGTAGACCGGTTGGCCCTTCTCCATGCGCTCCAGGTACGGGCTGGTAATGGGTTCGGCCCAGGGCGAGATTCCACCTTCGTAGAGTTTCGGCCCATACATGAAGTGCTTGGCTTGTTCCAGGGTTTCGACAAACGGCGCGTTGGCAGAAAACAGGCGTTCCTTCTGCATCGGCCGTGGACCCGCTCTTGAAACATGTCCCCATACCTGACGTCCCAGAATGCGCTCAAGCAACCACACGCATTCGATGAGCTTGTCCAGATTGACGCCGGTTTCAATGCCCATGCCTTCGAGCATGTGCATGAAGTCTTCCGTGGGCATCATGCCGGTGGCTTGTCCGCAGCCGCAATACGGGCAACCGCCGACGCCGCCCAGCGTGCCTTCAAGGTGCAGCGTATCGCGTTCATCCAGTATCTTGATCGCGGCGTAGGTTGCGGTGATTGCCATACCGCGGGCATTGTGCAAATGCGCGCGAAAATCAATGACATCCGGCCACATTTTCTTTACGCGGGTGAAGATTTCTTCTATCTTGGTGGGGTGCACCCAGCCCATGGGGTCGCCGACGCTGACTTGCGTGACCTTGATGCCCGCAGCGTCCCACAGTTCATGCTGTTTCGTAAGAAACTTCATGGTCAAATCGACGGAAAAATCGCCGAGGAAGTTGGAACCGAAGGTGGCGTTGGTTCCGATGCCAGCCTCAGTGGCGCCCTTTTCCTGCGCCGCTGCGATGGTTCTCGTCCAGCCCGCCATTTCCTTCATTTGCGAGCGGTTGTAATTGCGGCGCGTGAACACGTCGCACTGATGGCAACTGGTGCGCGGCAGGCCTTTGCCGCGCGACAGCGTGAGCGGCGGCGAAAATTCTTTCGCACGCTCCATGCCGCGCTCGTTCGGAATCATCGCCAGGTAGCTGACGCCAGCCTTGGGTTTGAAATTCATCAGAACGTTTTCGATGTTTTTCATCTGCGGCGTGTACTTCGGGCTCACAAAGGAGCCCGCCACGATGTTCTGCAGCCCGGTTTCAGAAAGGGCATTGAGCAACTCGATCTTGTCCTCGCTGGAAATCGAGGCGCTTTCGATCTGCATGCCTTCGCGCATCACCTCTTCGGTAAAGACGATCTTCGGATATCCTTGAGCCATGTGTGTCTCCTTGAGATCCGGCGTTTGCCGGTTCCTATTAGTGTAATACCAGACGCTTTTCGAACGCAAGCGAGCGCGCGGAAGTTCACATCACGGCAGGCTATCGGCTTCAACCTTTTTGCCGGCAGCTATGCTATCGTTCAATGCAACCGAACGATAATTGACGTCGATAGACCGCATTACAGGGTTCGCCGCGTTTCACGGGGACCGTGCCGGAATTTTTTGGATGTGGCCAAGTCCCTGAATACAATACCGATAGAACACGACTGCCGCACGAAGAATCATGCTGCCTGCTACGCTAGACGATGTGAAGGTGCTGGACCTGAGTCAGGGGCTCGCCGGCCCGATTTGCGCAAAGATCCTCGCGGATTTTGGAGCAGACGTGATCAAGGTGGAGCCTCCTGCAGGAGACGCCGCGCGTTCGATGGCGCCGCACTTCGGCAACGATGCCCATCCGGAAAAAAGCCTGGTCTTCCTGCTCGCGAATCTCAACAAGCGGGGCGTCACGCTGAATCTGGATGACCCGGATGGCCGGGCGTTGCTGCGCCAATTGGTCCGTACCGCGGACATAGTGGTGGAGAGCTTCGAGCCGGGTTATCTGGCCGCACTTGGTTTGGACTACGCGGCTCTGGCGCAGGAAAACCCGCGGCTCATCATGATCTCCATCACGCCGTTCGGCCAGAGCGGGCCGTATCGCGCGTACCAGAGCGAAGAGATTGTCACCTATGCTTTGAGCGGCATCATGAGCATCAGCGGCATGGCGCAACGCGAGCCGCTAAAACATGGCGGTATGCAGTCGCAGTACGAGGGCGGGCTCAGTGGCGCCGTGGGCGTGCTCGCGGCCCTGCATGCCAGGGATGTGTTGGGTGAAGGGCAGCACGTCGACGTGTCGTTACAGGACGTGGTTGCCTCAACGCTGGTCGTTCACCAACCCATGTACGGCTGGGTGGGCGCGGTTGCGGGGCGGCGGCGCTCGAGCGGTAGTAGCTACGGCCAGGTGCAGCGTTGCAAGGACGGCTACTTTATCTGGCAGACCGGCGGCGGTGCGGAATGGAGTGAAATTGTAGAGTTCTTTGGGGCGGAGGCGCTTAAGGAAGAACGGTTTACCACGGTAGCGGGCCGGGCGCTGCACGGCGAGGACCTCGACCGGCTGGTGATCGAATCTACCAAGGAAAGGACGATGCAAGAGCTGTTTATAACCGCATCGGAAAAGTATCACATGCTGTTTGGCGTTGTGCAGGAACCCGAAGACTTGGCACGGTGTCCGCATTTGGAGGCGCGCGATTTCTTCCAGGAAGTCGACCATCCCGTCATCGGGCGCATCAGAGTTCCGTTCCGGCTGTGGAGTATGCCGGACGCTCCGGCCGTATACCGGAGTCCTGCACCGCTGCTGGGCCAGCACAATAGCGTAGTGTTTGGTGACCTGTTGGGACTCGATGCCAGCCGTATGGCGGCGCTCGCGGCACAGGGCGTCATTTAAATATACGGCAACCTCGGAGCGCAAGACATGGGACTCGCTACATGATACGCATGACCAAAAAGCCGTTGGAGGGAATCCGCGTCATCGACAGCAGTTACGTGTTCGCGGGGCCGTACGCCACGGGACTGCTGGCAGATCTGGGTGCGGAAGTGATCAAGGTCGAGGGGCCGACAAGGCCCGACTTTACGCGCGGCGGCGCGTTTTCGGGGATGTTGCCTGACAATGAAGCCAAGGCAGATCCGTGGAACCGCATGAGCGCCTACAATCTGGTGAACCGGGGCAAGAAATCGGTGGTCGTCGACCTGACACGTAAGGAAGGGCGTGAGGTATTGATCGATCTCATCAAGGTAAGTGATGTCATCGTTGAGAACTTCACGCCGCGCGTCATGCGCGGCTGGGGCCTGGACTATCCGAACATGCAGAAAATCAATCCGGGGATCATCATGGTGTCGAATACCGGATACGGTCGTGGCGGGCCGTACTCGGCCTACCCCGCACAGGCCACCACGCAGGAAGCGACTCACGGCCTGGCTGCCGTTACCGGTTACGCCGACGGCGAGCCGTCCAAAGCAGGACAGTCGTTCGTTGATTTTCTGGCAGCCTGGAGCATCGCCGCAGCGGCGCTGCTCGGTCTTCGTTACCGGCGGCGATTCGGGCGCGGACTGTGGGCCGATATCGGCATGTATCAACTGGGCTGCTACAACGTCAGCGAGTATGTGCTCGATTCGCTGGCGAACGGCGCGCCGGGCGCGCGCATCGGCAACCGGCATCGGCAATTCGCCCCGCAAGGCTGTTATCGCTGCTCTGGAGCTGATGCCTGGTGTGCGCTCAGCATTCGGGATGACGAAGAGTGGGTTGCGCTGTGCGGGGTGATCGGACACGCGGAACTCGCGAATGATCAGCGCTTTGCGACAGAGGTCGCGCGGCGTGCGAATCATGACGCGATCGACGCGATCATCACGCGCTGGACGACGACTGTGAACAAGGTCGAAGCGATGGAGCGTTTGCAGGCGGCGGGTGTAGCGGCGGGCGCGGTGCTGGACGGACGCGACCTGCACTTCGATCCCCAACTGAAGGCGCGTGGCCTGGTTGAAATGGTGGAATTTCCCGAGGAACGCGGGATGGGACCGCGCCGGCCGCTGCTCGGCCGCCCCTGGAAATTCAGCGCCATGCCTTTGTCGATAACCGGCCCTGCGCCGGCCTATGGTCAGCATAATGGCGAGGTGCTGCGCGAAATTCTGGGGTATGATGAATTACGATGTGCGTCGCTGGCCAACGCGGGTATTATTGTGGATAAGCCGGTGAAACCCCGGGAAGTGCCGACGATGAGCATGGACAAGCGTGTGGAAATAGGACGCCTCGGATATTGGGATGCCGACTACAAAAAGCGGTTGGGTATCGCCTGAACGCGATGCATGCGCAATAGATTGGATTGCAGAAAGGAAGACTATGGATTTCGCATACACAGTAGAACAGGAAGCGCTGCGGCGCGAAGTGCGCCAGTTCATTAAGCAAAACGTCACCGCCGAACTCGCCGATGAGGCGAATCCCGAGTCCGGCGTGGAGCGGCCGCGTGGCCAGGGGCCTCAAGCCGCTGCGCTATACAAGAAAATATTTGAGCGGGGGTGGCTGGGTATTACCTATCCGAAAGCGTACGGCGGACAGGGCGGCGACCGTCTCACGCAGTACATCGTCGAGGAGGAGTTCACCCGCGCCGGCATCAATATTACGTTGGGTGGCAGTGGCGCACCGGCGATCATGGCGGCTGGCACCGAGGAGCAGAAGCAGTTTTACATTCCGCGGCTGATCAAAAGAGAGGTCTCGTTTTGCCTCGGCTTCACCGAGCCCCACGCGGGCGCCGATCTTGCGAATCTGCGCTGCAGCGCGGTTCGTGACGGCGACGACTACGTAATCAACGGCCAGAAGATGTACACCAGCGCCGCGCATATGTCGACCCACATTTATCTCATGGGCCGCACCGACCGCAATGCGCCCAAGCACGAAGGCATCTCGATTTTCCTGTTCCCGATGGACACCCCTGGCATCACGGTGCGGCCGCTGTGGACGATTCAGAATAATCCGACAGCGCCTGTCGGCACCACCTACGGCAACTCGCGCACCAATGAAACATTTTTCGACGATGTGCGCATCCACAAGTCGTGTCTGCTCGGCGAGGAGAACAAGGGCTGGCGCGTCGGTTCCATGGGTTTGAACCTGGACCGCGTCGGTGCTGCGCGCTATTTGATATCCGTACGGCGCGATGAAGATATCGTCAATTGGGTCAAGAACAACAGCATGGGCGGTTTTTCACCCGGACAAGACCCCGCCATCCGCGACAAAATTGCCGAGATGTGGATCGAAGCCCAGGTGTGCAGGCTGATGACTCTGCGCAGCATGTCGATCGTGGAGCGGGGTGGAAAATTCACCTATGAAGGCTCTGCCGAGAAAGTGTGGGCGCCGGAGCATGGCGTGCGCGTCACTGAGGCAATCACCCAGATGCTGGGGCCGTACTGCAGCTTGCTCAGAACCTCGCCCCACGCGATCGAGGACGGCGTCTTCGCGCACAATGTGATGGGCTCATTCCAATCCGGTATCAATCATGGCAGTGTGCAGGTGATGCGCGACCAGGTCGCGCGCCGCGGGCTCGAACTGCCGTCGTCGCGCAGACCCAGAAAAGTGGAGGCAAAGTAAATGGACGTGCTACTGAATGATGACGAGAATCTGATCGTAGACAGTGCTCGTGAATTTTTAACCGGCGAGTGCCCTACCAAGCTGGTGCGCGAGATGGAGATCGATGCGCTGGGCTATTCCAGAGAACTGTGGGCCAAGGTCGCCGAACTGGGATGGCAGGGCATGTGCATGCCGGAGAAGGTCGGCGGATCGGATATGCCCTTGGTTTATCTGGGGTTGGTGCTGCGTGAAGCGGGGCGGGCGCTGGCGCCCATTCCGCTGCACAGCACCGCGGTTGCCTCATTGGCCATCGCGCGCGATGGCTCAGCGGCGCAGCAGGAAAAGTATCTGCCGGATGTTGTAGCCGGCAAGTCTGTCATGACCTGGGCCTTTACCGAACGCGATCCGCGCTTCATGCCGGAGGCTGTGCAGATGAGCGCGAAGGAGCAAGGTGATAACTTTGTGCTCGATGGCGTGAAGCTTTTCGTCGACAATTTTCCGGGCGCGGATCACTGTCTGGTGGCCGCGAGAACCACCGCGGGTTCGAAAGGCGCGCAAGGTCTGACGCTGTTCATAGTCGATGCGCGTTCCAAAGGCATCAGCCAGACATCGCTGATCACACTGGCCAAGGACAAACAGAGCGAGGTGACCTTCAAAGCGGTGCAGGTTCCCAAAGCGAGCGTCATCGGAGCGGTCGGCGCGGCATGGCCGATCATTGAGCGCATGCTCGACCGGGGCACCGCGCTGCTGTGTGCGCAGATGATCGGCGCGACGCGCAAGGATATCGAAATGGCAATCGAGTACGCGAAGTTTCGCACCGCGTTCGGCCAGCCGATAGGGTCCTTTCAGTCCGTGCAGCACACCTGTGCTGACATGCAGATCTGGGTGGATGGCGGCGAGTTGCTGACCTTCGAGGCCTTGTGGAAGATAGACCAGGGCCTGCCTGCCTCGGTGGAAGTGTCTCAGGCCAAAGCATTCTGCAACGAAAAATGCGAGGCGGCCATCCGTAATTCGCAGGCCATACACGGCGGCATCGGATTCATGATGGAATTCGATCTGCAACTTTGGTTCCGGCGCGTGTCCGCATGGACCATGCGCATGGGTACCTCGTTCGAGCACCGCGCGCGTATCGCGCATGCGCTGATCGACATTCCCGGTGTAGTGATACTTGGCCGCCCCATGCCGGTTGTTGCGGAGGCGGGCGCTGCGCCTGCACCGGCGGCGCGCCCGGCGGCCGCAGTCCTGGCTTAACTTAGAGGAGTCCTAGTATGGCGAAATGCCCAGTGTGCCAGCAGCCTGTCGATGAAGCGGCTGCCAAGACGCAAACGGGGATGACCCCCGGTGGTGCGAAGGAAGTGGATCCGAAGATGGGAACGCGACAGTTTCACGATGGCACGTGGCATTACTTCGACTCACTGGACTGCCGTAACCGCTTTACGCGTGACCCGGATAGCTACCTGAAGGAGGCGTCTTAGCCGTTCACGGTAGCAAACACCACCGCGGTGCTTATCGCCGCCGCGACGGTGTAAGTCTGCTTTACGGCACTCAGACGATACTGCGCCGCATTGAAGGAGGAAGGGATGGGGGCTTATCTGGTCAGGCGTACGGCGCTGCTGTTAGTGACGGTACTGGGTGTGTCGATAATAATCTTCACGCTGATGCGGGTGGTGCCGGGCAACATCGCCGACATGCTGTTCGAGTCGTCCGGCTACATCGACCAGGTGCAGAAGGCGAAGATCGAAGCCGAGCTGGGGCTGGACAAGCCCCTCGTACAGCAGTATCTCGGCTGGATCGGCGGCCTGATGAGAGGGGATTTCGGCTATTCCTATATGAGCGAGCGGCCCGCTATATCGGAAATGTTGCCGCGGCTGCCGGTCACGCTCAAGCTCGGAGCGCTGACCCTGTTTTTTACCATCATCATTGGCATTCCGCTGGGCGTGTGGAGCGCCGTAAAGCAGAATGGGCTAGTCGATAACTCTCTGCGCATAATCACCCTCAGCGCATTGTCGCTACCCTCGTTCTGGTGCGGATTGCTGGTGCTCATGTTCTCGGTGCACGTGTTCGGAATGATACCGATCTATTCGAGCGAGCCGCGCGGGCCGTGGCATGAACTGGCTTTGCTGAGTATCCCTGCGCTGGTGGTCGGTTTTCGCAGCTCTGCGCTTATCGTCAGGCTGACGCGTTCATCGATGCTGGAAGTGCTGCGCCAGGACTACATCCGAACGGCGCGCGCGAAGGGGGCTTCCGAAAGGGCTGTCAATTACCATCACGCGCTGAAGAATGCCGTGCTGCCTATCATCACACTGCTGGGTATCGAGGCGGCACAACTCATCGGCGGTCTGGTGGTCATCGAAACGGTGTTCAACATTCCCGGACTCGGACGCTACCTGGTCGAGGCGATCCGCTGGCGCGACTACCCCATCGTGCAAAACCTCGTTCTGTTCAGCGCCTGCGCAGTGGTCATCACCAATTTTATTGTCGATATGCTGTACGCTGTCATCGATCCACGCATCAAGTATGCGGACTGAAGCCGATGATCGGAGACCGGAATGACGCCACCCGCCAGTGACCCTGCCCCGGGCGTTGTGGCCGGCAACGATGCGTTCGGCCCTGCGGCCATTGCGGGCAGCTTTGAAGCGGAGCTCGCCAAGGCGGGGGCTAACGTCAGCTCGCGTTGGGGAATGGCATTATTTCTTGCCCGGCGTTACCCGCTCGGTGGCGTCGGACTCGCCATCGTGGTCGTATTCATTCTGGTTGCGGTGCTTGCGCCGTATATCACTTCACATGATCCGCTGTTGACGAATCCCGCGATTTCACTTAGCGCGCCGTCGCTAGCGCACCCGATGGGCGCGGACTTCATGGGCCGCGACCTGTTTAGCCGCGTGGTCTACGGCGCGCGCACCTCGCTGGCGGTCGCGTTCGGCGCGACCATACTAGGTGTTTTTTTCGGCGTGTTGATCGGACTGGCATCCGGCTATCTTGGCGGATGGGTCGACCTCACCACGCAGCGCATCATCGACATGCTGCAGGCGTTACCCACCCTGATACTCGCGATGGCGATGGCGGCGGCGTTGGGACCGTCCATCACCAACACCATCATCGCCATCGCGATCCCCAAGCTGCCGAGTATCGCGCGCGTCATACGCGCCAGCACACTTTCGTTAAGAGAGATGCCGTTCGTCGAAGCAGCCAGGGCGATGGGGATGAGCGAGATGCGCATCGCCCTGCGTCATATTCTGCCCAACACACTGGCGCCATTGATCGTGCTGGCGACCGCCGGGCTGGGCAGCGCGATTCTGGTCGAAGCTTCGCTGTCGTTCCTGGGGTTGGGCGTTCCGGAGCCGCATCCTTCCTGGGGGCGCATGCTTTCAGAGTCGGCGGCTGAATACGTGCGGACGGCGCCGTGGCTGGTCATCTTCCCGGGCGTTGCGATCACGCTCGCGGTTTTCGGCACCAATCTGCTGGGGGATGCCCTGCGCGACCTTCTCGATCCACGCCAACGCACGTCGAACTGAGCCGGCAATGGTTAGCGTCGTGCAGACACAAGCGGCTGATGCGTCAGCGGCGCCGGCAGCGGCGAAGACCGTGCTGGAGGTGGAGGGACTCAAGACCTACTTCTTTGTGCGGCAAGGCATCGTCAAGGCGGTCGACGATATGTCCTTTTCGCTCAAGGCCGGGGAAAAACTGGCCATTGTCGGCGAGTCGGGCTGCGGCAAAAGCATGACGGCATTGTCCATCCTGAGGCTGGTTCCTGATCCGCCGGGGCGCATCGTCGGGGGCAGTGTGCGGCTGGATGGCAGGGAACTACTCACGCTGCCGGA
>CAMBCF010000051.1 GCA_945864585.1 Bordetella parapertussis | reverse complement strand
CACTTAACGAAGGCGCTTTTTCTGTCTAAACGAGTGGAGCCACCTCTGGAATCACTTAAAATTAATTCCTTAACCCTCGGTCAACCTGAACACCTAAGTCCTTAACATTAGCCCCCCCCTTCAGGCTCATACCTGGATTGGAAAATACTAGGTGTGCTGAAGTGGCGTAAAGTTCGTCTACATCATTTGTGATGGGCCCTAATAGAGCTATCGCGAGGCGACATCGACTGCGCGTACGGAGAAAACCGGTTCAGCATAGACAAAGAGCGGCGAATAGTTTTGAGTCAGATCGCCCGGAAGTACCGGGCGCAGGATTTCCGGCGACGTGTTCTTGGCGCCTATGCGCATCATTGCGCGATTTGCGGCGTGCAATTGGAACTGATAGATGCCGCGCACATCGTGCCTGTCGCGGACCCCGCGAGTACGGACGAAACCTCGAATGGACTCGCACTATGCACGCTCCACCATGCAGCATTTGATCGCAATTTGATATCTATAGATGAAAAGTACAAGATAGAGCTTAGCGAGGCGGAAATTGACCGGCTAGAAAGTGTTAACCTGACCGGCAGGATCAGTGAGTTCAAGAAGAATCTGAAGTCCGCGATAATTCTTCCTGTAGACCGCCGTGATTACCCGAATCCAGTGTATATCAAGCAAGCCCGGGCGATACGCAAGTGGGCGGCGTAGCGGTCGCTTAAGTGCCGTGCGAATAGGAAACGCCCCGCATTTGCAGCGCTAGATGTGCAAGGCGTGCTGATCAACTTGGACACCAACGATGCCGACGTATTTAGCTTCAAAACGCTGACGGTGCCGGAAAATATTCTGGCGCCTAAGGCCAAACCTTAGCGTAACCTCAGCGCCCGGGAGGCTGCGGCGGACGGCATCGCAATCTTGGCGGCCGCCGCAGCGGACAGCACGCATTCGTTCTTAACGACTTTTTGCACATAGCGCCGCCCTTTCAGGCAAAAGATCAGCGTCCGCGAAAACTGGAATACGAGCGTTCCGGCTTGCCGCGTGACGCCGCAGGGCCGCCGGCGGGCTTGCTCCAGCGTGCGCCAGCGCCCGGCGCCGGACGGCCGCCGCCACGGCCAGCGTAACCGCCGCCGCCCTTGCCCGGACGCGCGGGCGGTTTGTGTGAACTGCGCTGCGGCACTTTGGGTTCCATTCCCGCCACCACGTGCGCGGCGATGGCGTGGCCGGTATACCGTTCGATTTGCCGCACTTGCCAGCTGTCATCCGGCGCCGCAAACGAAATCGCGACGCCGTTGGCGCCTGCGCGCCCGGTGCGCCCGATACGATGCACGTAGTCTTCGGCGACTTTGGGCAGATCGTAATTGATCACGTGCGAGATCGTCCGCACATCGATGCCGCGCGCCGCAACATCGGTCGCCACCAGCACGCGCACATTGCCGCTGCGAACTTTGGCGAGCGTGCGATTGCGCTGCGATTGGTTCATGTCGCCATGCAGCGCTGCCGCCGCGTGGCCGTCTTCGTAAAGCTTGCTGGCGAGACGATCCGCGCCGCGCTTGGTGGCGGTGAACACAATCGCCTGATCCAGCGCCACATCGCGCAGGAAGTGGTCGAGCAGACGGCCCTTGTGACTGCCATCATCGACGTAATGCAAACGCTGTTCGATATTCTCATGACTCTCTTTTTGCGCGGCGACTGCGATCAACTTCGGGTTACGCAGCAGACGTTTGCCGAGTTGCGCGATGCCGCCGTCGAGTGTCGCCGAGAAACACAGCGTCTGACGTGTGGCGGGGGTGGCCGCTGCGATCATCTCCACCGGCTTGATGAAACCCATGTCGAGCATGCGATCGGCTTCGTCAAGCACCAGCAGTTCAAGGCGCGAAAAATCGACCTTGCCCTGCTCCATGAAATCGATGAGCCGGCCCGGTGTGGCAACCAGAATATCGAGCGGGCTGTCGAGCAGCTTGCGCTGTTTCGGATAGGGCATGCCGCCCAGCACAGTGCCGGTGCGCACCTGGCGCATACCGCGGCTGTATTTGCAAACGGCGTCGGTGACTTGCAGCGCGAGTTCGCGCGTGGGGGTTAGCACCAGCACGCGCGGACCGCGGCCGTGTTTGGCGGGCGCCACGCTCAAACGTTGCAGCGCGGGCAGCACAAACGCAGCGGTTTTGCCGGTGCCGGTAGGCGCGGAAACCATCAGGTCGTGACCGGCGATGGCATCGGGTATGGCTTGCGCCTGAACCGCGGTGGGTTCGGTGTAACCGGCGGCGGCAACGGCCTGCGCGATAGCGGGATTAAGGTTTAATGTTTCAAAAGACATTTTTTTTCTTTCAATAGGTACAGCACACCACAGGCCCACAGGTGAAGAGGGCTGGCGGTCAAATAAGCGCGGACAAAAAAGGAACGGCTGTCGCAAAATTGTTCGACAGGCGAGCACGGTCAGCGCACGGGTATCGTCGCTAACCATGGCTATAGCGGCTGCTCGAAAGAGGAAAGCCGGAACGGTGGGTCAGGGACAGATGCAACTCTACAATCGCGATAATTCAGGTTTCAGCGACTGCGAGGTGCCATGATGATACCCGTAAGCTGCGCAAATTGCCAATCATTTTTTTGCAGCGCATCATTTTTACGGAAATACAGCTTTCGCAGAAAATTCAATAACATAGCGTACATGAAAGACAGGGCTTTGCGGCGGCTGTGCTACAATCGCGCCCTTTTTATGAGCCGGAATAGTAATGCCTCCGCTCGCTCAACACACGGATAACATGAACACCGAGTCTCCCATGTCGCTCACCGACGATCCTACCCGCCCCCAACTTCGCGCGCCGAGTCCGGGTCGTCCTATCCGCAACATCGCCATCATCGCGCACGTCGATCACGGCAAGACCACGCTGGTGGATAAGCTGCTGCGCCAATCGGGCACGTTCGCTGCGCACCAGCACATCGAAGAGCGCGTGATGGACAGTAACGACATTGAAAAAGAGCGCGGCATCACCATCCTCGCCAAGAACTGTGCGGTGACCTGGAAGGGTACGCATATCAATATCGTTGATACCCCCGGCCACGCCGATTTCGGCGGCGAAGTCGAACGCGTGCTGTCGATGGTCGATAGCGTGCTGCTGCTGGTGGATGCGGTGGAAGGTCCGATGCCGCAAACACGGTTTGTCACGCGCAAAGCGCTGGCGCTGGGCTTGAAACCCATAGTGGTCGTCAACAAAATTGACCGCTACGGTGCGCGGCCGGATTGGGTGGTGAATCACACCTTTGATCTGTTCGACAAACTCGGCGCGACCGAAGAGCAACTCGATTTTCCGGTGATTTACGCCTCGGCGTTAAACGGTTATGCCAGCCTGGACTCCGGCGCACGCGAAGGCAATCTGGATCCCTTGTTTGAGGCCATCATCAATCACGTGCCTGTGCGCGCCGACGATCCCAATGGCCCGCTGCAATTGCAGATCTGTTCGCTGGATTATTCCAGCTACGTAGGCCGCATCGGTATCGGCCGTATCACGCGCGGCCGCATCCGCCCCGGCCAGCAGGTAATGGTGATGCGCGGCCCGGAAGACGCTGCACCCAAACTCGCTAAAGTAGGCCAGGTACTTGTTTTTAAAGGACTGGATCGCACTATCGCAGAAGAAGCTCAAGCCGGCGATATTGTACTCGTCAACGGCATTGAAGATGTCGGCATTGGCGTCACACTTACCGACACTGAAAACCCTAAAGCATTGCCGCTGTTGAAAGTGGACGAACCGACGCTGACCATGAACTTTCAGGTCAACACCTCGCCATTGGCGGGACGCGAAGGCAAATTCGTCACCAGCCGCCAGATACGCGAGCGGCTGCAACGCGAGCTGATGAGCAACGTCGCGCTCAAAATGGTGGAAACGTCGGACGCCGATGTGTTCGAAGTGTCGGGCCGCGGCGAACTGCATCTGACCATATTGCTGGAAAACATGCGGCGCGAAGGTTACGAACTCGCGGTATCGCGTCCGCGCGTGGTGCTCAGGGAAGTCAACGGTGAAAAACAGGAACCGTACGAATTGCTCACCGTTGATTGCGAAGACGCCAATCAGGGCGCGGTGATGGAAGCGCTGGGCGCGCGCCGCGGCGATTTACAGGACATGCAATCCGACAGCAAAGGCCGCGTGCGCCTCGACTACCGCATCCCCGCACGCGGGCTGATCGGTTTTCAATCGGATTTTCTGACCCTGACGCGCGGCACCGGCCTGATGAGCCACGTGTTCGACGACTATGGCCCGAGCAAACCCGACATGGAAGAACGCCGCAACGGCGTGCTGATCTCGGCCGAGCACGGCACCGCCGTAGCCTACGCCCTGTGGAAACTGCAGGAGCGCGGTAAAATGTTCGTCAGCCCCGGCGACCCCTTGTATGAAGGCATCGTCATCGGCATCCACAGCCGCGACAACGATCTGGTGGTGAACCCGATCAAAGGCAAGCAGCTCACCAACGTGCGCGCCTCCGGCACCGATGAAGCGGTACGTCTGGTGCCGCCGCTGCAAGTCACGCTGGAATCGGCGATTGAATTCATCGCCGATGATGAACTGGTGGAAATTACGCCCAAGTCGATTCGTATTCGCAAGCGTTTTTTGCTGGAACATGACCGCAAGCGCGCCGCGCGCGCGGCGGCGTAATAAAATCTCAAATGTGAACCCAAGCACCCATCCCGACCCGGACCTCACGCCATACCAGGCGGCTTTACCCGGATAGCGTGTCGTAGTGGCTCGTGTTCCCGATCACCTCATCGGCATACAGCCTGGCGATCTCTTCCTTGGAATAACCCAAAAGGCCACCCAGTACCTCCTCGTTGTGCTCGCCCACTTTGGGCGTCGAGCCGATAACGGCCGGTGTGCGGCTGAAGTGCCAATAATCACCGGACACGGCTATCGTGCCGGCCAGAAAATCGGGCACCTCCACCATCGTCCGCCGCTCCCACGGATGGGGATCCTGGGCCGCCTGCGGTATGGTATTCACTGGCGCAGCAACCACGTCATGCTGCGTGAAGTGGGCGATGGCATTCTTCATCGTCATGGTGGCCAGCAACTCACGCATCGCATCGTTCACAATTGCAACATGCTTGCTGCGCTCGCGGCGGGTGTTAAAGCGCGGGTCATCCCGCCACTCGGGCTTGCCCATGGCAGCGCAAACGCGAGGCCACATGTGCTGGTCTCCCGCAGAGATCAGGACCCACCCGTCATTGCAGGGGTACATGCCACTGGGCGCTGCATCGGCCCTGCCCCGCTTGGGCTCCGTTCCGGCGCCGTGGTAGGCGGTGATGGGAATCTCGGTCAGGCTGTAGCCGGAATCGGCGAGGCAAACATCGATGCACTGCCCCACGCCGGAAATGTTGCGCTCGCAAAGGGCGGCGAGCGTACCAATGGCGGAGTGCAGCGCAGTGGTGCGGTCGATAATGGGAACCCCGGCGCGTATCGGCGGCATGCCCTCTTCGCCGGTGACCATGGCGATACCTGACATGGTCTGCCCGATGGGGTCGTAACCGATCTGATCGCGATAAGGGCCGAATTGCCCGTAAGCGGAGATATTGACCATGACAATGCGGGGGTTCAGCGTTTTTAACACCTCATACCCGAAGCCCATCTCGTCTATGGTGCCCGGGCGGAAGTTCTGCACCACGACGTCGGAAACTTTGATCAGCTTGCGCAGGGCTGCTTTCCCTTCCTCCTTGCGCAAGTCCATGCTCACGCTTTTTTTGCCGCTGTTGTACTGCACCCAGTAAGCGCTCTGTTTGCGCACCCACGGCCCGTGGTAGCGGGTTTCCTCGCCGCCCAGACGCTCGATCTTGATGACTTCCGCGCCGAGGCGGGCGAGCACCTGGGCACAGCGGGGCCCTGCCTGATGGCGGCCCAAATCGATCACGCGGGTGCCGCTCAAAGGTCCTGTGACATCTGTCATTGCATCACTCCTTAGCCGCGTTGCGCGCGCAGGCCACAGCCGCTGGTGGCAGCCGCGCGGCACTGCAACCCGACGACAATCTATCCCGCGACAGGCGCACAGTCAATCGTGTAGAATTTCAGCAGGCCTTGATATGAGACCCACATGAAAATATGCCACTACAACGCAAACCAGGCCGGCATCGTAGAAGGTGACCAGGTTTATCCGCTCGGGGACGCGCTCAGGAAAGCCGCCCTCCTGCGCGAGCACTACACCATGCTCGAAGTTATCGAAGCACTGATCAACAATCCCGCAGCGCTACAAATCGCCTGTGATGCGCGCGGCGCCGGTGCGCCGGTGCCGCTGGCTGCGGTGAAATTGCTGCCGCCGATCATCAATCCACCTTCGATCTGGGCGGCGGCCGCCAACTACCGTGCCCACCAGACCGAGATGAGCGCGCGCACCGGCACCTCCTATGAGCGCAAGCAGCTTTCCAAGGACGACCTGATGGCGGAGTTCTTCTTAAAGCCCAGTTCCTCGCTGATCGGTCCGGGCGGCACTGTGATCCTGCCGAAGATCGCCAAACACATCGACCACGAGTGCGAACTGTGTGCGGTCATCGGCCGGCCCGCGCGTGCGGTGAGCGAAGCGCAGGCGCTTGATCATGTGTTCGGCTATACCACGCTTTGGGATTTCAGCATCCGCGATCCCTGGGGCAAGCAGCAAAACACCCGCAACATCCGCAAGGGCTTTGACAGCTTCACTGGCCTCGGCCCGTGGATCGTGACGCGTGACGAAATCGCCGATCCGCAAGATCTTCACATCACCGTGGACCAGAACGGCGCGCGTGTCATGAGCGCCCACACCACTGACATGATCTGCACCCTGCGCGAACATATCCGCTTTCTCTCGGACAAGCTCACCCTGCGCACCGGCGACCTCATTACCACCGGCACGCCGGCAGGTGTATCGCGCCTGGCGGACGGAGACCGGCTAAAAGGCGGTATCGGCGGCATTGGTGAGATGGAATTTACGGTGCGCGCGCAGGCCTGAGTTGATGGTAGAACGACACAGTCACGGGAGATCACATGAAATCGAAAACCAGCTACCAGCGCACGCTTTACGCCTCTGAACGCAACGACATCGATTTCGCGCTCGCGGGCGAAGCCCTGATCAGCCAAGGCCTTTCCATGTACACCGAGCCGAACTATCTCAAACTGGTGGAGCTGATCCGCGGCGCCGACGCCCGCTACGTGCACCTGGAAATGCTGTTTCACAATTACGAACACCCGCCCACCGACAAACGTGTGGGCACCTACATGCGCTGCGATCCCAAATTTATTGCCGACCTGCATTGGATGGGTTTCCAGATGATGTCGGTCGCCTCCAACCACTCGATCGACTTCGGCGAAGGCGGCATCCTCAAGAACATCGAAAATCTCAACAAATACGGAATGGTGCATGCGGGCACCGGCCGCAATCTCGCGGAAGCGCGCGCGCCCGCCTATCTGGAAACCGCCAAGGGCCGCGTGGCGCTGCTGTCGGGAACCACCACTTTGTTCTCGTGGGGCCGCGCCGGCGATCAGCGCCGCGACATGCAGGGCCGCCCCGGCGCCAACCTGCTGCGCCACCACACCGAATACACCGTCGACAAAAAAACCTTCGACCACCTGCGCCAGTTCGGCACTGCGCTGGACTTCGTGCGCAGCCCCGGTGCGCACGGCCACGGCCCCGCGATGCCGCCTGATACCGCGACCGAAATCCACATGGCCGGCTTCGACAACGGCCCGCTTAAATACATGAAATTCACGCTGGGCAAAAAAATCGAGCGCCACTCTTATCCGCACCAGCAGGACCTCGAAGGCACGCTGGAACGCATCCGTGACGCGCGCCGCATGGCGCAATGGGTGATCGTCGGCATGCACAATCAGGACATGCATGGCGATCTGCCGCCCGAGCACGCGATCACCATGTATCACGCCATGATCGACGCCGGCGCCGACATCATCGCCGGCACTGGCCCGCACCAGGACCGCGGCATCGAAATCTACAAGGGGCGGCCGATTTTCTACGGCATCGGCGATTTCATCCTGCAAAACGATACCGTGCTGCTGGAGCCGCAGGACCAGTATGAAAATATCGGCCTGAGTTGGAACAACACGCCCGCGGATTTTTACGACCTGCGCGCGGGCTACAAGGGCCCGGGGCCGGGACAACCCACCAAGGGCCAGGGCGTGACGCCACACAACTGGCAGGTGGGCATGCACCGCGTGAAATTCGAAGGTGGAAAACTCAAGGAAATCCGCGTCTATCCGGTGGACCTGGGTTACGGCAAGCCGCGCTGGCAGCAAGGCCGCCCGCTGCTTGCCACCGGCGCCATCGCCAAGGAGATACTTGATCGTTACCAGCGGCTGTCGAAACCCTTTGGAACACGCGTCAACATCAAGGGCGACATGGGCGTGGTGCAGATGTAGATGTATTGCCACTTACGTAGCGCATTTTCGCGAGCGCAGGCGCAGGCGAAGCCATCCCGTCAGCTCGAGACACCAGCTAGCGTTTCTTCCCCAGCATGGTCCCGCGGCAGCGCCGCGCACCACAGCAGCACGCATGCTCGCGCTTTAACTTCTGGGTCTGGCGCCCTTCAACGATCAGTTCATAGTCGTAGCCGAGTTCTTCGCCTGCGCGTATCGCGCGCCGGGTTTCTATGAACACGCGGCCTTCATCTTCAACCGCCTCGCAATTGGGCGCACACGAATGATTGATCCAGCGCGCCGAGCTTCCCCATTGGGTAGCATCGATCACCACCTCATCGTTTGCAGCGAACAGCATAGTGTGCGCGCTGCCTTCGTGCAAATCGCCATAGCGCCGGTCGGCCTCTTGGTGCGACATGCGCTCACCCAGATATTCGATCAGTCTGGTGCCTTTGGCGATGGCGGCCAATGCGAACACGCCGCGGCCATGGATGCCTGATTTACGCACCGCGAACCGCCGGCCGGCAGCATTTTTAGTTGCTTTGCTGCGGGGTTTAATGCCACGGGCCGATCTATTTTTTTTCATTTAAAAACATCAAGGTTAGGTTAGCCACGCCAGCGGCACGCCAGCATGGTGATATCGTCGGAGGGTTTCGCGGCGCCGGCAAACCCCTGCACGCCATCTAATACCGCGGCGATGACCGCACGTGGCGCAAGTCCCGCGCAGGCGCGTAACACGGTGTCGAGACGTTGCGTGCCGAACATCTCTTGCTGAGGATTCATCGCCTCGGTCACACCGTCGGTGTAAACAAAGAGCGTGCCGCCTCTGGGAATTTTTCCGCTCTCGGCCGAGCGAAAATATTTCGGATCGATGCCTACCGGGATGCCGCATTCGCCGTCCAGCAGGGTGAGGCTGCCATCGGCGCTGATCACGCACGGCGAGTTGTGTCCGGCGTTGCACCACTCTATCGCGCGCGCTGCCGCTGTCGACCACCGCCAGTAACAGCGTGATAAACATGGCGTGCGGATTGTCGAGAGACAGTTCACGGTCTATGCGTTCAACCAACTCCGCCGTGTTAGGCGTGTAGCTGCCGGACGCTTCGCTCGCGCACAGAAAGCGTATCGAGGCCTTGGCGCGCGCCATGTGCAGCGCCGCCGCCGCGCCTTTGTCCGACACGTCGGCGACCAGCACGCACATCCGTTCGGGCGTGAGCCAGAAAAAATCATAAAAATCGCCGCCCACTTCATACGCCGGCAGCAACGTCGCGTGCATATCGAGGCCCTGCGTTTCACTCGCCACCGGAAAATCCGTGGGCATCATGCTCAACTGAATCTCACGCGCGGTCTCCAGATCGCGTTCCATGCGCCGCACATGATGCACGAGGTCATCGCGCATGCGTTTTTTCTCGAGGCACGCACCCACGCGCGCGCGCAACAGCGTCGGATTAAACGGCTTGGGCAGATAATCCTCGGCGCCCAGCTTGATGCAGCGAATCACGCTGTCCAGCTCATCCAGCGCGGAAATCATGATTACCGGCACGTGGCGCAATTGCGCGTCGGCCTTCAGGCGATCAAGCACTTCGTAGCCGTTGACTTCCGGCATCATGATGTCGAGCAACACCAGATCGAAGGACTGCGCCTTCATCATCTCCAGCGTGAGACGCCCGTTTTCAGCAACCGAAATCCGGGTGTAGCCCTCGCGCTTCAGGCGCCGCGTCAGCGTATAACGATTGTCTTCGTTATCGTCGACCACCAGCAGGGTGTAGGCGCTGTTTGCATGCGGCGCCGCGCTCATGAGTTCCCCGGACACAACGCCTGAATCTTGCCCATCAGGCGCGGCAACTCCACCGGCTTGGTATCGAACTCATCGCAACCCGCCTCCAGCGCAGTTTCACGCGCACCGGCCATGGCGTGCGCGGTCAGCGCGATCACCGGTATATGGCGTGTTTCCGCTGACGCCTTTAACTGACGTGTCGCATCCCAGCCGTTGAGTACCGGCAGACTCAAATCCATCAGGATCAGATCGGGCTTCTCGCTGCTGGCCATCAATACGCCCTGGGCGCCGTCCATCGCGATCAGCACCTCATGGCCCGCACGCATCAGGCGTTTTTTCAGCACGTAGATATTGTCATCGGTATCTTCGACGTAAAGAATTTTCATGGCCTCCCGGTGCTCCCGGCCTCACTTTTGATATTCGTTTTGTCATGCGTTTCGACACGCGCGCCGGCATCGGCACGCTTCACATAGGCCGCCAGCGTGCCCCCACTTCCTGCAATATTGTATCGCGCTCCGAGGCGGGCTTCTGAATAATGTGATCCACACCGTTGCTCAGGCGCTGGCGCTCTTCCGCAGTCAAATCCTTGGCAGTGGCCACCAGCACAGGAATTTCCCGCCACTCGGGCCGGCGCCGCATTTGATCAAGAAACTCAAAACCGTCCATCACCGGCATCATCAAATCAAGCACGATGATATCGGGGGTATTTCCCGCCAGATAATCCAGCGCATCCTTGCCGTTGACGGCTTCACCGACTCGCCAGCCCTCGCGTTCCGGCGCGGTGGACATGCCCTGCGAATCATGTCATCGTCGTCCACCAGCAGCACGTGTTGTCCCTCGACGCCGCAAATTTTGCGTATGGCATGGATCAGTTTTTCGCGGTTCACGGGCTTGATCAGATAGTCGGTCGCGCCCTTTGAATAACCGCGATTTTTTTCGTCCACGATCGACATCAGCACCACTGGGATGTCCGCCAGTATCGGATCACCCTTGATCGCCGCCAACACCGTTCAGCCGTCAAGGTCAGGCATCATCACATCGAGCGTAATCGCCGCCGGACGCAGTTCGCGCGCGCGCTTGAGTCCTTCGACGCCGCCCTGCGCGGTGACCACGGCAAAACCTTCGCGCACCAGATAACGCTCGGTCAGTTCCAGCACCGTTACGTCGTCGTCAATCACCAGTATCACCGGCACGCCGCCCGGCGCGGCGGTCCCGGCGCGCAAGCCCGACAAGGTTGAGCGCGCCGCGCGCAGCGATTGCACCGGCTGCACCGGCGCTTGGGCGATCGCTGGCGCCCGCGCCGGCGGGCGCAGCGTGAATATCGACCCCTTGCCCTGCTCGCTCTCGACCGTCACATCACCGCCCATCATCTGGCAGATACGCCGGGTAATCGCCAGGCCCAGCCCGGTGCCGCCGTACTTGCGCGTGGTCGAGGCATCGGCCTGCACGAAATCCTGAAACAGCCTGTCGAGCTGCTCGGTTGTCATGCCGATGCCGGTATCGGTGACCGTGACGGTGATCCAATCCTCTCCATGCTCCGCCGCGCGGCTCACGTCAAAACTAACCTTGCCGCGCTCGGTAAACTTGTTGGCGTTGCTGGCCAGATTAAGCAGCGCCTTCCGCACGCGCGTCGAATCGGTAAACATGGCGCCGATATCCGCGGGGCAGTTCACTACCAGTTGGTTGCCGGTTTTCTCGGCCAGCGGCTGTATGGTCTTGACCACATCGTCCACCAGCGGCGCCAGCGGGAAGTTTTCCAGATGCAATTCCATCTTGCCCGCTTCGATCTTGGACAAATCCAGAATGTCGTTGATCAGCGCCAGCAGATGGCGCGCCGCGCGCAACACCCGGTCCAGCGGTTCCAGTTCATCCTCACGCTCCAGATCCACCGCATCTTCGTGCAGCATTTCAGTGACGCCGATAATGGCGTTGAGCGGTGTGCGCAACTCATGCGACATGTTGGCAAGGAATTGCGATTTAAGTTTGCTCGCGGCTTCGAGTTGTTCGCCCTTCTCCTGAATCTGCTGAAACAAACGCGCGTTCTGAATCGCCAGCACCGATTGCGCGGCGAAAGCCTGCAACAGCGCCACCGTGGAATCGGGAAACAGGCCGCGCTCGGTGCGGCGAACCACCAGAGCGCCTATCACCTGTTCATCGCGCATCAGCGGCACGCCAAGATTGGAATGAATACCCTCGCTTAGCATCAGTTCGCGCCGCCGGTAGCCAGTTTCCTTTTCGATATCGGGGATCTGCACCGGGCCGCGCGTTTGTATACAGCGCGCGCCGACCGTGGTGCTGCCCGAGCCGATGCGTGACTGCTTAAGCGCCGCCAGCATCGCCGCGCCAACACCAAAATTCGCCTGCGGCGTCAGCAGCTGACCGTCATTGTCGAGCACATAGATAGTGCCATCCTTGGCGCCTGCGATCTTGACCGCTTGCGAAACGATTTTCTCCAGCACTTCCTGCATGTCCAGCGACGAATTCACCGCCTGCGCCACTTCGCCCAGCACTTGCAGTTCGGCCACGGTACGATTCAATTCCTGCGTGCGTGCTTCGACCTTTTGCTCCAGCCCACGCTGCGCGTCTTCGAGTTGCGACGCGGTATGGTTGAATTCCTCGGCGAGGGATTGCAATTCGTCGCCGGTGTGCACTTGAATGCGATGGTCGAGCTCACCACGACCCACGCGCGCAGCGCCCTCCTGCAAACTGCGTATCGGCGCCACCATGCGCCACGCCAGGAACGCCGCCACCAAAGCCGACCCCCCCCGGGCTCAGCAACAACACGCCAAAACTGCGGATCAGGCGCGGACGAAATTGCTCCTGCACTTCTTGCAGCGGACGCTCCACGAACACCAGCCATCCCAGCGTCGGGGAGACCGCGTGCGCAATCAGCGCACGCTCGCCATCACGCCCTGGAGCTACTGTAAGTATTTGATTCGAATCATTTGTTTTATTGACCTGCGCCAGCGCATTAGCGACCTGCGGTAACTGGGAAAGATCTTTGCGCCGCAATGAGGTCACCACATCGGGGTAGGTAATGGCGCGGCCGCCACCATCGACAATATAGGCATAACCTTCGCGCCCGGAACGCACCTGCGACGCGGCATCCCAAATCGAGGTGAGATTGATTTCCGCGATGGTGACATCGGCGTCTTTGCCCCCGCTCGACAGCGCCACTTTCAGGCGCGGATCGGTGTTGTTGCGGTAGTACACCGCGCCATGGAAAATTTGGCTGCCGCGGCCTTTCTGAAACTCCGCGCTGCCCGAAAAATCGACGCCGCTGTCCGCCTCGGCAGGTGCGCTGCGCGATATGACCAGCCGCTCGTTGCCCTGTCCATCCAGCAACTGGATGCTGGCGATATCCGGCACATCGCGCAGCAGTCGATTGAATTCAGCCGCTTTCTCCACCAATTGCGCGGACGCCGCCGCCGTCACCGTGCCGCGCACTTGCGCCGCAATCGGTTCGATGAACTGCTCAATGCGGCTCACCACCGCGGCCGCTTTCTCGCGCTCCAGTTCCGTGGTAACGCGCTTCAGGTCTTCGTATGAGGCGTACAACTCGATCACGCTGGCGGTGGTCAGCACCGTGCCCACCAGCAGCAGAATAACCACCAGATACTTCCAGAACAGCTTGCCGCGAATCAACGACAGGGACATGAACTTGGCGCTGCGGTTAGCGGATGCCGCGCGGAACCTTAAGCGTCAGCGGCGGCGCCAGGAATTCAAAGTCGCAACCGCGGTCGGCCTGCGTGACTTCGTTCATGAATAGTTTGCGGTAGCCGCGGCTGTCTTCCTTGCGCGGGCGCGGTTTTTTCCACAGCTTGCGGCGGGCATCGAGTTCTTCATCCGAAACCAGGAGTTCCAGTGTGCGCGCTGGCACGTCGAGTTTGATCCTGTCGCCGGTTTTCACCAGCGCCAGTGGTCCGCCCAGCGCGGATTCGGGCGTCACATGCAGCACAATCGCACCGAACGCGGTGCCACTCATGCGCGCATCTGATATGCGCACCATGTCTTTGAGGCCTTTTTGCGCGAGCTTTTTCGGAATCGGGATATAGCCCGCCTCCGGCATGCCCGGCGCGCCTTTCGGCCCCGCGTTTTGCATCACCAGAATGTCGTCCTCCTTCACATCCAGTTTCGGATCGTCGATGCGATTCGCCAAATCCTCCAGCGACTCGAACACCACTGCGCGCCCGCTGTGCTGCATCAATTTCGGACTCGCCGCCGCCTGCTTGATGATGGCGCCATCGGGCGCAAGATTGCCGCGCAGCACGGCGATACTGCCGCCCTTGAAAATCGGATCGTTGAACGGACGCACCACATCCTGCTTCCACGCCGGCGCCGCGGCTTTGATGTTTTCGCCGAGCGTGTCGCCGGTAACCGTTAACGCATCGAGATTGAGTAATCTGCGAATCTCGCGCAGCACCACCACCAGGCCGCCGGCCTTTTCCAGATCTTCCATGTAATACTGACCGGTGGGTTTCAGATCCACCAGCACCGGTGTCTCGCGGCCCATTTTGTCGAAAGCATCCAGATCAATCTGCATGCCCAGCCGCCCCGCCATCGCCGTCAGATGCACGATGGCGTTGGTCGAGCCGCCCACCGCCAGCAGCACGCGCAGCGCGTTCTCGAACGCTTCGGGCGTCATGATTTTATCGGGCGTCAATTTCTCTTTGGCCATCGCCACCGCGCGCGCGCCGGTGGCTTCGGCGTGACGCAGCCGGTCGGCCATCACCGCCGGCGTACACGCGCCGCCGGGCAGCATCATGCCCATCGCCTCGGTGCATAGCGCCATGGTGCTGGCGGTACCCATCACCATGCAAGTGCCGGCCGAGGGCGCGAGTTTGTTGTTGATCTCGCCGATTTCCTGCTCGGAAATTTCGCCCGCTCTGAATTTTCCCCAGAAACGCCGGCAGTCGGTACACGCGCCGAGGCGCTCGCCTTTGTGATCGCCGGTAATCATCGGCCCGGTCACCAGCATGATCGCCGGCACATTCGCGCTGGCAGCCCCCATCAGCAGCGCCGGCACGGTTTTGTCGCAGCCGCCGATCAGCACCACTGCATCCACCGGCTGGCCGCGTATCATTTCCTCGGTGTCCATCGACATCAGGTTGCGCAAATACATGCTGGTGGGATGCACAAACGATTCATGCAGCGTGATCACCGGAAATTCCACCGGCAAGCCGCCCGCCAGCATCACGCCACGCTTCACCGCCTCGATCAGCTCGGGCACATTGCGATGGCAGGCATTGAAGCCGCTGAAGGTATTGGTGATGCCGATAATCGGTCGCTCCAGCGCCTCATCGGTATAGCCCATCGCCTTGATGAAGGCTTTGCGCAGAAACAGGGAGAATTCTTCGTCGCCGTAAGCCGTAAGGCCCTTGCGCATGCCGCGTTTGGGTGTTGCCATTATGAGTAAATCCTTGTTATTGCAGACTCGCTCAGTATCTCATGGCTGCCGCGATGGTTAAAGCGCGGTTACAACGGCAACAGCGCCTACGCCGGTGGAATTCGCTAAAATGCGCTCTCCATTCATCGGAGGAAACTATGCCCCAGCCCAAGACTACGCTCGGCCGCATGCCGCGCGACGCCATCCGCATGCTCGACATTCCGCGCCCGGCCAAAGCCACCATCGATGCCTTCATGGCGCTGGTCGATCTGACCGGCACGCTGTCCGATGCCTGCGACGAGCTGGGCATCGTCGCGGTAATACCCGCGTATCAGTTGCCGCCGGTTTACTTCACCAAACGCATCGTCGGCCCCGCGATGACCTTGCGCAACATCGCGCGCGACGTGCAAATTCACAAAGCGGCGCAGGAGAAAATCAACACCCAGGGCGAAACCGAAGCACACAATCTGGCCGAGTCGGGCGATGTGCTGGTAATCCAGGGCGTGATGGGTTGCTCCAACATGGGCGGACAATCGGCATCCATCGCCAAACGCCAGGGCTTCATCGGCGCGATTGTTGACGCCACCGTGCGCGACCCCGATGGTTATCGCGAAATGGATTGGCCGGTATGGTGCCGCGGCTTCACGCCGATCACCGGCAAGTGGCGCATGCAAACCGTTGAAGTCAATGGCACGGTAGAAATTCGCGGCGTGCCGTGCAAACCCGGTGATCTTGTTTGCGCCGACGAAGCAGGCATTGCAATTATTCCACAGGATAAAATTGCCGCGGTGCTGGAGCATTCGCAAAAGATCGACGCCGGTGACACCAAACGCAAAGCGGATATCGATAAAGGCGTGAATATCTCGGATTTGTGGGCTAAAAAATACAAATGAAACCCACCAATATAATCTTCATCCTCTCCGACGAACACAACAAGCGCGTGCTCGGCTGCAACGGCCACCCCATGATCAAGACGCCGAATCTCGACGCGCTTGCCGCGCGCGGCACGCGCTTCACCAACGCCTACACCAACTGCCCGATCTGTGTGCCGGCGCGCGCCTCGTTTGCCACCGGTCGCTATGTGCATGAGCATCGCTGCTGGGACAACGCGATTGCCTACGACGGACAAGTTCCGTCTTGGGGCCATCGCCTGATGGCGCAAGGGCATCATGTCACTTCCATCGGCAAACTGCATTACGCCAGTGGCGATGATGTCAAGCGCAACGGGTTCGATGAGGAAATTCTGCCGATGCACATCGTTAACGGCGTCGGTGATTTGCTGGGACTTATCCGCGATGAACTGCCGCGCCGCAAAGGTGCGGCCAACCTCGGCCCGGAGGCAGGCCCCGGCGAATCGGAATACACACGCTATGATCGCGCCATCGCCGACGAAACGGTGAAGTGGCTGAAGAACGAAGCGCCCAAGCACGCCAGGCGCACCAACAAACCATGGGCCATGTACGTGGGCTTTGTCGCGCCACACTTTCCGTTGATCGCACCGCAGGAATTTTACGATATGTATCCGGTAGATCAAATACCCTTCCCCGACATGTATGCGCAAGATCAACGTCCGCACCATCCGTTCACCGACGCCATGCGCAAAAGCATGTGTTACGACGAAGCCTTCGATGAGCCGATGGTGCGGCGCGCGATTGCGGCGTACTTTGGACTCACCACCTTCATGGATCACAATGTCGGCCGCATTCTGCAGACGCTCGAAGCGCTCGGCATGCGCGAAAACACGCGCGTCGTCTATAGCTCCGACCACGGCGACAATCTCGGCACGCGTGGCATGTGGGGCAAATCAACCATGTACGAAGAATCCGCCGGCATCCCGATGATTATGGCGGGGCCGGATATTCCGGCTGGCCGCGTGTGTGACACGCCAGTGACGCTGGCTGATGCGTTCCCCACGTACGTGCAAAGTGTAGGTGCAAAACTCGAAGCCGCTGACGCCACACTGCCGGGCGCGTCGCTGATCGACATCGCCAATGGCATGGCGCCGCAACGCACGGTGTTGTCCGAGTATCACGCGGCTGCGTCGATTACCGGCGCCTCAATGATTCGCTGTGGTGAGAAGGGTCAATACAAATACGTGCATTACGTTGGGCTGCCACCGATGTTGTTTGATCTTAAAGCCGATCCGTATGAGCGCACCGATCTGGGCCGCGACACAAAATACGCCGCTATGCTCGCCGCATGCGAGGCCACGCTGCGCACCGTGGTCGATCCCGACGTTGCCAACCGCACGGCCAAAAAAGATCAGACCACGTTGATCGAAAAACACGGCGGCAAAGCGGCCATACTCGGCAAAGGCACCTTCCGCTATTCGCCACCGCCGGGGGTCAAGGCGGCGTATCACTGAGTATGCGTAACTATTCACGCATATAGACGAACAAGTGGGCGAGGTGATGAAAGCCGTCGCAGAACTGGGTTTGCTCGCGGCAAATCGTCTCGCATGCGGATTTATTCCCCACGCTGGTCGAGGGCGCGGGCGCAGCACTGACCGACGCAGATCGTGATTTGCAAGGCGTGTCGCTGTGGCCCGCCGCAAACGGCAACGACGCAACGTGCACCGGCTTCGCCGAGTATCACGCGCAAGGATCTAAAGCCGCCGCGTACCTGTTGCGCGAAGGCGCTATGAAAAAAGAAGAAGCCTGGGCCATTAATTGGACTGTGTTAGAAAGTAACTCATGCATCTCTGCGAAAACTCCTTCCCCTTCAGGGGGAAGGTTGGGATGGGGGTGGGGTGAAGGCGTGCCACCCCATCCCCACCCTAGCCCTCCCCTTGAAGGGGAGGGAATCTATTTTGTGACACAGTACAATTAAGAGTCCCTAACCTAAGCCAATGACACTCACGGAACTGCGCTACATCGTCGCGGTCGCGCGCGAAAAGCATTTCGGCCGTGCCGCCGAAAAGTGCTTCGTCAGCCAGCCCACGCTGTCGGTGGCCATCAAAAAACTTGAAGAAGAACTCGGTGTGGCGCTGTTCGAACGCGGCGCGAATGAAGTGCGCGTCACCGATGTCGGCACGCGCGTAATCGAACAGGCGCAGCGCGTGCTGGAAGAAGCCTCGGCCATCAAACACATCGCCGCCGCCGGCAAAGACGAACTCGCCGCACCGCTGCGCTTCGGCGCGATCTACACGGTTGGACCCTATGTGACGCCGCAACTGATCCCGCTGCTCCATAAGCGTGCGCCGCGAATGCCGCTGCTGATACAGGAGAACTACACCGCCAGGCTCGGCGAGATGCTGAAGAACGGCGACATCGATGTGATTCTGCTGTCGGAACCGTTTGCCGAACCCGGCATTGTGACGCAAGCGGTTTACGACGAACCGTTTCGCGTGGTGATGCCGGCCAGCCACGACTGGGCCAAAAAAGCGCGCATTGCGGCAGCGGACTTGTGCAACGAAACATTGCTGTTGTTATCGAGCGGCAACTGTTTTCGTGATCAAGTGCTGCAAACCTGTGCCGGCGCCCAACGTACGAAAGGCGTCATCAACGCGGGTTTGCAGCAGAGCCTCGAAGGCAGCTCGCTTGAAACCATACGCCAGATGGTCGCCTCGGGCGTGGGTATTACCGTACTGCCGTCCACCGCCGCCGAATCGCGCACGGCGGATACCAAACTCACCGTCATGAAAAATTTCGCCGCGCCCGAACCCGCGCGCCGCATCGCGCTGGCGTGGCGCAAAAGCTTTCCGCGCAGGCGTGCAGTGCGGGCCGTGCGCGAGGCGCTGCTGGCGTGCAGGCTGCCGGGCGTGACGCTACTGCCGCAAGCGAACCCGATAGAGCATTGATTTGCGTCTTAAAAATATCTAAAAATCCGTTAATTACGCATAGCGTGCGCTGTGCGCACGATCTACGCAATGCTCGTGCGCACAGCGCACGCTACAAATTTAAAAGCCAGCAGCATCGATAGCTATTGCCTATCGATAGCATCGCAACAATCAATTGGATTGATTTCACGCCCATCATCAAAATGCGTCCCAAGCGTAAAGCACACGCGAACCTTAACCACCAAGGAGACGCATAATGAAACCGCAATCCACCATCGGGATCACCATCAAGAACCTCGAATCCGCCTTCGCCGGCGAATCGATGGCGCATATCAAATACCGCTACTTCGCCAGGATCGCCCGCGCGCAAGGTGACGAGGCCACTGCGAAAGTATTCGAAGACACCGCCGATCAGGAGGTGCAGCACGCCTTCGGCCACCTCGACCTGCTCTACCCGCCCGCGCAACTCACGCCCGCCAAGGCGCTGGAAATGGCGATTGCCGGCGAGACTTACGAGTACACCGAGATGTATCCGAATTTCCGCCATCTCGCCGAGCAGGAAGGCAACAGCGCGGCGGTGAAGGAATTGGACGAGCAGATCGAGGAATCAAAAGAACACGCCGCGCGCTTTCAGCAGACGCTCGCCACAGCAGCCAAGCGCTTTGCTGCACTCGCGAAAGTGGAAGAGCGGCATGCGAATCACTACAGGGCTACGCTGGCAAAAGTGCAAGGTTAATGGAATCAACAAGGAAACTGACATGAAAAAATGGCAATGCGTAGTATGCGGTTATGTGTATGATGAAACGGTCGGCGATCCGGAGCACGGCATTAAAGCCGGTACTCGCTGGGAAGATGTGCCCGCAGACTGGGCCTGCCCCGAATGCGGCATCGCGAAGGAAGACTTCGAAATGGTGTTGCTGGCGGCATGATCAGCACAACACAACTGGTTTAAAATACCGTTCAGTTCCCGCCGCCCGTCGCACAGGCGGCGGGCTTTTTTCTGCTTGGCATCGAGACGCCCCATGCACCCCATCATCATCCTCGGCAGCGGCCTTGCCGGCTACAACGTCGCCAAAGAACTGCGCAAGCTTGATAAGGAAACGCCGTTCACCGTAATCAGCGCCGACAGCGGGCACTCCTATTCCAAGCCGATGTTGTCCAACGCGCTGGCGTCAAAAAAGGCGCCTGCCGCGATTGCGCTCAACACGCCGGAGCAAATGGCCACGCAACTGAACGCAACCGTCCGACCGCACACGCGCGTTACCGCCATCAACGCCGCAGCACACACGCTGCAAATCGGCGATGAAACCCTGGCCTACTCGAAGCTGGTGCTGGCGCTGGGTGCGGATCAGATCTGGCTACCCATTGCCGGCGATGCCGCAGACGCCGTAGTCACCGTCAATGACCTAGATGACTACACGCGCTTTCACGCGCTGCTCGAAGGCCAAAAAAATATCGTAATCATCGGCGCCGGATTGATCGGCAGCGAATTCGCCAATGATCTTGTCGTCGCCGGACATCACGTCGAGGTAATCGACATCGCCAATCAACCGCTGGGCCGGCTGCTGCCGCCCGCGGGCGGCGCGCTGTTGCAGCAAAAACTCGCCGCGCTGGGTGTGGTATGGCATTTCGACACGGGTACAAAATCTGTCGATCACAGTGGCGGCGCGCTGCAGGTAACGCTCGACAATGGCGAAATGCTGCAAGCCGACATCGTGTTATCTGCTGTTGGCCTCAAACCGCGCACCGATCTCGCGCGCGCCGCGGGCCTCACGGTGAATCGTGGGGTACTGGTCAATCGCCATCTGCAAACCAGCGACACGGATATCTACGCGCTGGGCGACTGCATGGAAATCGAGGGCCTGGTAATGCCGTATGTGATGCCGATCATGCACGCAGCACGCGCGCTGGGTGCATCACTCGCGGGCAAGGCCACTGCGGTGAGTTTTCCGGCGATGCCGGTGATGGTGAAAACGCCTGCGTGTCCCACCATCGTTTCGCCCCCCGCGCCCGGCGCGGCAGGTGAATGGAAAATCGAGCAGACGCCCGATGGCGTTAAATCGTTGTTTTTGGATGCTTCAGGGAAATTGCTGGGCTTTGCGCTCAATGGTGCGGCTACTGCCGAGCGTGCGAAGCTGGCGCCTCAATTGCCGCCGGTGTTGGCGTGAACATAATTACTTGTGGTTCACCGGGCTTTCATGCGGGTCATATGCCTATCTCGTCATTCCGGCGAAGGCCGGCATCCCCTTCCCTTGGGGAAGGTAGGTTGGGGGACGTTGTAACCCGATCCGAAGGATCTTGATTCGAGATGCTTTGCATAATTGCACGCACTGGATTCTGGCCTACGCCAGAATGACGGCAGGAGGATTGGTCTCAGCATATGTCAATGCCCCATCACACTAAACAAAATCACCAACATAATAATCACCGCCAGCACCGTAAACCCGATTTTCACCCAGCTCTTCGGATAATCGCCTGAAATTTTTCCGGTATAGCCGTTCATCACCACCTGAAAATTTTTCGCACCATAGCGGTATTGCAGCATCCACAGCGGTGCGAGGATGTGTTTGAAGGTTTGCCCGCTATACGCGGTGCGCACGTTCAGATTGCGGTGCGTATCTCCCGGCACCGCGGAGTCACACATCGATTGCACCTGCTGTTCCATCTGATCGCGCGAGCGCTGCGCGGCAGCCACCAAATCAATTTGATAGCGCTCGACCACCCAGCCGGACAAATACGCCGGATCGTACGGCGCCAGCTCCGCCGTCGGAAACGGTTCCGCCGCGCGCAGGTGATTGGCCTGTATGCCGAGCGATGTGGGCATCAGCTCATCATCAAAAAAATGATCGATGCGGCCGCTGGCATACTCCCAGCGCGTGCGCTGAATCTGGCGTGTTTGACGATTGCCTGAACTGTCGGTGTATGCCTCGGTTTCGTAATAGTGGTAGCCGGCCTCGGCCTCCCAATCCGCGTGCGCCTGCGCGTCGAACGTCCAGTACGGAATGTATAAGCCTTTTATCGTATCGGTGAGCGCGGCCTGCTTTAACTTGTTGGGCGCAAACCAGCGCGAGCCATACCAGGTTTTAATCAACTCACTCGCAGCGCTGGCGGCGATCTTCATCGGCAGCAGGCTTTCGGGTGAGAACGCTTCTTTCACCTCCTGGTACGGCGCCAACTGCATCGCGCCGCAGAAGCCGCAGCCTTGCGACTGGCGCGCGGCATCAAACACCGATATCGCGTGGCAACTTTGACATTTCACCGATTGTTTTTGCGCGCCCCAGCCGCGCTTGCCGTCGGGTATGCTGCGCAGTGCGCTGGCTAAATCGTGTTCGACAATTTTGCCTGCACCCGCAGTATCCAGCGTGCCCGGCACCTCGGTGCCGCAAAAGCCGCACGCCAGCACCTGCTTGTTGGCGTTCCAGACTGCCTCGCCGCCGCACGCGGGGCAGGTATGTTTGGTGCGCACCTTTACTTTGGGCTGCGCATCCTGCACCGGAACGTGCGCCATGCCTTAACTCTTCAAGAATTCATCAACCGCCGCGCGCGTGATGCGATAGGTCGAACCGATTTTTTTGCCTTTAATTTTACTTTTTTGCAGTGTCGCCAGCACATCGGCTTCGGACACACCGAGGAGCTTCGGCACCTCGGGCACGCCCATCAGATCGGGCATCGCGGGTGCCGCCGCGACCGGCCCTGCCGCAGCCACACCCACCCCCACCCCCACCCCCACCCCCACCCCCGGCGCCACCGCCGGCGTGCCTTGCGCACCCAGCATGCCACCGGGCTGATTCATCATCTGCTGCGCCATGGCGAATCCCATCGCCATTTCGGCGGCCTGCCCGCCCATGCCGCCACCGGTACCCTTGCCTAGGCCTTCGGCCATCTGGAATTTCACGTAATCGTTAAGATTGCCAATCGTGCCCATGCTCGAACGCTTGTCGATAGCCTGCTCGACTTCGGGCGGCACGGAGACGTTTTCAACCAGAAAGCTGGTGAGCTCCAGACCATATTTCAGCGTGATCGACGGATTGATGAGTTGCAGCAGCGCGTCGCCCAGTTCGGTGTAACCCGTCGCCATGTCCAGCGCGGGCGCACCGGAACTCGCCATCGCGTCGCTGAAGACACTCACCATGCGCGAGCGCATGGTATCGGCAAATTCATCCATAAGAAAATGAAAATCGCTGCCCGCGACTTCTTTCAAAAATATTTTGGGATCGACGACTTTGAAATCATAGGTGCCGAACGCGCGCAGGCGCACGATGCCGAAATCCTTGTCGCGCAACATCACCGGATTGGCGGTGCCCCATTTGTTACCTGTGAAAAGCCGCGTGGTGACGTAATACACATCGGCCTTGAACGGCGACTCGAACCCGTATTTCCAGCTTTGCAGCTTGGTCAGCACCGGTATGTTATCGGTGACCAGGGTGTGCTTGCCCGGCTTGAAGGTGTCGCCGAACTCGCCGAGGTAGACAAATTGCGCGACCTGCGATTCACGCACGATCAACTGCGCCCCGCGCTTGATTGCCTTGTCTTCATCGGGAAAGCGGTACGACAGCGTGTCGCGCGAATCATCCGTCCACTCGATCACGTCCAGCAGTTCGCCTTTAATGAAATCCATCAACGCCATGGCCCATCTTCCTTTAACCATCGATCGCCGGCAGCGGGCGCTACCACCGGTGCAAAGTGCAACTGAAATCAGCGCCGCAGCAGCAGCGACGCCACGCCCGCCAGCGCCAGCACCGCGAGCATCATGAAGCCCACGACATAGCTGCCGGTGAGCGCCAGCACCAGTGCAAACGCAGGCGGCGCGACCACCACGCCACAATACGCGCACGACAGCGACGCGCCGGTTGCCATCGCCACCTTGCCCGGCGGCGCCACGCGCGCCAGTTCGCCGATGTAGACGCCGTTCCAGCCCAGCGTGGCCGCGCCAAAAAAGCCCGCCAATACGACTATCGCGGAATACGGCCACTGCGGCGACACCTGCGTCATCGCCGCCGCGCACACCGCGGCAGCCACACCCAGTGCAATCAACACCCCTCGTGGATTGCGATAATAATCCGCCGCCGCGCCCCATAACAATCGCCCCGCGATCCCCGACAGCATCGCCGCCGACAGCACCGCGCCCGCGCGCACCACGCTCAAGTCAGCGCGTTCCACCAGAAACACCACCAGAAAACTCGCGAACGTCATCTGCACGCCGCCAAACAGGAATGCCGTGAACGAAATGCGCCGCAACTCGGCATGCGACAACAGCAGGCGCCACGCATCGCCGAAATCCGCATGCGCCGCGTTCGCGCGCGCCGTCGGATGATCAAATTTCGCGCGCAGCGGCTGCAAGGCAACGGCAATCACCGCGCACGCCCCCGCGCTAACCAGCACCGCCATGCGCCATCCGCCCGTGGTAATCAGCCACGGAATCGCAATGCCCGCCAATGCGCCGCCCAACGGCACGCCGGTTTGACGCACCGACATGATCACATTGCGCAGGCGCGGCGGCGTATGCTCCGCCAGCAGCGCCGAACCCGCAGGCGTTGACGGCCCATAGCCCAAACCGATAACCAGCGCCGCAATGATCACCGCCGCCGGATGCGCAAGCGCCGCCAGCGCAAGCCCCGTGCCCGCCACCAGCAAGCCGAACTGCGTCATGCGCACCGCACCCATGCGCGGCACGCGCGCACCCGCCGCCGGCGCCGCGATCGCCGACGCCAGATAAATCAGCGCGGTCACCACCCCCACCAGCGTTGCCGGCACGCCGATGTCCACGCTCGCCGCGGGCGCCAGCACCGCCGGTGAGAACATCACCGCAGCGGTAAAGGTTTGCCCAATGAGTGCGGTGGGCAGCGCCAGCGCCAAGCCTGAGGCGGGTGTACCGTTTGGAGAAACACTCATAACTATTTTTTTTTATTATACTTTTTTTCTATTCCGCGCAGGCGTGAACGAGTCTGGTGGTTTGAAGCACTCACCTATGCATCGGATGAGGCGCTCAATTCACACCGTAGCCAGCGCTTCCAACGCCGCATGCACCTCCAGCCAGCGGTGCTCCGCGGCATCGATCAGTTGCGCGAGCTCGGCCTGGCGCGTGGCCAACTTGCGCAAATCCGCGGTACTTGCATTCTGATACAGCGCCGGATCAGCAAGCCGCGCGTCCAGCCCCAGCTTTTCGTTGTTCCACTTCGCCAGATCGCGATCTAGTTTTTCGGTCTCTTTTTCTAGCGGGCGGCGATTGCCCGGTGGTTTTTTTTGCAAGGGTTTATCCTTCGCAACAACCTTCGGCAACGCCGCCGGTTTCAAACTTACTTTTGTATTTTGTGCCTGCCGGCGCGCCGCCAACCATGCCAGATAGTCGTCCACATCGCCGTCAAATTCACTCACCTTGCCATCAGCCACCAGCAAAAAGCTGTCGCACACGCTACGCAACAGCGCGCGATCATGCGATACCAGCACCAGGCTGCCCTCGTATTCGGCCAGCGCCACATTCAGCGCATGGCGCATTTCCAGATCCAGGTGATTGGTCGGTTCATCGAGCAGCAGAAGATTCGGCCGCGTGCGTATCATCAGCGCCAGCGCGAGGCGCGATTTTTCGCCGCCGGAAAACGGCGCCACCGCTGATTCAACCATCTTGCCGCGAAAATCAAAGCCACCGAGGTAATTGCGCAGTTCCTGCTCCCGCGTACGCGGCTCTTTGTTGACCAAATGCCATAGCGGCGATTCCTCCGGGCGCAGTTGTTCGAGCTGATGCTGCGCGAAATAGCCGATGGCCAGGCCGCGCGCTTCCACGCGTCTGCCGGCGAGCGGTTCACTCTCTCCCGACAGCAATTTGATCAACGTGGATTTCCCCGCGCCGTTCGGCCCCAGCAAACCGATACGCGCGCCGGGGCGCATCGTCATCTTCACGCCGCTCAGGATGGGCACGCCGTCATAACCCGCATCCACGTCGTCCAGCGTCAACATCGGATCGGATGCGCGCTCCGGCGCCATGAACGCAAAATCAAATGGCGTATCGACATGCGCCGCCGAGATGATTTCCATGCGATCGAGCGCCTTCAGGCGGCTTTGCGCCTGCCGCGCCTTGGTGGCCTGCGCGCGAAAGCGCGAGATATAGCTGTGCAGATGCGCGATCTGCCGCTGCTGCTTCTCGAACATCGCCTGCTGCACCGCCAGCTGCGCCGCGCGCTGCGTTTCAAACGCGCTGTAATTTCCGGTGTAGAGCGTGAGCCGCTGGTTGTAAATGTGCGCTATGTGGGTGGTGCAGCCGTCGAGAAAATCACGGTCGTGCGACACCACCACCAGCGTGCCGCGAAAACTCGCCAGCCATTTTTCCAGCCATACCACCGCGTCCAGATCCAGATGGTTGGTCGGCTCATCCAACAGCATCAAATCGCAGCGGCTCACCAGCGCCTGCGCGAGGTTCAGGCGCATACGCCAGCCCCCTGAAAACTCCGCCACCGGCCGCTCGATCTCGTCCGCGGCAAAACCCAGCCCCGCCAGCAGCGACGCCGCGCGCGCGCGCGCGCCGTAGCCGCCGATATCGTTCAGGCGCCCATGCAGTTCCCCAAGCAGGTGGCCGCCTTCATGATGCGCCTCCGCCTCGGCCAGCTCGCGCTCGATAGCGCGCAACTCGGTGTCGCCATCCAGCACATATTCAATCGCCGGCATTTCCAGCGCCGGCGTTTCCTGCGCCACCGTCGCAATGCGCCACGCCGCGGGCATTTCGCAATCACCGAGATCGGCATGCAATTCGCCGCGCAGCAACGCAAACAAACTCGTCTTGCCACTGCCATTGGCGCCGGCAAGGCCGATGCGCCAGCCGGCATGCACCTGCAAATTGGCGTCTTCGATCAGCTTGCGCGCGCCGCGCGCAAGCGAGAGATTACGAAATTGGATCACCTGCAAACCGCCCGTTTAAATAAAGGGCGCCATGATAGCTGCTACGGGCGGGAGCCGGGGCGCAGTTTTGCAGCAGCACGCCAAATTGCCGGACGCCGCAATTGCGCTATCAGGCAGCTATTGACATTCGGCGCCAGTTCGATCGGGTCGAACTGACGGGCGCAATCCCGTCAGTTCAACCCGATCGGACTGCCCGCGTCAGTCGCGACAATTCCGGCTAATTTTGGACCCTTACCCCGGCGGCCACTTAAACGCCCGTCCTGCCAACAGGTGCAGATGCAGATGAAACACGCTCTGCCCCGCGTCGGCGCCGTTATTCACCGCCAGACGAAAGGCATCACCCACACCGAGTTGCCGGGCGATTTTGTTGGCAGTCAACAACAGGTGCCCGAGCAAGGCGGCATCTTCCGGCTGGGCATCCACCAGACGCGGAATCTCTTTTTTGGGGATCAGCAGCACATGTGTGGGTGCTTGCGGGTTGACATCGCGAAACGCCAGGCACAGCTCGTCTTCGTAAACGATGTCGGCGGGAATTTCACGCTGGATGATTTTGCTGAAAATGGTACTCATGATCGGCTCTCCTACCGTTTGATACTCTGCGCGGCCCATGCCGCCAGTTCTTCGATCACGGCGTCGCTGGCGGCAGACAGCGCTTGCACGGCCCCGGCAGCGTTGGGCGCGGCGGCGCGCTCCAAGCTGAAGCTGCGCTGCGCGTGCAGCGCGCGAGTGTTTTGATCGATCAGCGATGCCCGCAGGCGCGCGGTGACTTTGCTCGCCCGTGCGTTGTCAAACTGCTGGCTGAAATCCTCGAGTTCGACGCGCAAGGCGTAGTCTGCCCTGGCGCCGTCCTGCGGGGTGACCACTCCGCGCGATGCAGCAAGGCGCGCGCGCAGGCGCTCGGTGAGCAGCAGCGCGGGCGATAGGGTCCAGCGGTGCTGCGCGTAGGCATCAGGACGGCTCGCGTCGGTGTGCGTCAGCCGGTAATAAATGTTGGGGCTATCCAGCCACGGACTTGCCGCAACCGGCGGTATCAAGAGGGTGGCGTTGATGACGACCGGGGCGGCCTGCGCAACACGTTGCGGGCCGAGATCAAACACCGCGGGAGCGTCACGCTTTTCGGGGCCGAGCGCGCAACCGGCGAGCCACGACGACATGAATGTCAATAAAAACAAAATCCTGATTTTATTCATCCTGGTATATCCCTATTTGCTCTTGGACGGTTCGACATAACCCGCCTCCGCCGGCCCCGGCCTGCCACTGGGCCGCCCGAACACCAGCCCCTGCGGCCGTTCGTTTAATTCAGTCAGCAGCCGGTCGAGATTGCGCGAATTGCGCGCGAGTTCTTCGATCAGCGCGTTCATGCGCGGCGCGACATCGGCTGCGACAGTGGATACGCTGGTGGCGGCGCCCTGCGATGCAGCGCCAATTTGTTCGGCGCTTTTTGCCACGCGATCCAGCGCCTCCGCCCGTTGCGAATATTCACGCGCGAGTTTGTCAATGCCCGCCAGCGTGGCTTTTGCTTCCTGCAACGCCGGCTGGATATCGCGCAACGCCATATCCGCGGCAGCCATCATCCTGCGCGCGTCGCCCGCGAGCGCAGGCAGGCTGCGCGCGCCAGGCTCCAGCGTCTGCGCCAGCGTGGCAAGGCGATCGGTGGCGCTTTGCACCGAGCCGATCATGCCCAAGAGCCGGGCTTGATTGGGTTCGCTCAGCAGCGCTTCGGCTTGTTGCGCCACCTTGCTTACTTGATAAAGAATGTCCTGTCCCGAGGTCGCGATTTCATCGAACAGCGCGCGCTTGACGGGAATGCGTGACGCTTTGTCAGTGGCGGGCGGCAGAAATTCGGGTTTCTTGCCGTCATCTTCGAGCATCACATAAGAGGTGCCGGTAATGCCCTGCGAACCCAGTTGTGCACTGGTGCCGCGGCTAATGCGCGAACCACCCTTGACCAGTATGGTGATCAGTATCATGCGCGGGTCTTCGTCATAAAATTCGATGCTTTGCACCTTGCCGATCTGCACACCGCGCAGCCGTACCGGCGCCTGCGGATTAAGACCAGACACCGAATGCTTTGATTCCAGCACATAGGTGACGTGATCGTAATCCGCGCGGCTGAACCACAGTGCGGCGACAACCACACCGATACCCAACAGCACGGTGAAGAGGCCGGCGGCAATCGCATGAGCGCGGCTTTCCATGAATCAATTCTCCCGGGTTTCCGTTGCCGCTACGCGCGCGTGCGGCGCTGACGGTTTAAATCCTTCCAGTGCGCGTTTGCCGCGGTCACCCTGGAAAAAATTCAGGATAAACGGATGCGGCACGGCGGCCACCTCGGCCACGGTGCCGAGCGCGGCAATTTTTTGGTCCGCCAGCACGGCAACCCGGTCCGAGATTGAAACGATGGTATCCAGATCGTGCGTTACCATCACCACCGTCAGCCCCAGCTCACGCTTGAGTGTAGCAATCAGTGTGCAAAAACTTTCGCTGCGGTCGGGGTCAAGGCCGGCGGTGGGCTCGTCGAGAAACAACAGTTCCGGCTCCAGCGACAGCGCGCGCGCGAGGCCCACGCGCTTGACCATGCCGCCCGACAGCGACGAGGGCATTTTGCCGGCGTGACGCGCTTCAATGCCCACCATATCGAGCTTTAACATCACCAGATCGTGAATCAGATTTTCGTCGAGTGTTTTCAATTCACGCAGCGGCAGCGCCACGTTTTCAAACACTGTGAGCGCGGAGAACATCGCCCCTTCCTGAAACAGCATGCCCCAGCGGTTGCGCAGCCGCCGCAGTTCGAGCGGATCGCCGTCGCGCAGCAAAATGCCAAACACCCTGACTTCGCCGCGCGTGGGCTGTTCCAGTCCCAGCATCTCGCGCAACAGTATGCTTTTGCCGCTGCCGGAGCCGCCGACCAGCGACAGCACCTCGCCGCGGTGCACGCACAGATTCAAGTCGCGATGCACCACCTGCGCGCCGAATTGCGTCCACAGATTACGGATGTCGATAATACACTCAGTTGCCATAGCCGCCGTCATGTCACGCCGATGCCGGAGAACAGCACCGCGAAAATGGCATCCACCACAATCACGATGGTAATCGCCGCCACCACCGAGTTGGTGGTGCCCACGCCGAGACTCTCGGTGTTGGGTTCGATGCGCAGCCCAAAATGGCAGGCGAGCAACGCGATCAAAATACCGAACACCACACCCTTGCCCAGGCCCAGCCACAGGTTGGCTATGGGTACCGCGTTGGGCAATTCGGCAACAAAATACGACACGCTGATATCCAGCTCGTAACGCGCGGACACCATGCCACCCACCAGTGCAATGGCATTGGTCCATAACACGATCAGCGGCATCGAAATCGCCAGCGCGATGATGCGCGGCAGCACCAGGCGCAAGGTGTACGGTATGCCCATCACCGACATGGCGTCAATTTCCTCGGTGACACGCATCACCCCCAGTTGCGCGGTCATCGCCGAACCGGAGCGACCGGCTACCAGGATCGCCGCCAGTACCGGCCCCAATTCGCGCACCACCGCAATGCCCGGCAGGTTGACTATAAAAATACCCGCGCCGTAGGCCTTCAGTTGTTGTGCTGATAAATATGACAACACCACGCCGATCAAAAACCCCACCAGCGCGGTAATGCCCAGCGCCTGCGCTCCGGTGCGGTAGACGTTGGCGGAGATTTCTTTCCACGGCATGCGCGACGGATGCCGCACGCCTTCGACAAAGGCAAGGCTCACGGTGCCCAGCAATTGAATCACCTGCAGGATGTGCGCGCCCAGGGTAAAGAACGGCGCGGTCGCCATGCGTCCCGGCAGCAGCCAATCCAGTTTCCTGGGCGGCGCTGTCTCCAGCTGCTGCACCTGCAAGTGCGTGAAAAACACCTCGTGATCGGCGCGCAGTTGAAGGTGCGGCGCGCGGCGGCGCCCCCACACATGCCACAACATCATCGCGCCGGCGTGATCCAGCCGCGTAATGCCGGTCAAATCCCAATGCACGTTGCGCAGGTTGCCGGGCGAGCCCGCCAAATCCGTTAATTGGCTACGCAGCTTATCGATCACCGGTTGCATGGCGCGCAGATTCCACGCGCCGAGCACCGCTACCTGTAACTGGCCTTCACGCGCGTGGGCCACGCTCAATGAAGGCAGTATCCAGTTCGCTGCTGCGGGGGACTCCACGGGGCCTTAAAGCGCTAAAAACACACGAAGGAGCGGTCGGAGAACTGGCCTGACCGCATGATTGAAAGAGCTGCTTTAATGCTAGCGGCAACCCCTTTGGAAGTCAAAAAAGACACATTTAGTGACGTTTGCCGCATTGCACAAAATATTTTTCCCAAGCACTTGACTTCTCAGGTTCAGACCTTATAATTCTAATTGTGCATCGCAGCAATAACGTAATTTAGCTGCGACAAAAATATAATTTTACAATTTATCTAATTGATTTAAAAGGAGATTTATAATGTATCAAGCACCAGAACAATTCGCCGCACTGAACAAAGCTAATTTTGATGCCGCTACCCGTTTCGCCAGTGTCGCCCTGGGCGGCGCAGAACGCCTGTTTGAAATCCAGTTGAAAGCCACCAAAAGCGCGCTGGCTGACAGCGCAGACAATGCCAAGGTTTTGGCGTCGATCAAAGACCTGCAGCAGTTCGCCGATGTAAAAGACAGTGTGGCGCAGCCGGCGCTTGAAAAAGCCGCGGAATACGTGCAGAGCGTCTACGAAGTGGCGACCGAAACGCAAGCCGAATTCGGCAAGCTGATCGAACAGCAAGTTGCGGATTTCAACAAACAGTTCGTGGTTGCGCTCGACAAGTTCGCGCAAACCGCACCGGCAGGCTCGGAAGCCGGCATCAATGCGTTCAAATCGGCAATCGCCACCGGCAATACCGCTTACGAAAATATGGCGAAGGCTGCCAAGCAATTTAACGACACCGCCAAAACCAACCTCGAGACCGCTGCCAAGCGCACCGCAACGGTTGCGAAAAAAGCGAAGAAGTAAGCAGTAGATGCTGTTGGAAAAAATGCCCCGGGGCGCGAGCCTCAGGGCATTTTTTATTTCCCCCCGAACTTCGGCGCGTCAGTCCACGGAAAACCCATCGCCGTCACACCCTGCTTGAGTTCCTCGAGCGCCACCGCTACTTGCTGCGGATCCCCGCGCGCGCCGAGTTCAATAAAACGCTCCGGCTGCATGCGCGGCAGACTGAATATCTTCAACGCCGAAAATTTTCCCTGCACCGCTTTCATCAAATCGATAAGCAGGCTTTCCCCGGCCTCACGCACGATAATTGCGGCCTCGCCGATACGATTGGCATCGAACAGATGCGGGTAGTGCGTGTCGAGCACCCAGTCGATCATCGGCCACGCCATTTGCGGGAATCCCGGCACAAAGTAGATGTTCTTGAAATGAAAGCCGGGTATGCGGTTGAACGGGTTGGGAATAATGCTGGAACCCAGCGGAAACTCGCCCATCGCCAGACGCAGCGGTGTGACGCCCTTGGGGTCGTCCTTGAAACGCGCACGAATCTCGCCTTCGGCATCGGCGTGTAACGCAAGCCCCACATCAGCCGCATCCGCCGCGCACTGGCGCGTGTGATCGTCAGGCGTGGCGCCTATGCCGCCAAAGCTGAACACCGCGTCCGGCAATGTCATCGCGTGCTTCAGTGTGGCAACAATCAACGGCGGTTCGTCGCCCAGGTAATGCGACCACGCCAGTTCCAACCCGCGCGTGGAAAGTGCTTCGATCAGTTTCGCCATGTGCTTGTCTTGCCGCTTGCCGGACAGAATTTCATCGCCAATGATGATTGCGCCAAATTTCATAGTTGCCTTGTTGGTAGTTTAGTGCTCGGGGTTGGGAGTGTAGCGCGCCCGGCTGAAGGGGAGTCACTCTCAACTCCTGACGCGCAACGACCTATCAACTCCGTATATAACTCTCAAGCTGCTTGATCGTCTCTTCGCGATCGGCGATCACTTCCTTCACCAGATCGCCTATCGACAGCACGCCGGCGAGTTTCCCGGCATCGACCACCGGCAGGTGGCGAATGCGCTTTTCGGTCATGATCGCCATGCACGCCTCGACCGTCTCATCCGATCCCACCGTGCAAACCTTTGCAGTCATGATTTCACTCACTTGGGTAGTCTGGGATGAGCGCCCCAGCAAAATGACTTTGCGCGCGTAATCGCGCTCCGACAACACGCCGGCGAGGCGCCCTTCATCCAGCACCACCAGCGCGCCGATGCTCTTTTCCGCCATCAGCTTTATCGCCTCAAAAACACTCGTCTGCGGAGAAACCGCATGCACCACGCCACCTCCGCCAGCCTTCGCCTGTAACAACTGCTTCACTGTTTTCATCGCTGCCTCCATACGTTCGGTTGGCCTGCCACGAAACCGCCACAAAACGACTCCAGCGCACAGTGTAGTCCGGTTTTCCGGGCGCATAAAGGGTGTGCGACACCGGGTACGGCGATCAGGTGGCAGACCAATTGGGATGCCAAGGCAGCTACTTGCCCGACTTCTATCACGTGTGCGACTACCTTTGCGTATCGTCAGAGACTGCGCTCAACCCACGAGCGCAATTCGGCGGTAACCACAGGCTCAATACCAAACCACAGCTTCCACGCCGGGCGGCCCTGGTGCAGCAGCATGCCCAGTCCGTTTGAAGTGGCGTTTCCGCGCCGCCGTGCTGCCGCCAGCAACGGCGTCTCCAGCGGCACGTAGATAATGTCCGCAACCAGGGACGTCTTCGGCAATGCGTCGAGGTGAATGTCGAGTGCGGGCTGTCCGGCCATGCCGAGGCTGGTGGTGTTGACGGCGATCGTCGCGCCGTCGAGTGCGTCGTGGCGCTGCTCCCACGGTAGCGCTTTGAGTGGGTCACCGAATTCAGC